>NZ_JAAVJS010000001.1:0-323129 GCF_012037625.1 Tamlana crocina
CAGCGGAATCCTTTAATGCCAAAATTAAAGCGTTTAGAATGCAACTTAGAGGTGTAAGAAATAAAGAGTTCTTCCTGTTCAGATTAACTCAAGTTTATGCTTAGTCCCCAACTTTTGTACTTGATCCGATTTTTGCCCTTTAAAAATAAGTGACTCCACCAGGATTCGAACCTGGATCTAAAGTTTAGGAAACTTTTGTTCTATCCCTTGAACTATGGAGCCTTTGCATAAAACAAAAAAGACCTTACATTTCTGTAAAGTCTTTGTTTGCTCCTCAGGCTGGGCTCGAACCAGCGACCCTCTGATTAACAGTCAGATGCTCTAACCAACTGAGCTACTGAGGAAGGTTTTGTTTCGCTTTTGCGAGCGCAAAGATATATATTATTTTAGTTCTCGCAATACTTTTTAAAAAAAATTTTAATTAAAAATCGCTTTATAAATATCATTGCCATTTGCAAACAACACTAAGGCTATTAAAATAAAGAAACCAACCATTTGGGCATACTCCATAAACTTATCGCCCGGCTTTCTTCCAGAAACCATTTCGTAAAGTAAAAACATCACGTGGCCGCCATCCAAGGCCGGAATAGGCAACAAGTTCAACACACCCAACATAATCGACAAAAAGGCTGTAATGCTCCAAAATGCTTGCCAGCTCCAAAAACTAGGGAAGATATCGTAAATGGCCTTAAAGCCTCCTACGCCTTTGTAAGCCCCTGTACTTGGCGTAAAAATAGCTCCTAATTGGTCCCAATATGATGCCACACGTTCTTTGGCTTTATGCATTCCAACCGGAATAGCTTCAAAAAATCCGTAATCTTTAGTTTGGTAATCGTAATAACCCAAAGCCTCTAAAGTTTCTGGGGTTGATGCCGCAGCATACACAACCCCCAATTTCCCTTCGTCATTTACTTTTAAGGGTAACGTTAAACTCTGGTTTTCGCGTTTTACGGTAGCAGTTACTTCCTGACCTTTAAACTGCTCTAAACCATCTCTAACCTGATCGGCATATTTGGTTTTATAATCGTTAAGCGCTAAAAGTATGTCGCCTTTCTGCAATCCACTGGCCTTGTTGTAAGACGTATCCGGAACTTGCATCACAATAAATGGCTGTCTTAAGCTTATAAAACCACGTTCTTTCGAGTCCATCAATTGTGCTAAAAAATCTTCCGGCATCGTGATTGTAGATTGCACCCCATCGCGCTCAATCAACACTTCCTTTCCAAATAATACCTTTTCAGAAATCTGCGAAAAGGTCTCAATTTTTTCGCCATCAACAGCTAAAATCTTGTCACCGGTTTGTAAACCTGCTTTGTTGGCTACGGTACTTTCTACGGCCAATCCGTCTTTTATATTTTCAATCGGCAATACGCTTTCTCCGTAAAAAAAGCTCATGCCGATGTAAATTAAAATCGCCAAAAGAAAGTTTACGGTAACGCCTCCCAACATAATAATTAATCGTTGCCAAGCCGGCTTCGAACGGAATTCCCAAGGCTGCGGTTCTTGTGCCATTTGCTCGGTATCCATACTTTCATCAATCATTCCAGAAATCTTCACATACCCTCCAAGCGGCAGCCAACCAATACCATATACGGTTTCACCAATCTTCTTTTTGAACAATGAAAATTTCACATCAAAAAACAGGTAAAACTTTTCAACTCTAGTTTTAAAAGCCTTTGCCGGTATAAAATGCCCCAACTCGTGCAGGACTATAAGCAATGAAAGGCTTAACAAAAACTGCGATATTTTTATAACAAACTCCATAAATAGTGTGTAACAATTTTTTTTACAATCGCACAAAAGTAAGGTTTTAAACCAACTTTATAAAAGACAATTACGGAATGGCCGTTTTTTTAACTGTAATTTAAGATGGCGCAACGCGTTTTCAACAGAAAAATCATTGTATTTTTGCTAAAATTATATTTTCAATGCTATCTTTTTTTAAGGAATACAAGCGGTTCGCCATTGTTTTTTTGGCCATTTCAATCATTATCGTTTTTATCATTTACAATACATTGAACGTGTACCAGCCCTTGCCCATTTACCAACCTACCATGGTGAGTACCGAGCTTGTTGACAGCACCCTACAGTACAAAAAGAAATACCACAAAATAGCTGATTTTAGTTTAATCAACCAAAACGGAAAAACCATTACCCAAGCCGATTATAAAGACAAAATTTATGTGGCCGATTTCTTTTTTACCACTTGCCAGACCATTTGCCCCATTATGACCGACCACATGGCTAAAATTCAAAAGGAAATTTTGAACGACAACGACGTTATGCTGCTTTCGCATTCGGTAACGCCAGAAATTGATACCGTAGCACAACTAAAACGCTATGCCAAAAAGAAAGGCGTAAACGATAAAAAATGGAACTTGGTTACGGGCGACAAAAAACAAATTTACGATTTGGCCCGAAAGAGCTATTTGGCGGTAAAAGACAATCCGTTTGACGGCCCGTACGATATGATTCATACCGAAAACTTCATGCTCATTGATAAAAAACGACAAATCCGCGGATTTTACGACGGCACCGACCCCGCTGAAATTGAACGTTTACTAAATGAAATTGAAATTTTAAAGGAAGAATACAACCGTTAAAATAGTTAATATTCACAACAATTTTTTTAGCCTAAATTTTTCCCTTACTTTTGCCTCTTTAAAATCAATCTAAATAAGCTTGCAGAATACCTTAGCACATTTAAAACGAGGCGAAATAGCAGTAATTACAGATGTTTCGTCCATCCATATTCCTTTAAAATTACTGGAAATGGGTTGCCTTCCCGGTAATACTGTACAGCTTGTTCAAGTGGCGCCTTTTCAAGACCCCATGTATCTTAACATTAATGGCTCGCATTTGGCTATTAGAAAGGAAACCGCCGCACACATACTAATAGAAAAAGTGTCGCATGGGTAAACAAATTAACGTTGCCCTTATCGGCAATCCCAATACCGGAAAAACATCTGTATTTAACGCCCTTACCGGATTAAACCAAAAGGTAGGAAACTATCCGGGTATTACCGTCGAAAAAAAAGAAGGGGTTTGCAAACTGTCGCGTGGCTTAAAAGCCCACATTATCGATTTACCCGGAACGTACAGTCTTAATGCTTCGTCGCTGGACGAAAGCGTTGTAATCGAACTCCTTTTAAATAAAAACGATAAAGATTTTCCTGATGTAGCAGTAGTGGTTAGCGACGTGGAAAACCTAAAGCGCAACCTGCTTATTTTCACTCAAATCAAGGATTTAGAAATTCCCACCCTGTTGGTCATTAACATGGCCGACCGCATGGCCTACAAAGGTATTTCGTTGGATATTCCACATCTGGAAGAACAACTCAACACAAAAATCGCTTTAGTTAGCACCCGAAAAAAACAGGGCATCGACGAACTTAAGCAGCTTATTGAAGGCTACAAAGACCTTTCGACAAAACCATGTTTGGACACCGCCGAAATCGACAAGGATTACTTCAGCAGTTTACACAAAGCCTTCCCCAATCAGCTATTGTATAAACTTTGGCTGGTAATAACACAAGATGTTAACTTCGGAAAAACCGACCGAAATGAAATTGAAGCGGTCGCCAATTTTAAAACCAAAAACAAAGCAGACCTTAAGCGCTTACAGCAAAAGGAAACCATAAAACGTTACCAGTTTATAAACAACGCCTTAAAAAAGGGGCATGCCATTGATGCTACCAAAGCGAAAGATTTGCGCTCTAAACTCGATAGGGTGCTAACGCATAAAATTTGGGGCTATGCCATTTTCTTTTTTATACTCCTGCTCATGTTTCAGGCCATATACGATTGGTCGGCAGTTCCTATGGACTTTATTGACGAAACTTTTGCTTCATTGAGCGAATGGATAAAAAACATGTTGCCAGCCGGAGCATTTACCGATTTACTCACCGAAGGCATCATTCCCGGGCTAGGCGGCATCGTTATTTTCATCCCGCAGATTGCCTTTTTGTTTTTGTTCATTTCAGTTCTCGAAGAAAGTGGCTATATGAGCCGTGTAGTGTTTTTAATGGACCGCGTTATGCGTCGTTTTGGCCTTAGCGGAAAAAGTGTGGTACCGCTAATATCGGGCACAGCCTGTGCCATTCCAGCCGTTATGGCCACACGGAACATTGAAAGCTGGAAAGAACGGCTTATCACTATTTTGGTTACGCCATTTACCACCTGTTCGGCAAGGCTTCCGGTGTATTTAATTATCATTTCGTTGGTCATCCCTGAAGATAGATTTTTAGGGTTGAGCTACCAAGCTTTAACCTTAATGCTGCTATACCTTTTGGGCTTTGGTACAGCCGTGGGTTCCGCATATATTTTAAACCGGGTTTTAAAAATTAGAAGCAAATCGTTTTTTGTGGTTGAAATGCCCAATTACAAACTGCCGCTGTTTAAAAATGTGACCTTAACCGTGGTTGAAAAAACCAAATCGTTTGTTTTTGGCGCGGGAAAGATCATTTTGGCCATCTCCATCATTCTTTGGTTTTTGGCATCCTATGGCCCGGGCGATGATTTTAATAATGCCGAAGACATTATCACTAACGAATACGCTTCACAGAACCTTTCGGAAGACGAACTGCAACAACACATCGCTTCATATAAATTAGAAAATTCCTTTATTGGAATAACGGGTCATGCCATCGAACCCATTATCCGTCCTTTGGGCTACGATTGGAAAATTGGTATTGCCATAGTAAGCAGTTTTGCCGCACGCGAAGTGTTTGTGGGCACGTTAGCAACCATCTATAGCGTTGGCAGCGACGACGAAGCCACCATAAAAAACCGAATGGCTGCCGAAATCAATCCAATTTTGGGTGGGCCGCTGTTCAATTTTGCTTCAGGAATTTCGTTGCTCTTGTTTTATGCTTTTGCCATGCAGTGCATGAGTACCTTGGCCATTGTAAAAAAAGAAACCAACAGCTGGAAATGGCCCGTACTGCAATTGGTAATAATGAGTTCGTTTGCGTATATTGTAGCTTTAATGGCTTTTCAATTTTTGAAATAGAAAAAAAAATCACCCTCCAATGAACACAATAATCCAAAATACCCTTGTAATTGCGGCCGTAGGTTTTGCCATTATATTTTTGGTTAAAAAGTTCTTTTGGAAAAAGCCGAAAAAAAAAAGGCCTGCGGAAGCAACGGCGATTGTGGCTGCCATTAATTAATTTATCTATATTTGGTTTCATGAAAACCAACAAACTAGATAATGAAACAAAAACATGTATTATTAGCCTGCTTACTTTCTGCATTTACCTTAGTGTCTTTTTCTCAAAGCTCCAAAAAACCCATCAGTTTACTCGACAAAGATTTAAGTCATTTTGATATATGGCTGAGCATTCCTCACTCAACCGTAAAAGGACTCCCCGAAGGAACTTACCAATCAGACAAAATGAATTCAGGCAATCCCATTGGACTGAACAACAATCTAAAAAACGTATTTTCTGTAATTGAACAAGATGGCGAACCTGTATTAAAAATTACCGGTGAAATTTTTGGCGGACTCACCACCAAAAAAGAATATGCCAACTACCATTTAAGTGCTATGTTTAAATGGGGCGACAAAAAGTGGGAACCAAGGTTAGACCAAAAAAGAGACAGTGGCATTTTGTACCATTGCTACGGTCCACATGGCCGGTTTTGGAACACATGGAAAACAAGTTTGGAATACCAAGTTCAGGAAACCGATTTTGGCGATTTTATTCCTTTAGGTGGTAATACAGCAAAGCCTAAAATAGGTGCTCCCATTGTTGAAATTCGTGGTGATTTTAGTAAAGAAAAAAAATACAACCCCGAAAGCGATGTTTATTCTATTGGCAAAGGCTATATTCATGCCGCTTCAGAACACGATGCCCCGCATGGCGAATGGAACCATTTAGAAATTTACGTAGTGGGGAATGATGCCGTGCACCTTATTAACGGACACATTGTAATGGTAGTTGAAAACGCCAAGAAACACGACGGCTCTATTTTAGACAAAGGCCAGATTCAAATACAAAGCGAAGCGGCCGAGTGCTATTACAAGCAAATTAATTTAACGCCCATCAAAAAATTCCCGAAAGCCATTAAAAAGCAAGTACGTTTTAAAAAATAAACTTTAGCCGATTTTACAAATCTAGAGGCTGTCTAAAAAGTCCAAATTGAACTAATTTGTCAAATTGAGCGCAGTCGAAATGCATTAAAGATAAAAAGCTCATGTTTTTTGATTTCGCTCCAACCCACTATGTTCAAGACTTTCCAGACAGCCTCTGGTTTTACTTATTCTTCTATAACAAACAAATTATTGGCCACAGTTTGTGAAATACTCATTTCGGTACCGTTTATTTTAATCACCATAGAATCGTCAAAATCTTCGCGCGACACCACGCTAATTTCCGAACCCAAAGCAATTTTATGTTTGTCTAAATATTTTAAAAAAGCCGAAGACGTATCTTTTACACCTACACAAACCCCTTTGGCATTTTCAGTTAAACTGAACAGCAACACTTTATCAGATTTTTTTATATCACCCGATTTATCCGGAATTGGGTCGCCATGTGGGTCGTGGGTGGGGTAATCCAGTAATTTATCGAGTTCGTTAATTAACTTTTCCGATTTTATGTGCTCCAATTGTTCGGCAATATCGTGCACCTCATCCCAAGAAAAATTGAGCTTTTCAACCAAAAACACCTCCCACAACCTATGTTTTCTAACCACATCGGCCGCTATTTTTTTTCCTTTGGACGTTAAAGTCGCTCCTTGATAACGCTTGTAATTTACATAGCCCTTTTCGGCCAACTTTTTTACCATATCGGTTACCGACGAAGCTTTAGTTTCTATAGCCTCGGCAATACTATTGGTGCTTACCGTTAAAGTGCCGTATTTACCCAACTGATAAATGGTTTTAATGTAATTCTCTTCTGTTAGCGTTATCATGCTCTTTTTAATTAGAACACAAATATAGTTTAATCATTATTTTAAATCTATTTTTAGATTAATCTAAATTAATATTTATATTTGCACAAAAATAAAAACTACAGATACATAAAAATAATACAGTGAAACATCTAATATTATTAATTAACCTGGTCTCATTCTCTTTATTCGGACAAAACATAAGCGGCCGCGTATTTTCCAATGGCGAGCCTTTGGCCTTTGCCAACGTGTACTTAACAGAAATTTCAAAAGGTGCCACAGCCAACGAAAATGGTGTTTTTAACATCAGCGGAATTGAGCCCGGACAATACCATATTTCGGCATCGTTTACGGGATACAAAACCCAAACGAAACCAATTTCGGTAAAGGACGAAAATTTAACATTGAATTTTTATCTCGAAGAATCTCAGATGCTCGACGAAGTGGTGGTTACCGGAACTTTAAAAGCGGTTTCTCGACTGGAAAGCCCCGTGCCCGTTGAAGTGTATTCACCCACTTTTTTAAAGAAAAACCCAACACCCAATATTTTTGAAGCCTTGCAAAATGTAAACGGCGTTCGTCCACAAATTAACTGCAACGTTTGCAACACCGGCGATATCCATATTAACGGACTCGAAGGCCCTTACACGCTTGTACTTATTGATGGCATGCCCATTGTTAGTGGTTTATCCACGGTTTATGGCTTATCTGGAATCCCTAATTCACTTATCGAACAGGTGGAAATCGTGAAAGGTCCCGCCTCGTCACTTTATGGTAGTGAGGCTGTTGGCGGACTCATAAATATTATCACCAAACTGCCCGAACATGCCCCTATTGTGTTCGCAGATAGCTACGTTTCCGGTTGGGGCGAAGTCAATACCGATTTAGGTTTTAAAGCCAGATTGGGAGCAAAAACTGACATATTAACTGGAATCAACTATTTTAATTACAGTAATCCTGTTGATAATAACAACGATAATTTTACCGATTTAACCCTACAAGATCGCATTTCGGTATTTCAAAAATGGAATTTCAAACGAGCAAACCATCGCGTATTTTCTTTGGCCGGCCGTTATTTCTACGAAGACCGTTGGGGTGGCGAAATGCAATGGAATCCATCCTTCCGTGGTGGCGACCAAATTTACGGCGAAAGCATTTACACCAGCCGTTTTGAGGTGCTAGGAAAATACCAACTACCCATCTCCGAAAAAGTGTTGTTCCAATTTTCATATACCGACCACCATCAAAATTCGGTATATGGCGACACCCCATATATTGCCGACCAACGTATTGGCTTCGGGCAGTTCACTTGGGATAAACCCGTAAAAAATCACGATTTATTGTTCGGTGCTGCTGCCCGTTATAATTTTTATAACGACAACACCCCTGCTACTGTTGAAGCGGACGAACTGGTAATCCCGTCCCTTTTTGTTCAGGACGAAATAAAACTGAACGAAAAACACAACCTCCTTTTGGGCGCACGTTATGACTACGACAAAAGGCACGGTAACATTTTTACACCAAGAGTGGCTTACAAATTTAAACCCACAAAAAACGATATTTTCCGTGTAAACGCCGGCACCGGGTTTAGGGTAGTGAATTTATTTACCGAAGAACATGCCGCACTCACCGGAGCTCGAGATGTGATTATTGCTGAAGCTCTAAAACCCGAACGCTCATATAACGTCAACCTCAATTATATGACGAAAATTTTCACCAAAGGCGGTGTGATTATCGGGTTGGATGCCTCAACGTGGTACACCCATTTCAACAATATCATTTTACCAAATTACGACACCAACCCCAACCAAATTATTTATGATAATTTAGACGGAAAAGCCATCAGCAAAGGGGTTAGTTTGAATATCGATGCTATGTTTTCCAACGGTATAAAACTTTTGGCGGGAGCTACTCTTCAGGATGTATCGAAAACTGAAAATGGCGTAACCGAACGCCAAATTTTAACCGAAAGTTTTACGGGCACCTGGGCTGCTTCATACAAAACACACAAATACAACCTATTACTAGATTATACCGGAAACCTTTACGGCCCCATGCGTTTACCGCTTTTAGGCGATTTAGACCCAAGGCAGCCCGAATCGCCATATTGGAGCATTCAAAATATTCAACTCACTTTTGATGGTCTCAAGAATTTCGAAATTTACGGTGGTGTGAAAAACTTACTGAACTGGACGCCCAATAAAGGCAACCCCTTTATTATTGCCCGGGCCCACGACCCTTTTGATGAAAACGTACAATTTGACAACCAAGGCAATGCCTTGGCTACTAACGATAATCCGTATGCCTTAACTTTCGACCCCTCATACGTTTACGCCCCCAACCAAGGAAGACGACTATTTTTTGGTTTACGCTATACTTTAAATTAAATTTGGCAAAATGAAACCCATAAGAGGCGTTTGGCAAGCTAAAGGCAACTTCAACAATCACTAGTAAGCTACCTAAAAAAATGTGCCATAAACTTTACACATGAAAAAACATTTACTCATTTTATCCCTTGTCGTATTTACATTCAGCTGTAAAAGCGAAAAAAAATCGAACGATAAGCTTAACGTAATCACCACAACCACCATGATTACCGATTTGGTTAAAAACATCGGCGGCGGCGACATCAATCTTCAAGGGTTGATGGGCAGTGGTGTAGACCCGCATCTATATAAAGCTAGCGAGGGCGACGTTACCAAATTGGCCAGTGCCGATATCATTTTTTACAACGGCCTGCACCTAGAAGGCAAATTGGTAGAGGTATTCGAAAAAATGAAAACCCAGAAAACGGTGGCCATATCGGATGCTTTAGACAAAAGCACACTTATCGGTTCGGAATATTTCGCTTCAAATTACGATCCGCATATTTGGTTTAATATTGATTACTGGATTCAAGCTACCCATTTTGTGGCCAACACCCTTTCAGAAGCGGTTCCAGAAAAAAGAGAAGCCTTTCAATTAAATGCCGCAAAATATGCTGAGCAATTAAAAAATTTAAAAACCAATTTAACCACTACCGTAAATACGTTACCCAAAGACAAACGCATTTTGGTTACGGCCCACGATGCCTTTAATTATTTTGGTAAAGCTTTCGGGTTTGAAGTAGTGGGATTACAAGGCATTTCAACCGCCACCGAGGCCGGCGTTCAAGATGTTCAAAAGCTATCGGCCTTCATTATTGAAAATAAAGTAAAAGCTATATTTATAGAAAGTTCTGTACCCAAACGCACCATCGAGGCGTTGCAGGCCGCAGTGAATTCTAAAAACCATCATGTTGAGATTGGTGGCGAGTTATTCTCGGATGCACTGGGAACCTCAGGCACAAAGGAAGGCACCTATATTGGTATGTTTGAACACAACGTGAATACTATTGTAAATGCGTTGAAGTGAAAAAAGCGAAAAACTAATTTTGTATTGAATAAAATAGCATAAAGTCAAGTCCCAAATTCGGACGCAGTCCGAATCATCAATCTGCAGAAATAATGCGCGAAGAAACGGAAGTGCGATGCGAAGCATCAGGCATGGAGTTTCTAGAGCGAATGATCCGTAGGAATTTCCTCAGATTGAATTGATTTTTTGGTTCGTTTTGCATTAAGGCAAAATGAACATATAAACAAAAGAGATGGAAAACAAGATAGCCGTACAAGTAGATGATTTAACGGTTGCATACAATTACAAACCCGTACTTTGGGATATCGATTTGGAAATCCCCGAAGGTGTGCTCATGGCTATAGTTGGCCCAAATGGCGCAGGAAAATCTACCCTTATTAAATCTATTTTAGGTATTTTAAAACCCATTGCCGGAAGTGTTAGCATTTACGGAAAACCCTACGACAAACAGCGCGACCAAGTGGCCTACGTCCCCCAAAAAGGCAGTGTGGACTGGGATTTTCCAACCACGGCACTTGATGTGGTGATGATGGGCACTTACGGTAGTTTGGGCTGGATAAAACGCCCCGGACAAAAAGAAAAAAAAGCAGCCTTGGAAGCTCTTGAAAAAGTGGGTATGCTGCCATTTAAAAACCGACAAATCAGTCAGCTTTCGGGCGGGCAACAACAACGTATATTTTTGGCCAGGGCATTGGTACAAAATGCTTCCATTTATTTTATGGACGAACCTTTTCAAGGCGTTGATGCTTCCACCGAAATAGCCATTATCAATATTTTAAAAGCCTTAAGAAAAGCAGGAAAAACGGTTATTGTGGTGCATCACGATTTACAGACCGTGCCCGAGTATTTCGATTGGGTAACCTTTTTAAACGTAAAGAAAATTGCCACTGGCCCAGTTAAGGATATTTTTAACGATGATAATTTAACCAAAACCTACGGCATCAATTATAAAGTGAGTGTTCAGGAGTAAGCTTTGTTTACAGTCTCAGTTACAGTAAACAGTACTGAATCACAATGAATATAATTTAAAAGTAAAACGGAAATAACAGAAAAAAGAAGTCACGATTCAATACGGTAGAATTGAACGTCAAGAGGAAGAATAGATGAAAAAAGCTCCGAAAACAGGACAAGATTCCAGCTTTCGCAGAAATTATGGACCTAACAGAATACATAAAACTCGTTTTTAGCGATTACACCCTTCGCACCATCACCCTTGGCACGGCTATTTTGGGAGCTGTAACTGGTATGTTGGGCAGTTTTGCCGTGCTGAGAAAACAAAGTCTTTTGGGTGATGCGATTTCGCATGCGGCTCTTCCAGGTATTGCCATTGCTTTTTTAATTTCTGGAACCAAAGACAGTAATATTTTATTACTAGGTGCATTGGTCAGCGGATTAATTGGTACCTTTTGGATTCGCGGTATCATCAAAAAAACTCATTTAAAATCAGATACTGCCTTGGGTCTTATTTTATCGTTGTTTTTCGGTTTTGGCATGTTGCTGCTCACCTTCATTCAAAAGCAACCCAATGCCAACCAAGCGGGATTGGACACTTACCTGTTTGGACAAGCAGCCACTTTGGTGGAAAGCGACGTATGGCTCATGGCCACAATAACAGGCATTTGTCTTTTGGTTTTATTACTATTCTGGAAAGAATTTAAAATCCTACTTTTCGATGCCGACTACACCAAAACGCTCGGCTTCAACACCAAATTTATTGATATTTTAATTACCTCATTTATTGTGCTGGCTATTGTTTTAGGCTTACAAACCGTTGGGGTTGTTTTGATGAGCGCCATGCTTTTAGCTCCGGCGGCGGCAGCCCGGCAATGGACTAACAGCCTCGGAAACATGGTAATTCTGTCGGCTGTATTTGGAGCATTTTCCGGAGTGTTTGGTACGGCCGTTAGTGCGAGTCAAAACAATTTATCAACCGGCCCAGTAATCGTTATTGTAGCAGGTGTTTTTGTTTTGGTATCCTTTATTTTCTCACCCAGTAGGGGGCTACTTTTCAAACAAATCCGTTTTATAAAAAACCGTCGCGACCTGCAGCTTCATAAAACCTTGGCGTTTATGTACCGCATCGCATCAACGCACGATGATATTTCGCATCCGCACACCATCAAAATCCTGAATAACTTTCAAGGCTACACCAAAGGGACTTTGCAAAAATTGGTCAATAAAAACTATGTGGTTTTAGAGGGGAACATGTGGAGCTTAACTGAAGAAGGTTTTAAAACGGCCACCAATTTGTACAACCAACAAAATAAAACCGATGAGTAGTACACAAATAGAAATACAGCTAGTAGCTTGTTTGGTGGCCGTAGCTTGTGCCATTCCGGGCACTTTTTTAGTGTTGCGAAAAATGGCCATGATTAGTGACGCCATAAGTCATTCCATTTTGCCGGGCATTGTTGTGGGCTTCTTTATTACACAAGATTTAAACTCACCGCTACTCATTCTTTTAGCGGCTTTAACAGGCATTATCACTGTAGTTTTGGTGGAATACATCCAAAAAACCGGATTGGTAAAAGAAGACACCGCCATAGGGCTAGTGTTTCCGGTATTGTTTAGTATTGGAGTGATTCTAATTGCAAAACATGCCAACGATGTGCATTTGGATGTTGATGCCGTATTGTTGGGTGAACTGGCCTTTGCTCCATTCGACCGCATGATTATAGCTGGCACCGATATCGGACCAAAATCACTATGGATTATTAGTTGTATTTTAAGCCTCACCCTTATTTTATTAACCACATTTTTTAAAGAATTAAAGGTGAGTACTTTTGATGCCGGATTATCTGCTTCATTGGGGTTTTCGCCCGCCATAATTCATTACGGTTTAATGACGGTATCCTCTGTAACTACGGTAGGCGCTTTTGATGCCGTAGGCGCTATTTTAGTGGTCGCGCTCATGATTGCCCCGGCCGCTGCGGCCTATTTGCTTACCACCGATTTAAAACGTATGATATTTTATGCCTGTGGCTTCGGAATTTTTAGTGCCATTGCCGGATATTGGTTGGCTCATGCGCTCGATGCTTCCATTGCGGGATCCATTACCACAGTTTTAGGGCTATTATTTTTAATCATATATTTATTTGCACCAAGCAAAGGCATCGTTGCCGTATTATATCGAGAAAAACAGCAACGCATTGAAGTGTCCCTATTAACCTTTTTACTTCATTTAAAAAACCATACCGAAGAAAGTGAACGCCATGTAAACCACCTCAACGAACATATCAATTGGCAAAAAGTACGTAGCAAAACGGTGTTGAACCTTGCCCTTAAAAACAATATGATTTCTATTGAAAACCGAGTGGTTTCACTTACCAAAAAAGGCAATGCCTTTACCTCGCAGGCCATTGACTACATTATGACCAACGAGCACGCCCAAATTGAAGGCATGAAAGACGATTTCTTTTTGTTTAGAGGCTAATCTTGTTTCAAGTTCCAGATTCCGAATTTTGTGTGGTAACACTTTCAAAAAATGCTTAAATTGTAAACTCAACTTTCGGCAATATTCGGCATGGCGCAACACAATCAACTTGGTAAAAAAGGAGAACAATTGGCAGTCGATTTTCTTTTGAAAAACGGCTACGATATTATAGAACGCAATTACCGTTTCGATAAAGCCGAGGTAGATATAATTGCCCAAAAAGATGACGTTTTAGCGGTGATTGAAGTAAAAACGCGTTCATCAACCGATTTTGGCAATCCGCAAGATTTTGTAAAACCTAAGCAAATTCAGCGTTTGGTAAAAGCCGTGGACGAATACGTTACCACCAACGCACTGGATGTTGAAGTACGATTTGATATTATTGCTATTGTGAAAGAAGACAAACATTTTAAAATCGAGCATTTAGAGAATGCTTTTTATCATTTTTAATAGTTAACAGCCTTCTGCAGAAAAGAGGAATTTTATGTTTTTAGAAGGACCGTATCGCGCTTCAAATGGCGACTTTGATAGCAATACTATTTCAGCATTACAAATTAGTGAAGGGTATAATACTGAAGCATTTGAGCAAGATGACTTCTCTGCTTATTCAATAGTACCTCAAACTGGAGATATTATTTGTTTGGACAATTTAGTTTAACGGCACAATTAGCTCCCTTATAGTTAAAGAAGCACACTATCTATTCTATTAAAAATATTAATTTAACTGGAAAAATTATTAAAACCCACCACAGCGAAACCCAAAAAACTCTACGTTTCCAACTTAACTCCTGGTCTTTATATGCTATAAATAAGATTTACGTAACTAGCAAGATAATAAAAGAATAGTCTTAACAGGCAAGACTCGCTGTATCGAACTGTATCAGCACAATTCCGAGTGAATGCAGGAAGATTCAATATCACTCGGCATTAGCTCTATCAATACCCTTACGTAAAAATAATTCTTTTAATAAATAATTTAAAAATACCATACAAACAACCCATGTTTTGCAAAGCCTATAACTCTATATCCAGAGCTGTTATTAGAAACAACTCGTGGGCTAAAGTAAGGTTATAATTTGCCAAGCGGTATTCCATGCCTAAGGTAAAATTAGTTTTAGAATTGATACTAAAGCCCAAAACTGTGCTTAGCCGTTGCTCTAGCTCAGGTTTCTGCGTTGCTGCAACTTCAAACAAAGCTTCTGTTTCAGCTATAAAAAAACGGTTAGCGCTTAAAGGTTTTTCTACTCCTAATTGATAACGGAACCTATACTTGGTTGTCAATTTATAAAAACGTTGCTCAAAAGCGAAATTATGATATCTAATACCCTTATTTATTGGAGAACCCAAAGTAAACTCTTGTGCTAATCTAAACTCGTTTTCCTCTTTATTCTTAAAGTTTTCTTCAAACCGGTACTGCATACCTAAACCCAAAGTACCTCTTTCGGATAAGTCAATTTTTGAAGCATGTGCAATTTCCAAATGTTTTACGGTATATATAAAATTGTTATCAGAATATATTAGGTTTCTATTCTCGAGGCTAAACTCCTGTGTGTAATTTGAACCCACTTTATATTCGAAATTCACCTCAGGTTCAAAAAACGTAGAATAACCGTCCTGACACAGTACAGATAGCGGAAACAAAACACACAAATTTAATAGTACACTGAATTTACCCTTAACCCTCATTTGTAAGCAAGAATTATATTAATCATAAAAAATGTTAAACTGCAAGAACCTCATTTTAAACCCTATAACTTTATAAACTAGGACAAGTACTTCTTGTAAAATGACCTATTTAAAATTTTGATTGCCTCAGATGAAAAAAAACCCTCCTCAGAAAAGCAATTTAACTTTATATGTTTCTCTATGTATTTTAGGATGTATTTTAGCGAGTTATTTTTTAGTTCCGGATGTAGAAATTTTTTTAAACGAAAGTTGGGATGTTTTAACAAGCGATGATGAAACCAGAATAAAAAATTGGATAAAAAACTTCGGATGGTTAGGTCCAATTGTATTGATTGCAGCCATGATTCTTCAGATGTTTTTACTGGTAATACCTTCAGTACTGCTTATGGTAGTATCCATTTTAGCCTATGGCCCATTTTGGGGCAGTTCTATTGTTTTAGCGTCAGTTTTTACGGCTTCAACAATAGGCTACATTATTGGAAAATATCTTGGAGAAAATTTTATTTTAAAGTTTCTAGGCAGAAAAACGGAAAACAAAATAAAATCGTTTATAGATAATTACGGGGTTTGGGCTGTATTTATTACGAGGCTTAATCCGTTTTTATCGAACGATGCGGTTAGTTTCATAGGTGGCTTGCTTAAAATGAACTATTGGAAATTTATAGGCGCCACCCTTGGCGGAATTTTACCCTTAACCATTTTTATAGCCGTTATTGGTAGAAACACGCAAAGTTTAAAATCTGGGCTTTTATGGGGATCACTAATTTGTTTGCTTCTATTAGGAATCTACATCTTTTGGGATAAAAAGAAAAAACAATAGCTATTCATAAATAGTTTAAAAAATATTCTAGCAACAACTAATGTTCTAATAACATCTTTAAACCCTCCAAATCCTGTGGTTTGGCTATAATTTCTTTGTTTTTGTTTAACACAAAGTAAGACGGGGTAGCAGTAACGCCATAGCTATCACCAATGGGGTTATCCCATTTTCCTTCGCCGTAAACATGTATAAAATTGGGAAACTTGGCAATAAGCTTTTTCCATTGGGCAGGTTCGTCTTCTAAAGCTACAGCAACCACTTTTAGATTTCCCGGTTTTTGGAGTTTTACGAACTCATACAACTGCGGAATTTCCTCCAAGCAATGCGAACAAGTACTGCTCCAAAATACAATTATGTATTGTTTTGCCACATTCAAAGCACTTAGCTTTTTACTTACCAGCTGCCCATTTTCCTTTATTTTCAGATTAAAATCTGGCGCTGTGCTCCCAACCGATAGGTCTTTATAGAGGATGAGCGTATGCAACAACTCTTGATCGTTTAGCGCCACAGCAATATCCATTAGGTAATTTTCGGCTATGTGGTTTGCCACGGCCTCGTGACCTAAATCGGCCATTTGTTGCCACAAATCCACCAATAAAATACGTTTTACTTTGGCAGGAGCCGCTTTCATTTTTCCACAAAACACGTCAATATTACTAATGTATGTTTCGGTGTCGTCTTTGGTTTCTGAGGATTTTCCAAAAACAAAATTCAGCATTTTTTCCTGCAACAAATTGGAGCTTTGTAATGTCTTGTTTGTAAAATCAACATGGTCAAAGTAATGCGCTTCCAGCTTTTTAACATAGGTTTCAACATCCAAAGCTTTATTGGGGATAAACGGCTTGTTGGCCTTAATAAATTCGAGGGCAATCATACCTTTGGCCGCCTTTTCGAAGTTTAGCTGTGCTTCCCGTTGCGTTTTAAAAATAGCTTTTAAAGCTAGGGTGTCTTTACTTTTTTTTCGGTAGTAATTCCCAATGCTTTGGGTGATTTTAGACATGCTGCTAGTGTAAGATTCCAACAGTTTATTTTCAACCGATTTGATGAATTTTACGCCCGTTTCGGAATTAAAAACCAACTCGACACTTTCCTTTCCATTGTAAATAATATCGAAATTGTAATCCTCTTGCGGAATGGCATATACCAAACGGTACACCCCTTTAGCCGCTGTGGAATCTAATTTAATTTCGAAATGCCCATCTTTGCTATTTATCTCGGAGTTGCCCACGTATTCTGAAATGGTTGGCGTCACTTTGTACAACAATGCCACGTTATAATCTTCGGGAGGAGAAAACACACCTTTTATAGCATGTTGCGCCAGAATAACATGGGGAAATATGAGGGCTAATAGTAGTAATCGTTTCAATTTTTTTAAATTGTTTTGATTAAGTTTTTAAATTTTGAGATGCTGAAACCGCGTTCAGTCTGATATAAATTTTACGTCAATAATCAAGCCATAATGGGCTTAAGCGCATTTAAAGCTTGTTTTACAGTTTTTATATTATCAAAAGTAAGCAATAAGCGCAGGCCGTTTCGGGTTTGTTTTTCTTTCATTTTACAAACGCCAGGGTTTGTTTGCACAAATTGCAATACCTTGGTGAAATTTTTGCTTTGATAAAAACGACTTTGCTGATCGTTTATAAAATACCCAATCAATTTGCCTTTTTTCATAACTACTTTTTCAAAACCTATTTTTGTAGCCAACCATTTAATTTGGACACTATCAAGCAAATCAGTTACTTGTTTTGGCAACTCCCCAAATCGGTCTACTAAATCCTTTTCGAAGGTTTTCAGTTCCTCTTCTTTGTTCAAATTATTGAGTTGGGTGTAAAGATTCAATCGTTCTGCAATGTTATTGATATAATCGTCTGGGAACAGCAATTCGAAATCGGTATCGATAGTAACATCCTTCACATAAACTTTATCATCTTCCGATTCGTTGTACAACTCTTTGAACTCATTTTCTTTGAGTTCTTCAATAGCTTCATTCAATATTTTTTGATAGGTATCGAACCCAATTTCATTAATAAAACCACTTTGTTCGCCACCCAATAAATCACCGGCTCCACGAATTTCCAAATCCTTCATCGCGATATTGAAACCGCTTCCTAATTCGGTAAACTGCTCGAGTGCCGTGATTCGTTTTCGGGCATCATCGGTCATGGCAGAATACTCGGGGGTTATAAAATAGCAGAAAGCTTTTTTGTTGCTTCGGCCTACACGGCCACGCATTTGATGCAGATCACTCAAACCGAAATTATTGGCATTGTTTATAAAAATGGTGTTGGCGTTGGGCACGTCTAATCCGCTTTCAATAATAGTGGTGCTTACCAACACATCGAAAGCACCATCCATGAATTGCAACATGAGCTGCTCCAGTTTTTTTCCCTCCATTTGGCCATGACCAATACCTATTTTGGCATCGGGCACTAATCGCTGTATCATCCCGGCAATTTCCTTGATATTCTCAATACGGTTGTGGATGAAAAAGACTTGTCCGCCGCGTTCAATTTCGTAGCTCACCGCATCACGAATCGTTTCCTCGCTAAAACGGATAACATGACTCTCAATAGGGTAACGGTTAGGCGGCGGGGTAGTGATAACCGACAAATCGCGGGCAGCCATTAAACTGAATTGTAAGGTTCGCGGAATGGGCGTTGCCGTTAAGGTGAGTACATCCACATTGTCCTTTAACGTTTTCAGTTTTTCCTTTACGGCCACGCCAAATTTTTGCTCCTCATCAACAATCAACAAACCTAAATCCTTAAACTTTACATTTTTATTGACCAGTTGATGCGTACCGATTATGATATCCACCTTGCCTTCACCCAACGCTTCTAGAGTTTCGCGTTTTTCTTTGGCGGTCCTGAATCGGTTGAGATAATCGACCGTTACCGGGAAATCCTTTAAACGCTCGCGAAAGGTTCGGTAATGCTGATAAGCCAAAATGGTAGTAGGCACCAAAACAGCTACTTGTTTTCCGTTATCAACGGCTTTAAAAGCACCACGAATGGCCACTTCGGTTTTTCCAAACCCCACATCGCCACAAACCAGTCGGTCCATAGGGCGCTCGCTTTCCATATCGGCTTTAATATCGGCCGTTGCGGTACTTTGGTCGGGCGTGTCTTCGTAAATAAAAGAAGCTTCCAACTCGTGTTGCATATAGCTATCGGGGTTGTATTGATAGCCTTTTTCGGTTTTGCGTTTGGCGTAAAGTTTTATCAAGTTGAAGGCCACGTGTTTTACACGGGCCTTTGTTTTTTGCTTTAAAGTTTTCCAGGCTTTACTACCCAGTTTGTACACTTTGGGCGGTTTGCCATCCTTGCCGTTAAACTTGGTGATTTTATGTAATGAATGAATACTCAAATACAACACATCGCGTTCGCCATACACCAATTTTATAGCTTCCTGCTTTTTGCCTTCCACATCAATTTTTTGGAGCCCACCGAAACGTCCGATTCCGTGGTCGATGTGGGTTACGTAATCGCCAATATCCAAATTGGTAAGTTCCTTTAAAGTGATGGCTTGCTTTTTAGCATAACCATTTTTAAGGTGGAATTTGTGGTAACGTTCAAAAATTTGATGATCGGTATAGCAGACTATTTTCGCATCGTGGTCTATAAACCCTTGGTGGAGCGACAAAATAACCGTGTTGTACGGACTTACCTCTAAGTTTGAATCGTCGAAAATATCGTGGAAACGCTTGGCTTGCTGCTCACTTACACAGGCAATATAATTGGTATAACCCTTGTTGTGGTTTTTGTTTAAATCTTCAATCAATAGATTGAATTGTTTATTGAAGGCGGGTTGTGGGGTGGTGTTAAATTCTACAATTTGATTATGGGATGTCTCGACTCTGCTCGACATGACAGCCGAGGCACCAAACTCAACCATGGTAAAATCCAATAACTGCTTTTTCAACAAAGTGGAATCGCAAAACAATTCGCTGGGCTCGGCATGTTTTATTTCAGATGAAAGCGACTTAAAAGCTTCCTCCGCTTTAGTATAAAAATCATCAACTCTTGAAAACAGTAAATCGGCATTTTTTATTCCTATTACCGTTTTTTGGGCAATGTATTTTAAAAAACTCTGGCGTTTTTCTTCCACCAACTTATTGGCCACATTGGGAATGATGTTGATTTTTTTAATCTGTTCGATAGAGAGTTGGTTTTCCACATCGAAAGTACGGATGCTATCCACCTCATCACCGAAAAACTCAATTCGGTAAGGCTGGTCGTGCGAAAACGAAAACACATCCACAATGCCTCCACGCACCGAAAACTCCCCCGGTTCGGTAACAAAATCCACCCGTTTGAATTTATACTCAAACAGGACTTCGTTCACAAAATCGATGGAAACCTTATCGCCTACTGACACTTTTAAAGTGTTTCGTTCTAACTCCTTTCGGGTAACCACCTGCTCGAAAAGCGCATCGGGATAGGTTACGATTATGGCCGGCTTCTTTTGCGAATTGATACGGTTCAACACCTCGGCACGCAATAGCACATTGGCGTTGTCGGTTTCTTCAATATCGTAAGGCCTGCGGTAACTTCCCGGATAAAATAGCACGTCTTTTTCGCTACAAAGTTGCTCCAAGTCGTTTAGGTAGTGTGCCGCTTCCTCTTTATCGTTAAAAACCAACAAAAACGGTTTTTGCGTTTCCTTAAAAACACTGGAGATTACAAATGACAATGAAGAACCTACAAGTCCTTTTAAATGATTTTTTGATCCGGTTTGGGCAATAGTGTCCTGCAATTTTTGCGTTTGCAAAAGCTGTGCATAGGTTTGCGAGAGGGTAGATTGACTCACCTAATTTTGTTTTGTGATGCAAATATAATATTTGCTATGCTTTTTATTAAAACCTTTTTATAAATCTGTAGTTTATAAGATCTACAAATAAAAAAGGAGACTAGTTTTTAAAAACCCGCCTCCTTTTTAGCATATTTTATTGGAAATTCCTGTTTACCAGGCTCCGATAAAGTGGCTTCCCTCAACGTTTACCAGTTCAGCTCCTTTTGTTACTGCACCAGTTTCTGTATCTACAACATAAATGTTTCCGTTTTTTCCAACAGGAGCTTGGGTTAGGTAAATTTCGCTACCATCAACCGCATAACTTTGGTATTGGAACAGGTAGAAATCTGGCTCATAAGGAATATCCTCGATTTTTGTAGCAGTTTTTGCTTCTAAATCCACCAAAGCAAAGAAGCCTTGTTGCCCAGCTACGCCTTCAGCCGAACCATCGTGACGGTAGGCCAATACAGCTTTTCCGTTGGCAGCAGGTCTCCAAGCCAATACATAAGCACCTGTTACCCCTAATTCTTCATCTAGATTAAACACATAAGAATCGTCGTACTGATTATTGGTACCTATTTTTAAAATATGAGACCCACTAGGGTCACCTTGGTTTGCTTGGTAAACACTTCCGTTGTATTCAAAAGCATTAATACTGCGGTATCCGTTAGTGTTTCCGTGGCCAACTTCAGAAGAAATAATTTGTGGGTTCAATAAAGAGGGATAATCCAAAACAATGGTTTTAGAACCTAAAATTTCGTAATCACTATCTCTTTCCACAGTTGTAGGGTCTACTTTGCTTAAACGCGCGCCAATATACAATTTGTCGCCAGCTGCATTTAAGGTAGGCATATCTATTCTAGAAATGTAGTAGCCATTAGCCTCTTCTTCAGCTGTTAAAGCCACACTGTGCTCCTGGAAGTTTTTAATTGAAGAGTTTACCAAATCTAAGGTTACAATGCCCATAGTGGCTTCGGTACGCAAATAAGTATCGTCTGTTGCGTCATCAGGAGTACCGTTATCATCAATTTGGTGTTCTGTATTCACATATACTGCAGCTCCTGTTTTGTCGCCGTCAAATAATTTGATCCATCTTGGGGCCGTTCCAACGTAAGGAGCGATGCTAATTTCTGAACCTGTTTGAACAAAATTTTGACCACCATTTACCGTATATTTTGAATAATTTCCACCGGTATCTCCAGCATAGCTAATGTTAAAAATGGTTTTTCCGTCTTCAGAAGCTTGTAATCTCGCCGTTCTGTTTGATGGCACTATAAACCCATTATCAAAAGGCTCGATAGAAACCGTTGGGTCTTTGGCATCTTCACTACTAAGCGAGTAAATTAAGGTACCTCCGTTACCATCACCAGGGTTTTCGCCCATTCTGGCAGCGGCTATGGTAATCCATCGGTCAACTTCCTGTTCTTCTTCTTCAGATGGTGTTGCGTTATCGTCACTACAACTTACCGTAAGCACCAAAGCACTTAGCGCGAATGATAAAGTGATTAGATTAAAAAATCGATTTTTCATATTGATTGTTTTTAGAATTTGTTAATAAAATAATTCAGTTTTAAATAAAATGCCCTTCCAGGCTTTTGCACCGAACGGTTGTCGTATGCCGCTTGGTTAAAAATATTTTTGGCGTCAAAGCTCACTACAATTTTTTCGTTAGGAAACGAATAGCTGCAACCTAAATCTTGTATAAACTGGGTAGGAACCAAAAACGCATCCAAACCACTTACGTTGGTGCCTTGCGCCGTTTTATACGAAAACTCATCGGTGAAATAGGCGTTATAGAAGAGGTTTAGGCGTGCACTTTTTTGAATAAAGTTTTTGATGGAATAACGCAATGCACCGTTGATTGTAAACAAGGGGGTGTTGGGCACATCGACGACTTGCCCTCTTCTGTTTCTGGTTTTTAATTTTAGGCGTGAAAAATTAAAATTAAGCCCAAAGTTATTGTCGTAGGAATAATCAAGTTGTAATTCAATACCTTTTGAAGTAGTGCCTTCATCAAAATTGGCATATTGCACCAGCTCGTCGTTTTCCCATGAATCGTCGGCATTTGCAGGCAAGCCAATTAAATCCTGAATATTTCGAGAAAACAGGTTGGTAGAAACCGAAAAACCATGATTTTGCAAATAGAACTTTCCGAAGCGAAACCCTAAATTGTAATTATCGCTAATTTCGGGCCTAACGTTGAGGTTGGCGATTAGGTTTTCTCCAGCATCACCAAAAACTTCTCTTTCGCTGGGTAAACGAATGGCCCGCTCTGCCGAGGTTAGTACAATAGCCTTTGGGAAAATGGCGTAAGATGCCGCCAAACCATAACCATTATAATCTTTATCGCTTTTATAAACCTCGTCGATTACCTCCGATTGGTCATCATTGTAAACCGGTTTTGTATTTAATACTTTTTGGCGGTAGTGTTTTCCAAATAAGTTTAGATTCAGTCGTTCGTCAAAAGCATTCAGCTCGTAACTTAGCGAATACACGTTTTTATATAAATCGCTGGTTTGTTGAAAAGTGTTTTCTAACAACGACACCATTTCATCCGTATCCTCTCTGTCCAGTCCGCTGTAAACGTGGTTTAGTAAAATTTTATGGCTGCTGTTGATTTTATAAGACACCCCGGTTCGCATTGAGGCCACTTTCCTGTTGATGTGTAATAAGGTTGGCCCACCTTCCTGTTGAGATCCCCACGGATATTTATGGTCAATGACTTCACCTGGGTTATTGAAATCTGGGCGTTGAAGTTTTACACCTTTCCAAGTATAGGCTTGATCAACGGTATCGTTTACAATTCTGTTTCTTTCGCCAATTAGGCCGTTAAAATTAACGTCCAAGCCTTTTACAAAAAGGTCTTTCTTTAAATAGGTTAAATTGGCCAGCAGGGCATCAGATTCCAAAAACCGGCCTTTATACGGACTTATGGTCATAAAAGCACCGTGCTGAACTTCTTTAAAATCGTCGGAACCGGTTACACCCACTAAAAATTGGTCGGCCCATGTTACATCGGTAAAACCAATTTGTGCCATCCCGCCTGTAGATTGGTAGGCATCATGAAACCTTCTGGCGGTAATGGGGGTCTGGCTTCCATCTATTTCAATGTGCTTTACTTGACCGCCCCAAACCTTATAATCGTTATCGGAATAATTATGGAAACCCGACGCTTTAACGGTAAAACCTGATTTTTCGAAACGGTATAACCCATTTACACTAGCCTGAAACGTATTAAAAGAGCCATAGGAAGTAGAGGCGTTAAAGTTACTTTTGGTACCGTCGTGCAATATAACGTTGATAGCACCTCCAAGAGCATCGTCGGCCAAATGCCCGGGCACAACCCCTTTGTACACCTCAATCCGTTTAATCATGGACGGCGGAATACTGTTCAAACTAAATGAAGAACCATAAATAGAAATAGGAATACCATCAATAAAAATACGTACGGAACTGCCCGACAAACCATTCAACATATATTGAACATTAGAGCCCAAACCTCCATTTTGGCGCAGTTTTACGCCAACAGTGGTGTTTAAAAGTTCGTTGGTTTGAATATTTCTGAGGCTGGCTTCCTTCGTTTCTACAACGTTTACCGCAAAACCTTCAGTTTCTATTTTGGCTTTTTCGGTTTTCCCTTGAATATTAACCTGCTGTAAAGACTCTAGTTTTTCGGATAATGAAAAGTCTATAGTAAGGTTTTTGTTTGTGGTTTTACGGCTAAAAACAACTTCGGCAGATTTAGACTCGAACCCTAAATAAGAGGTTTCAACCACATTTTTTCCTTCAGGGATATTTTTAAGCGTATACGCACCATCTTCGTTTGTTATCGTTGCCAGAGAAACACTAGCAATGCCCACAGTAGCCCCAAATAGTGGATGCCCCGAACTATCTACAACCTTTCCGGAAATAGAATTTTGCGCGTATGCCGACAGTGTGACTACGAATGATATCAACAATAATTTTATCTTCACTTATTTAGATTTAATAAAAATAAACTCTACTTTTGGCAAAAGTATTTTGTTTAGACTGATTCTTATTAACGCAAAAAGATATTTTTATAACGTAAAAGGAAGTAATGGAAATTCGATTTGAAAGCTCAGAGTGTAACGGTGAGGAATTGGTCAAGAATTTTGAAAAAGATTTTGAAACTTCTTCGTTGATAGAGGCGGAGTATTCTGAGTTTAAAGAAGGCGTAACGGGTACGGTAAAAGAAATTCATTTGAATAATGCCTTCGTACTTTGCCAAGATTACAAAAATACCAACACAGAATGTTACACTTTAAAGGTGTCCCATAACCATCCCGTATTTTTACTCCAGTTTTCAATGGAGGGCGGGTTATCTTTTTTTTCAAACCATAGTCCTGATAAAAAATTTATTCTGAATAAAAACGCCTATAATTTATTTTTCATTCCCGCTTCAACATACACATATAATTATCACAGCGATAAAAAACATTTTTTAAATATTTATTTCACCGAGTCCTATTTACTGAGTAAAATGGGGTTTTGTTTTATTCGAAGTTTAAAAAAATATCAAAAAGCTAAAAAAGAAAACAATCTGTCTGCTCTTTTTGACGATGGATTAATTCTTAACGCAAAACTGAGAAATATTGTTAATGAATTTCTAAATTGTTCCTTCGATGGAATGACCAGGCAATCGTACTTAGAATCCAAATTAACCGAATTGGTATTGACAGCCTTAATGTCAACACCTTCAAAAAAGGATTCAAACAAATTGAGAAATGAAGAAATAGAGGCTTTAACCAATATTGAAAATTATATTCAAAACCATTTAAAAGAAGAATTGACCATAGAAAAACTGTCCTTAAAAGCTGGTTTTAACACATCAAAATTCAAAAAAGTTTTCAAACAGGTTTATGGAATGCCAGTGTTTAAATACATTACCGCTCTAAGAATTGAAAAAGCAAAACAACTCATTGAAGAGTACAATTACACGATTGCCCAAGCATCCTACAAGGTAGGATACAAAAACCCGCAACACTTTACGGTAGCATTTAAAAAGAAAATGGGATATCTACCCAGCGAACTGATTAAATAATTCGGGTACAACCTTTTTAATTTCTTGAAAAGTTATGCTCAACACAAAAAGCAGGTACATTATACATTGCACCTGCTTTTTGGTTTATTTAAAAAGTCTTTTGGACTTCAGTTTGAGATAATTAACTACACGTTACACGTTTCAATCTCGGTAACTCGTAGCGTATTTACCATACCTTTCGCTTGGATAGGCATGGCCGCCAAGCTAATTACCATATCGCCCACGTCTAAATAACCTTGCTTACAAGCAATAGCGTTAACGTCTTCAATGGTTTCATCGGTACTTACAAACTTATCGTAATAAAACGCACGAACGCCCCACAATAAACTCAATCGTGTTAAAATACGCTCGTTCGATGTGAATACTAAAATATGGCACGACGGTCTCCAAGCCGAAATCTGGAATGCCGTGTACCCACTATTGGTAAGGGTAGAAATGGCTTTGGCATTTATTTCGTTGGCCATATTTGCCGCGTGATAACAAATCGATTTAGTAATGTAACGATTAGTACGGATGTGCGGTGGCAACTGCGGCACCTTGATCAATTCTGAATTTTCAACGCTTCTTAAAATATCGGCCATTTGTTTGATAACCTGCACCGGATATTTACCAACCGAAGTTTCACCAGAAAGCATAACGGCATCGGCACCGTCCATTACCGAGTTGGCCACGTCGTTCACCTCGGCACGAGTAGGTGTTAAACTGGAAATCATGGTTTCCATCATTTGCGTAGCAATAATTACCGGAATTCTAGCTTTTTTGGCACGAAGTACCAATTGCTTTTGGATAAGCGGTACTTCCTGTGCGGGCACTTCAACACCTAAATCGCCACGCGCCACCATTAAACCATCGCAGTGCGCTACAATTTTATCGATATTTTCTACCGCTTCCGGCTTTTCAATCTTGGCTACAATCGGGATTTTATAATCGCTGTGCTGGTTGATTAAATCGCGTAATTGCATTAAATCTTCAGCATGGCGCACAAACGAAAGCGCTATCCAATCTACATCTTGCTTTATGGCGAAAATGGCATCTTCAATATCCTTTTCGGTCAATGCCGGTTGCGAAATATTGGTATTGGGCAGGTTTACCCCTTTTTTAGATTTTAATGGCCCACCTTGAATTACTCTAGCAACTACTTCAGATTTTTTATCGGTTGAAACCACTTCGAAAATAAGTTTTCCATCATCCAAAAGGATGCGCTCGCCTGGTTTGGCATCTTGCGGAAAACTGTCGTAGGTCATGTAAACGCGTTCTTTGGTGCCTTCAAAGCGCTCTCCGGTGGCAAAAATAATTTCGTCACCAGGGCTTACCACCACTTCTTCCTTCATTACGCCAACACGTAGTTTCGGACCTTGTAAATCGGCCAATATGGCTGCGGTAAATCCATGTTCTTTATTAAGCTCGCGTATCATATCGATACGTTCTTTTACATCATCGTAATTGGCGTGCGAAAAGTTAATTCTAAATACGTTTACGCCTTCTTCAAGCATGCCCTTTAAAACTTCTTTCGTACTTGTAGCAGGGCCTAGGGTAGCCACTATTTTGGTTTTCTTTTGTGCTGCTGACATTAGTTAAAAATTAAATTGTCCTTAGATTTTAATTGCCCCGAATCAATACTGTAAGCCGTGGCTAGCTGTGGTATGTTTAAAATAGCCTCTGTAATAGACCGCTCTTTCTTTATTGAAAGTTCGCCTTCTATTTTCAGAAAATAATTTACAGTTTTAAATTCTGGCAATAAGTGAAATGTTTTAGTTATCTTTTCTTGGTTGTCGAATAACGACTTATAATCTGATTCCTGAATTTCTTCAGTTTTACAGATATTGGACACCAAACTCCATGTTATGAGTTGTTTTTCATCCTCCCATTCAAATATGGAGTAAGATGCTTGTCCGTTTTTGGCATCGAGATCTGAAGCTTTCCGGCATAAGCATATCCCTAAATGTTTATTTAGAAGATAGGCCAAACGAAAATCTTCAAGCCCACAATGTATCGCTGTTAAAGTATAAACCGAATCATCAAAAGTATCGTCAAGAATAAGTTTGTGAACAGCCATAACTCATGATAAAAATTTCGTAAATATAATATTTAAAAAGTTGTATCGTGTTAAGTTAACACTATTCTTAAGAATAAAAACGACTAAAACGTTGTAGTAAAAACGTTTTAATTCTAAAAGCCCTAAATGATTTTAGATATTTTACTTTGAAAGGCAAAAAAGGCACGTTTCGAGGCTTTTTCTTCGGCCTTTTTCTTTGATGTTGCCCTCGCTTTTGCCACAACTTTATTGTCTATAGAAAGCTTTACGGAGAAATGCCTAACATCATCATTTCCGGTATCTTCATAAACGTTGTAGCCAAATGTTTTCTTTTCTTTTTGGCACCATTCAATAAGAAGGCTTTTATAACTAATGACCTTGCCCTCCAGTTTTTCGATATCTACATGCGGAATAATAACCCGTTTGTAAATAAACTTTTCGCAGTATTTGTAACCACGGTCTAAAAAAATGGCACCAACCAATGCTTCAAATAAATTGCCGTGAATATTATCACCAAACTGCCCTGACGGGATTTTACTCTTTACTAAATCGATAAGATTCAACTCTTTACCGAGTTCATTTAAATGCTCCCTACTCACAATTTTAGAGCGCATTTTGGTTAAGTAGCCTTCGTCCCCACTAGGAGCTTCAACGTAAAGGTGGGATGCAATAACCGAACTGAGCATGGAATCACCTAAAAACTCTAAACGCTCGTAATTGAAAGGGTTTCCACTATCGTCCTTAATATTCATAGAACGATGGGTAAAAGCTTTTCTGTAGTATTTAATCTCTTTTGGCTTAAACCCCAGAATTTTAGTTAATTCCATAAAAAAATTCCCGTTGCGTTTAAAACGGGAATTTAATATGTTACGAATGTTTTTCATTCGGGATTTAGTCTAATTTCTTAAACAACACACAAGCGTTATGTCCGCCAAATCCAAATGTGTTGCTCATTGCTACTTTTATGTCGCGCTTTTGTGCCTTGTTTAAGGTTAAATTTAATTCTGGATCAATGTTCTCATCAACTACTTCGTGGTTAATGGTAGGTGGCACAATGCCGTTTTCCATAGCTAAAATAGCCGAGATTGCCTCAATAGCTCCGGCCGCACCAAGTAAGTGCCCCGTCATTGATTTTGTTGAATTGATATTTATATTTTTTGCGTGACTGCCAAATACTTCTGTAATTGCTTTTAGCTCGGCTACATCACCTAAAGGTGTCGATGTTCCATGGGTATTAATATGGTCTACATCTTCTGGGTTTAAGCCTGCATTCTCCAAGCAATTTTTCATTACTGCCATTACACCAATACCATCTGGGTGAGGCGCCGTCATATGGTGAGCATCAGAAGACAAACCTCCTCCAATAAACTCGGCATATATTTTTGCCCCTCTAGCCTTAGCATGCTCGTATTCTTCTAAAACCAAAGCCCCTGCACCTTCACCTAGAACAAAACCATCTCTGGTAGCGTCGAATGGTCGGGATGCCGTTTCCGGACTCTCGTTTCTTGTAGATAAGGCATGCATAGCGTTAAAACCGCCCATACCAGCAATGGTAACCGCTGCTTCACTTCCACCTGTAACCACTACATCGGTGTGCCCTAAACGAATAGAGTTTAGCGCATCGAACATAGCGTTTGCAGAAGAGGCACAAGCCGAAACCGTTGTATAGTTTGGCCCCATAAAGCCATGCTTTATAGAGATGTTGCCCGGTGCAATATCAGCAATCATTTTAGGAATAAAGAAAGGGTTGAATCTTGGAGTTCCGTCCCCTTCCGAAAAGTTCATGACTTCGTTTTGAAACGTTTCCAATCCTCCAATACCAGCACCCCATATAACACCAACACGTAACTTGTTAACTTCATCGAGGTTAAGTTTGGCATCGGCAATGGCTTCATCTGCAGCTACCATAGCGTACTGGGCAAACTTGTCCATTTTACGGGCCTCTTTTCTATCGATAAAATCGGTAACGTTAAAGTTTTTCAGCTCGCAAGCGAACTTGGTTTTAAACTTTTCGGTGTCATAGTATGTTATAGGCGCAGCACCGCTTTTTCCACTAACCAAGCCATCCCAATATTCGTCTTTGGTATTGCCAATAGGTGTTAAAGCCCCTAATCCTGTGACTACAACTCGCTTTAATTCCATAAAGTATTTTGCTTATTTTGCTTCTTCTATATAAGATATAGCTTGACCAACTGTTGCGATGTTCTCTGCTTGGTCGTCAGGAATTTGGATATCGAATTCTTTTTCGAACTCCATGATTAATTCTACAGTATCCAAAGAGTCTGCTCCTAAATCGTTAGTGAAGCTAGCTTCAGTTACTACTTCGTTTTCATCAACTCCTAATTTGTCTACGATAATCGCTTTTACTCTTGATGCAATGTCTGACATAATCTTTTAATTTTAAGTTTTAATTAGTTGGCAAAAATAAAAAACTTTATTTTAAAACACACTTTTACTCGAAAAATGTGTTCGTAATTTACTAAAATTACTTGTAAGTATTTATATAATACCTTCTAATTGTTAATAATTATTCTTTTTTTTGTTCGAATAATCAATAACACTATAGTCTGTAAATGAAACGTATTGTAATTTTTGCGTCCGGAAGTGGTACTAATGCTGAAAATTTAATTAAGTTTTTTCAAAACAGCGATAATGCGTCTGTTATTCAGATACTTACCAACAATCCGCATGCCAAAGTTTTAGATCGGGCAAAAAAACTAAATGTTAGCGCATTGTCGTTCAATAGAGTAGAACTTTCAAAAACCGATGATGTGCTTAATATTTTAAGAGCCTCGAAACCCGACTTAATTGTTCTGGCTGGCTTTTTATGGAAATTCCCTGAATTCATTCTAAACGAATTTCCCAATAAAGTGATTAATGTACACCCGGCGCTATTGCCCAAATTTGGCGGAAAAGGGATGTACGGCATGCACGTGCACAAGGCGGTGGTTGAAAACAAAGAAACCGAAACGGGCATTACCATACACTATGTAAACGAAAATTACGACGAAGGCGCCATTATTTTTCAGGCGAAATGCGAGGTAACTCCCGCCGATACGGCTGATGACGTGGCAGCCAAAATCCATAAATTGGAAATGGAGCATTTCCCGAAGGTGGTTGATGAAATACTCAATAAACAAATTCCAAATTCTAAATAATTAACTGGCATGTCACGCTGAGCACTGTCGAAGCGCCTCACCTACATAACACGAAAAGATTTAATTCATGAGATTTCCGCTTTTTGGGGAAATAAGAAAATGAGCAAAAAAAAGAAAAAATACTATACCGTTTGGAAAGGCCATAAAACGGGCGTTTTTGATAATTGGAACGATTGCAAAGCCCAAATCACCAATTTCGATGGGGCACAGTACAAATCCTTCCCCACTTTCGATGCCGCAAAAGCCGCTTTAAAAGGCAATTACTTTGATTACGTTGGAAAAAACAAAAGCTTTAAAAGCGAACTTTCTGCCGAACAACTTAAAAAAATAGGCCAACCCAACTACAACTCCATTTCGGTTGATGCCGCCTCCAGCGGAAACCCCGGCAAAATGGAATACCGCGGCGTGGACACCAAAACCCAAAAACAACTGTTCATTCAAGGCCCTTTTGAAGAAGGCACCAATAACATCGGTGAGTTTTTGGCTATTGTACACGGTTTGGCACTATTGAAAAAAAACAACAGTAACCGTATTATTTACACCGATTCGCGAACCGCCATAAGTTGGGTTAAAAAGAAAACCTGCAATACCAAATTGGAGCGAAACGCCAAAAACAAAGTCCTTTTTGAACTCGTAGACAGAGCGGTCGATTGGCTAAAAAACAACAGTTACAGCACCGTAATTGTGAAATGGGAAACCAAGGCCTGGGGGGAAATACCAGCCGATTTTGGAAGAAAATAATGCTTTCAAAAAAAATTAGGGATTACCATAATGGCACCCCCAATTTTAGAATTGATAATAGCATTTAACGTTAAGACACTTCATTTTTCAATTAGTCACATTTTTTCTGAAAAAAAATTAACATTAAAAGTTAATGCCACCAATAAATAGCCAATTTAGTCTTCAAAAGGCTTATATTTGCAAAAAAATTTCAACTCCTTTCATGGGTAAATTAGTAATAGTGGGCACCGTAGCTTTTGATGCTATTGAAACCCCGTTCGGTAAAACCGACAAAATTCTTGGTGGAGCCGCAACCTTTATAGGTTTGGCCGCTTCACATTTTAATGTTGACGTCGCAGCCGTTTCAGTGGTTGGAGGCGATTTTCCACAGGAATATTTAGACCTACTTTCCGAAAAAAACATCGACATCTCTGGTATTGAAATTGTAAAAGAAGGCAAAACTTTTTTTTGGAGCGGGCGCTACCATAATGACATGAACTCGCGCGACACTTTGGTTACCGAGCTTAACACCCTTGCCGATTTCAACCCCGTTGTTCCAGAAGATTATCGAGATGCCGAAGTAGTCATGCTGGGCAACCTACACCCTCTGGTACAGTCTAGTGTTCTGGATCAAATGGAAAAAACACCAAAACTCGTGGTTTTAGACACCATGAACTTTTGGATGGATTGCGCTTTAGAGGATTTAAAAAACGTTATAAAGCGTGTTGACGTTATCACGATAAACGACGAGGAAGCCCGACAATTAACCGGCGAATACTCCCTAGTTGTGGCGGCAAGAAAAATTCATGCCATGGGGCCAAAATACGTGGTTATAAAAAAAGGAGAACACGGTGCACTGTTGTTTCATGACGACCATGTGTTCTATGCACCAGCTCTACCATTAGAGGAAGTGTTCGACCCCACCGGAGCTGGCGACACCTTTGCAGGAGGCTTTACGGGCTATCTAGTCAAAACCAACGATTTTTCATTTGAAAACATGAAAAATGCCGTTATTTATGGCTCGACACTGGCTTCGTTCTGTGTAGAAAAATTTGGCACCGAACGCATGCAAAATTTAACAAACTCCGAAGTGCATAAACGTTTGTTACAGTTTAAACAGCTAACACAATTTGATATAGAGTTAACATAAAACCACGCGCCCTTAAATCGGGTGCGTTTTAGTTTAAAATAAAAAAATAATTCCCTTGAAATCAATTTATTAAAAATCCGACTAAGGGAAATATAATTAAAGAAAAGCGAAAACATTTTTTTATGAGTGATGCTATAAAACACGAATGTGGAATTGCCATGATAAGGCTTTTAAAGCCTTTGGAATATTACAAAGAAAAATACGGCAGTGCCTTTTATGGGGTAAACAAAATGTACCTCATGATGGAGAAACAGCACAATCGTGGACAAGACGGTGCCGGTTTTGCCAGCATAAAACTGGACACTAAACCGGGCGAGCGCTACATAAGCCGAGTACGGTCAATAGCCCAACAACCTATTCAAGACATTTTTGCACAAATTAACGACCGCATCAATAAGGAGTTTGAAAACCACCCCGAATATAAAGATGATGTCGCCGCCCAAAAGAAAAACATCCCCTACATAGGCGAAGTGTTACTCGGACATGTACGCTACGGTACTTTCGGTAAAAATAGCGTGGAAAGTGTTCATCCGTTTTTAAGACAAAACAACTGGATGCACCGAAACCTAATTATGGCCGGAAACTTTAACATGACCAATGTTAAAGAGCTTTTCTCTAACCTTATTGAATTAGGACAGCACCCGAAAGAATATACCGACACCATTACTATTATGGAAAAAATTGGTCACTTTTTAGATGATGCTGTTAGCAAAATTTATAAAGACTTAAAAAAAGAAGGCTATAATAAGCGCCAAGCCTCGCCACTCATTGCAGAACGATTAAAAGTAGCAAAAATACTTAAACGCGCTGCTAAAAACTGGGATGGTGGTTATGCTATGGCAGGACTTATTGGGCATGGCGATTCGTTTGTTTTACGCGATCCTGCTGGAATTCGTCCAGCTTATTATTATAAGGACGACGAAGTGGTCGTAATCGCATCTGAACGTCCGGTAATCCAAACTGTTTTCAATGTTAAGTTTGAGGATATAAAAGAACTGGAACCGGGGCAAGCCATTATCACTAAAAAATCGGGCGAAGTTAGGCTGAAGCAAATTTTACAGCCATTAGAGAAAAAATCGTGTTCGTTTGAGCGCATCTATTTTTCAAGAGGAAGTGATGCCGAAATTTATCATGAACGAAAAATGCTTGGTAAATTAGTCATGCCAAAAGTACTTGAGACCATTAATTACGACACCAAAAATACGGTGTTCTCATACATTCCCAATACGGCGGAAACCTCGTTTTTCGGCATGATTGAAACTGCTGAGGCTTTTATCAATAAAACCAAAACAGCCAAAATTTTAAACGGCCAGCGCTCATTGTCTTCAGAAAAAGTTACAGAAATACTTTCTGAGCGTACCAGGATTGAAAAAATAGCCATAAAAGATGTTAAACTGCGTACCTTTATCACTGAAGATAGTAGTCGAGACGACTTAGTGGCCCACGTTTACGACATTACCTATGGTGTAATTAAGCCCAACGACAACCTTGTAATTATAGACGACAGTATTGTTCGCGGTACAACACTTAAAAAGAGCATCCTGAAAATGCTAGACCGCCTTAATCCTAAAAAGATTATTGTGGTGTCTTCGGCTCCTCAAATTCGTTACCCCGATTGTTACGGTATCGATATGGCTCGTTTAGAAGATTTAATTGCATTTAGAGCTGCGTTGGAACTGCTAAAAGAAGCTGGAAAATATGATGTTGTAAAAGACGTGTACCATAAATGTATCGAGCAAACAGATTTGGACGACAAGCATGTACAAAACTTTGTAAAGGAAATTTACGACCCGTTTACAGATGAACAGATTTCAGACAAAATTTCGGAATTACTAAGCGACACTTCTATTAATGCAGAGGTGAAAATCATTTTCCAATCGGTTGAAAACCTACATAAAGCCTGCCCCGAGCATTTGGGCGACTGGTATTTTACTGGTGATTACCCAACTGTTGGAGGAAACCGGGTAGTAAACCGAGCTTTTATAAACTTTTACGAAGGCAATAAAGAACGTGCCTATTAATTACGACATTAACAATTTAAGCACTGGTAATCCGCAAATAATGCATTTTGACTTAAAAAAATGCATTTCATCTAAAAAATATTCAGATTATCTAAAATACGCATAAATTGGTCTCACCATAACATAAGTAGGTTAAGTTCATGGTAGATTTGGGGCAAAAAAAGGTGAACATCTGTTCGCCTTTTTTTATGCGCTTTACTTTCCCGGCCAGATGTTTTCCACATAAAATCATTTCACCCCAATTAATAGTTTTATCCCGTTTAAGCCAATATATATGTCGTTTAACTAAAATATTTCGGCAGCCTCTTTTATAGCAATATCTTTGAGCCACCATAACATAAGTAGGTTAAGTTTATGGTAGATTTGGGGCAAAAAGGTGAACATTTCTTGTTCACCTTTTTCATTTTATATATTATATCCCTTCGGATTAAAGCATAAAAAAATCGCTTGAATTCCTTCAAGCGATTTTTATTTTTTATACGGCTCGATAAGCCAAACCGTCCTTAAATTATTTTCCGAAGAAAACTTTTAAGCTAATTATTTAGATTCAGCGTATCTTCTTTCAACTTCATTCCAGTTAATTACGTTAAAGAATGCTTTAATGTAATCTGGACGACGGTTTTGGTAGTTTAGGTAATAAGCATGTTCCCAAACATCCAATCCTAAAATTGGAGTTCCACCACAACCAACGCCTGGCATTAATGGGTTATCTTGGTTAGGAGATGAACATACTTCAACTTTTCCTCCTTTGTGTACGCAAAGCCAAGCCCAACCAGACCCGAAACGAGTGGCGGCCGCTTTACTAAAGGCTTCAATAAACGCTTCCTTAGAACCGTAAGCCGCTTCAATCGCGTCTTTTAATTCTCCAGAAAGATACCCTCTTCCCTCTGGGTTTATTACATCCCAAAATAAAGAGTGGTTATAAAATCCGCCACCATTATTTCTTACAGCAGCATTGTCCATATCAAGATTTGTTAAGATATCTTCAATAGATTTTCCTTCCAAATCGGTACCTTCAATAGCCGCGTTCAAGTTGTTGGTGTACCCTTGGTGGTGCTTGCTATGGTGTATCTCCATAGTACGGGCATCAATGTGCGGTTCTAAAGCATCATAATCGTATCCTAATTTCGGTAATTCGAAAGCCATAATTTTATTGTTTTTTAGTGTTAATATTTAATTTCTTTCAAATTTAGGCATTATACGGGGCAATAAAAAATATTAAAAATAATAAATTGCTATAGAATGATTGTTTGTTTTTATCTTGTAAACAAATAAAACAAAATGCCTAAAAAATCGCCGTTTACCATATATAATGCCTCTGCCGGAAGTGGCAAAACCTATACCCTTGTAAAAGAATATTTAAAGATTTTATTTAGCTCAAATAGCCCGTTTGAATTCAGGCGCATTTTGGCTATAACCTTTACCAATAAAGCGGTCGCCAAAATGAAAGAACGTATTGTTGATACGCTTAAAATTTTTTCCGATGAAAACATACTAACGGCAAACCACACTATGTTCCAATCCATTTGCGAAGAATTGGAAATAGCTCCTGAATCACTTCACGAAAAATCAGGCAAACTCCTCAATACCATTTTGCACAATTATGCCGCGTTCGATATTTCGACCATCGATGGGTTTACCCATAAAATTATCCGCACTTTTGCCCACGACCTCAAATTACCGTTGAATTTTGAAGTGGAACTGGATCAAGAGGCACTTTTGAATGAAGCAGTAGATAGCCTTATTGCCAAGGCCGGCACAAACGACGTCTTGACCCAAATTCTGGTAGATTTTGCCATTGAAAAGGCCGATGACGACAAAAGTTGGGACGTTACCATTGATTTTAATAAAATAGCTAAACTTTTGGTGAATGAAAACGACATTCCGTTTTTAGAAACTTTAAAGGACAAGACCCTAGCAGATTTCAATGCGTTAAAAAAGCAATTAAAGAGCGATATAAAACAGGCCGAAAATGCGATTACCGAAGCGGCTCAAAATGTGTTAACCACTATTGAAAACGCTGGCGTAGATTTTAAAGACTTCTCACGTGGCACCTTACCCAATCATTTTATAAAAGCGGCCAAGTTAGACTTCAACAGGCTATACGACAACAAGCTAGAAGAAAACATAGCCGAAGGGAAGAGCATTTACAACAAAACCCTAAACCCACAAACAGCCCAAACCATCGATTCTATTTTACCAGAAATTGAAGTTGCGTTTAAAACGGTAAAAAAGCGCGTGTTTAAACTAAAATTTTTACGAGCTTTTTACAAAAACATCACTCCAATTTCCGTGCTGAACGCCATAAACCAAGAGCTTATCGCCTTAAAGGAAGAGCAAAATAAAATGCTTATTTCAGAATTCAACAGCATTATTAATAACGAAATTAAGGCACAACCTACTCCTTTTATATACGAGCGCATTGGAGAAAAATTTAAGCACTATTTTATAGACGAATTCCAGGACACCTCGGTGGTACAATGGCAAAATTTGGTACCACTGCTTGGCAACTCCCTATCGGCCGAAAACGGCAGCACCATGTTGGTTGGCGATGCCAAACAAGCCATTTACCGGTGGCGTGGCGGTAAGGCCGAGCAATTTATTGACCTATTTAACGACGAGAACCCGTTTTACGTTGAAAAATCGGTAAGAAACCTCCCGGCCAACTTTAGAAGCTTTAAAGAGGTGGTGAGTTTTAACAACGGCCTTTTCAGTTTTTTGGCGCATCAAGTTTTTAATAATGACATGTATAGTCAGCTGTACAATCTCGCCCAACAAGACATCACCAAAACCAACGATGGTTATGTAGAATTAGAGTTTTTGGATCTCGCCAAAGATGACGACAGAGACGCTGAATACACCGAAAAAGTACTAGAAAAAATAAACACCTGCCTAAACAATGGTTATAACCTAGCAGATATTTGTGTGTTAGTACGAAAGAAAAAAGACGGCGTGGCGGTGGCCAATTATTTAAGCCAAAACAACATCCCCATTATATCCTCGGAGACCCTCCTTTTGAACAACGCTCCCGAAGTACAGTTTATCAACCATTTTTTAGGCTTATTGCTACAGCCCAAAAACAAAGAGATAAAAATTAAGGTGCTTCAATTTTTGGCCAAACATTTTAACGTTGAAGACCAGCACAACTTTTTTGAAGAAAATATAAACTTATCCGTTTCAGAACTAATGAAAAAACTGGAACCCTTTGATGTGTTTATAAAAGCCGAAGGCCTATTGCAACTACCTCTTTTCGATTTGGCCGAAACCATTGTTCGTCAATTTAATTTGGTGCAAAACAGCAATGCCTATATTCAATTCTATTTGGATGTTGTTTTGGATTTTACGCAGAAAAAAGGTTCTGACATTTCTGGATTTTTAGAGTATTTCGATAAGAAAAAAGACAACCTGAGCATCGTTTCTCCTTTGGGACAAAACGCGGTACAGATTATGACTATTCACAAATCGAAAGGTTTGGAATTTCCAGTAGTTATTTTTCCTTATGCGGATTTGGACATTTACCGCGAAAAAGAGCCTAAAGAATGGTTTGCCATCAACAAAGAGCAATATCAGGGTTTTACGCATACGCTGCTTAATTACAACAAGGATTTTGAATATTTTGGTGATGAAGGTCAACAGATTTACGACAAGCACCAAGCAGAACTGGAGTTGGATAACATCAATCTACTCTACGTAGCTTTAACCCGTGCTGCAGAGCAACTTTACATTGTTTCTGCAAAAGATATTTCAACAAAAGGCGAAGCTAACACCAAAAAATATTCAGGATTATTAATTAGCTACCTTCAGCATTTGTGTCTGTGGGAAGATTCAAAATTGATATATAGTTTTGGAAGCTCAAAAAAGGCCTCAACAACTTCCGAAGAAAAACAAACCAACACCCAATTGCAGGACGAATTCATTTCAACGGCAAAAGAGCAACACCATATAAAAGTAGTGATCAAATCGAGCTTTTTATGGGATACTGCACAAAAGGAAGCTATTGAAAGGGGGAATTTGATTCACGATATTATGGCCCAAATTAAAACCAAATCCGATATTGATTTTGTAATTGATGATTTTTTAGGCGCTTCCATTATTGATGATTTACAAGCTTCAGCGCTGAAAGAAACCGTTGTTCAAATTATCAACCATCCCATACTCAGCGACTATTTTGCCAAAACCTCCACCATTTATAACGAGCGGGACATTATTACTAAACAGGGTGTTATTCTTAGGCCAGATAAAGTCGCTGTAAACAAAAAAAACGAAGCCGTTATTATTGATTACAAAACGGGAGTCGAGGATAAAAAACACATACAACAGCTACAACTTTACCAAGACGTTTTGGAAGAAATGGGCATTGTCATCAAAAAGAGAATCTTGGTCTATATAAATGACGACATTAAAATAAAACAGGTTTAAATCTGTCAAAATAGCTGATATTATGGCCTGTTTCACAGAATTGTATTCGGGCAAATGCGCCATAACCTTGGCTAAAGCAAGTTATACTCTGAAAATAATCTAAATTGAATCTGAACTATCGACGAATGGTACATTTGTACTATTTTTTTTTATATTTGTCTTTGTTAATAACATTTAACAACTTACTTTTGTTCACAATTAACACTTAAAAATTAAACTTTTGAATATGAAAAATCTTAGCAGATTACTGTTCGCTATGTTGCTTGTACTTGGTTATAGCAACGCTAATGCGCAAGACGAAAACAATCCGTGGCAAATCAACATTGGAGTAAATGCTGTTGATGCTTTCCCTTCTGGTGACGGCGTACAAGGCAATGCTTACCTTGGTAGCGGGTTCGGTGATGAATTTTTTAACGCCAGCGACCACTGGAACATCTTACCTTCACTATCAACTATTTCGGTTTCGAAATACTTAAGCAGTGGATTTTCTTTTGGTATTACTGGTTCTTTAAATAAAATTGAAAACTGGGGAGACAAAGCTAACACTTTCCCAGAAGAAGTAAACAAAGTTGACGACTGGTCTTACTATGGTGTAGACGGTACTATTAAGTACAACTTTTTACAAGGAACAACTATCGACCCATTCGTTGGTGTAGGTGGTGGTTACACTTGGGTTGATGAAATTGGTGCTGGTACCGTAAACGGAACTTTAGGTGTAAACGTTTGGTTTAACGACAACATTGGTTTAACACTTCAAACTGCTTATAAGCACGCTTTTGAAGACTACTTACAAACTCATTTCCAACACAGTGCTGGTATCTCTATTAAATTTGGAGGAACAGACACAGATGGTGACGGTATCTACGACAAAGATGATGCTTGTCCAGACGTTGCTGGTTTAGAAGCTTTCAACGGTTGTCCTGATACTGACGGTGACGGTATTGAAGATAGCAAAGACGATTGTCCTAACGAAGCTGGTTTAGCTGAGCTTAACGGTTGCCCAGACCAAGATGGTGACGGTGTTGCCGATAACAAAGATAACTGCCCAACTGTAGCTGGTATAGCTGCTTTAGCTGGTTGTCCAGATGCTGACGGTGACGGTGTAACTGACGCTGACGACAAATGTCCTAACCAAGCTGGTCCTTCTGCAAACAACGGTTGCCCATGGCCAGATACTGATGGTGACGGCGTATTAGACAAAGATGATAAGTGCCCAGAAATTAAAGGTACTGTTGCAAACGCTGGTTGTCCTGAAGTAACTGCTGAAGTTCAAAAGCAACTTAACGAGTATGCTAAAACCATCTTGTTCGATACTGGAAAATCAACTATCAAATCTCAGTCTGCTGAAGTTTTATCAGACATCATAAAAATCTTAAACGAGTATCCTAACTCTAAGTTTACAGTTGAAGGTCACACTGATAGCGTTGGCAGCGAAAGCTTGAACCAAAGATTATCTGACGCTAGAGCTAACGCTGTAAAAGAGTACTTAGTTGAGAATGGTATCGACGCCTTCAGACTTTCTGCTCTTGGTTACGGAGAATCTAAACCAATCGATTCTAACAAAACTAGAGCTGGTAGAGCTAACAACAGACGTGTAGAAATTAACTTGGCTAAATAATTTACAGCCCAGATAATTTTCAAATAATAAGTAAAAAAACGCTTCGGAAATCCGAAGCGTTTTTTATTTTTATAACATGACGACTTTTATTTTTGATGTTCTAAAAGACCTAAAAAACAGCACACAATCTTTTTCCGAACTCACCTTCATTGTTCCCAGTAAACGCGCAGGGTTATTCTTAAAACATCAACTGCCGCAAGTTTTAAATCAAACTATTTTTTCACCAGAAATTATAAGCATTGAAGAATTTGTTGGGCAACTTTCCCAACTCAAAACCATCTCGAACACCGAATTGCTTTTTGAGTTTTACCACAGCTATTCACAGTTAACCAAACCCCAAAAACGCGATTCATTCGACACCTTTACCAAATGGGCGCAAATACTGCTGCAAGATTTTAACGAGATTGACCGTTACCTGATTCCACAGAAAAAGATTTTTAATTACTTAGGTGCTATCCAAGATTTAAATCATTGGTCGCTAGAGATTAACAAAACCGATTTCGTAAAAAACTATCTTTCGTTTTGGAACAAGCTTTACAGTTATTACGAACATTTTCATGAAGCTTTGTTGGCCAAAGGCTTGGGCTACCAAGGATTGGTTTACAGGGAAGCGGTTGAAAACCTGGAATCCTACATTCAAAACAATTCGAAAAAACAACATGTTTTTTTAGGGTTCAATGCACTGAACACTTCGGAATCTACCATCATTCAAGAATTGCTTCAAAATGAAATGGCAAAAGTATATTGGGATATTGATGCTGAATTTTTCAATAACAAAAACCACGATGCGGGATTATTTACTAGACAGTACAAAAACAACTGGAAACACTTTAAAACCCATCCGTTTAATTGGGTAACAAAGCATTATTCCGAAGAAAAAAACATATCGGTTTTTGGCATTCCTAAAAATATAGGCCAAGCCAAATACATCGGTTCAATCTTAAAAAAATTACAAGGTAACAATCCCTCGTTGCAAAATACTGCGGTAGTTTTGGGCGACGAAAACTTACTTGTCCCGGTGCTCAACTCCATTCCGCCAAACGTTGATGCGCTAAACATCACCATGGGGTTTCCGTTAAAATCCATTCCTTTGGCTACTTTGTTCGAATCACTATTCCTTTTACACAAACATTCACCAACAACGTTTTACTATAAAGATGTAGTTAAAATCATTTCGCATCAATTTATAAAACCATTGTTTTTTGTTGAAAACATAGATTACTCATCGATAATAGCCGAAACCATCGACCATAACAATTTAGTGTATTTAAAAAAGGAAAAACTCAACGAAATAGCTCCTAAAAGTGAAAATATTATCGATTTACTATTTTCAAAATGGGGAATGTCGGTTGAAAATACTTTAGAAAACTGCACTAATTTAATCCTACTTATAAAACAGCATTTAGACAAAAACAAAACCGCTAATTTACTTGCTCTGGAATATTTGTACCGATTCAGTACGCTTTTCAAGGAAATATCAAGATTAAATTCAGAGCATCCGTATATCGACAACGTGTCAACCCTGCACGGCATTTACAAAGAGCTTTTAAGTTCAGAAACTCTCGATTTTCAAGGTGAACCATTACAAGGTTTACAAATTATGGGGATGTTGGAATCGCGTGTTCTCGATTTTGAAACCGTTATCATTTCTTCGGTTAACGAAGGCATTCTTCCATCAGGAAAAACCCAAAATTCGTTCATTCCGTTTGATGTCAAATTAGAAAACCAGCTCCCAACTTACAAAGAAAAAGACGCCGTTTACACCTACCATTTTTATAGACTTTTACAGCGCGCTAAAAACATGTATATTTTATACAACACAGAGGCTGATGTGTTGACCGGCGGCGAAAAAAGTCGGTTTATCACGCAGCTGGAATTGGAGGGCAAACACCAAATCAACCACAAAATATTAGCGCCAAACGTGCCGGTAATCCCCGCAAAATTGGAATGCATCAAAAAAACACCCGACCTACAAAAGAAATTAATTGCATTAGCCGGAAAAGGATTTTCGCCCTCATCGCTCACCAATTACGTCAGGAATCCCATTGATTTTTACTTCCAAAGCATCCTAAAAATTCGTGAACACAACGATGTTGAAGAAACCGTGGCGGCCAACACTTTAGGAACAGTAGTTCATAATACTTTGGAAGATTTTTACAAACCGCTTACTGGAACGATTTTAACCATTGAAACTATAAAGCAACTCAAAACAAATATTGAAGAAAGAGTAACCTACCATTTTAAAAACGAATACAAACAAGGTGATATTTCAACCGGAAAAAACCTGATTATTTTTGAAATTGCCAAACGCTATGTGTCCAATTTTCTTAAATTAGAGATGCAAGCACTCAAAGCAGGAAATGAGATTAAAATATTAGCCATTGAAGCCGATAATAAAATAGAAATCCATATCCCTGAACTCGATTTTCCTATAAAATTAAAAGGAAAGGTAGATCGTGTGGATGAGTGCAACGGAACAATTAGGATTATTGACTACAAAACCGGAAAGGTAGAACAAAATCAAGTGGAAATTGTGGATTGGCAAGACATTACAACCGATTATAAAAAACACAGCAAAAGTTTCCAAGTGCTTTGTTATGCCTACATGATGCAAGCCTCACAAAATCTGAAGTTCCCTATTGAAGCGGGCATTATTTCGTTTAAAAACCTTAGTTCGGGGTTTTTAAAATTCGCCCAAAAAGAATCATCATCCAGCCGAAAGAAAGACAGCCTGATAACCCAAAATACGTTGTTGGACTTCGAAGCAGAACTTAAAAAGTTGATAATTGAAATTTGCAATCCGAACATCGATTTCATAGAAAAACAAGTTTAAAATGACCATTGAAAAAAACATTGTACTAGAAGGAAAACACGGCAAACCCATTTTGGCCGATGTCTTTTTTAAAGAAAACAACACGCCAAAACCCATTATCATTTTTTGCCACGGCTATAAAGGTTTTAAAGATTGGGGTGCGTGGAATTTAATGGCAAAAGCATTCGCAGCATCCGGTTTTTTCTTTATAAAATTCAATTTTTCGCATAATGGCGGCACAGTAGAGCAATCTATTGATTTCCCTGATTTGGAAGCCTTCGGAAACAATAATTACACTAAAGAATTGGATGATTTACAAACCGTTATAGAATGGGTTTCTAACGGTTTTCCATTTAAAAACGAAGCAAACACTGGCAATATTAACTTACTAGGCCATAGTAGAGCTGGCGGTATCGTAACGATTAAAGCCGAAGAAGACCACCGTATAAAACGGGTAATAAGTTTGGCTGGCGTTTCAGACTATGCCAATCGGGCGCCCATTTCAAGTGATGTCGAGCAATGGAAAAAAGATGGCGTGAAATATGTTGTAAACGGGCGCACCAAACAAAACATGCCCCATTATTACCAATTTTACGAAGATTATAAAAACAATGAAGAACGACTAACTATTAAACGCGCAGTTTCAAAATTGAATATTCCATTTTTAATTATCCATGGTAATGAAGACCCGACAGTTCTAGTGAGCGAAGCCCACAATCTTAAACGTTGGAAACCCGATAGCACGCTTAAAATCATTGAAGGTGCCGACCATGTTTTTGGAGCCTCGCACCCTTACGAAAAAGACCAACTGCCAAACCACCTGAATGAGGCCATAGAAGAAGCTATTTCATTTTTGAAAGTTATTGAATGACAGCCTAACACCGCTTGCGATTTACTGTTGAAAATTACACAGCACTACATTCAATCTGTCCACAAAAGTTAGTTACATAAACAAAAAAAGCTCCCAAATACTTGGAAGCTTTTCTGTGGAGAAGAGCGGACTCGAACCGCCGACCTCTTGACTGCCAGTCAAGCGCTCTAGCCAACTGAGCTACATCCCCATTACTGTTGTTCACCTCAAAATCATGCTGCATGGACAATCATAATTTTGAACGGCAAATATATACAATTATCCACATAGCTACACATAATGCTGTAAATTATTTCGCCTACCCAATAAAAATTAAAATATTCTACTTCCTAAAAAGGGTAAAACACAAATTTAAAATACCTTTGAGCCCGAAAATCCTCAGTATGAGCATCGATATTAGTTTAAAGCACATCAACAAGTTGGCTATTCCGGCATTAATTGCAGGAGTGGCCGAACCTATTTTATCGATGACCGATGCCGCCATTGTGGGGCATATTGAATTTAACGCCACCGAATCGTTAGCCGCAGTGGGTATTGTTTCCACATTTTTATCCATGCTCATTTGGGTCTTGGGGCAAACCCGAAGTGCCATTTCGTCGTTAGTTTCGCAATACCTAGGCGCTAACAAATTAGGGCAAATCAAAGATTTACCCGCTCAGGCCATTTTCATAATCACCTCATTAAGTTTGTTGATTATTGCTACTACCTACCCATTCGCCCAATACATTTTTAAACTGTATAATGCTTCTGGGTTAATTTTAGATTACACCGTGTTATATTACAAAATTAGGGTACTCGGGTTTCCGTTCACTTTGTTTACAATAGCTGTTTTTGGGGCTTTCCGTGGATTGCAAAACACCTACCACCCCATGATTATTGCCATAATTGGAGCGGCTGTAAATATTGTATTGGACGTCATTTTGGTCTATGGTATCGATGGCTATATTGCTCCACTAAATCTTGAGGGTGCGGCTTATGCTAGTGTGATTGCCCAAATGCTTATGGCAGGCTTATCGGCTTACTTTTTATTGAAAAAAACCACTATTCCTTTAAAAGTGGAGTTGCCTTTCAATCCAGAAATGAGACGTTTTATTTTTATGATTCTCAATTTATTTGTGCGTACCGTAGCCCTAAATGTCACTTTATATTTTGCCAGTTCGTTTGCTACTGGTTACGGTGCCAATTACATTGCCGCTTATACCATTGCCATAAATTTATGGTTTTTCGGAGCCTTTGTTGTTGATGGTTATGCTGGTGCTGGAAACATTCTTTCCGGAAAACTTTATGGTGCCGAAGCCTACAGCACATTAATTGCACTAAGTAACAAACTCATTAAATACGGATTGATTATCGGTGTCATTCTGGCTGTTATTGGCGCTGTTTTATACTATCCCATTGGACGCGTTTTCACTAAAGAACCCGAAGTTTTAGAAGCATTTTACAGCATATTTTGGATTATATTGGCCATGCAGCCACTGTGTACTTTAGCCTTTATTCTCGACGGTATGTTTAAGGGTCTCGGAAAAATGGAATACCTGCGTAATGTGTTGCTATTTTCAACCTTTATCGTGTTTATCCCCATCCTTTTTGCACTCGATGGGTTGGGTTATAAACTACATGCCATTTTTATGGCCATGACCTTTTGGATGCTGGCACGAGGCATTCCACTAATTGTAAAATTCAGAAAGACTTTTTTACCATTGTCTGAAAAACAATAACTTTACCACCCTAAAAAACAAAACCATGGGAAACAGACTTTTTCTAATTTTAGCTATAGTGCTAATCATCATCTATTTTTATAACCGATACCGAGGCCGCCGATAGTTTATCGGGTTTTTAACCAACCCGTAATACTTAAACGCGCTGTGTTTACGGGCCTCACTTCGTGTTCAATAATTTGGCTTTCAAAAATTACAATTCGCCCCGGAAACGGATAGATTACCTTTTCCATTTCTTCGCCGTTTTCGTTTAAATACAACACCAATTCACCGCCATTTTCCGGCAACCAATCTTCTTCGTTTAAATAGCAAACCAACGAGAGTTTTCGTCTGTCATCATTTTGAAATGTATCGATATGCCTTTTATAAAATGTCCCTTTGGGGTAAAGCGCATAATGGAACTCCTTTTGTAAAATACCCAAAAAACAAGTGCGATTTAGGTAATCCACCAAATGGTTTATTCTGTTAAAAAACAATTGCTCTACCGTATTGGCTTTGCGTTCATCCATCCAAAGAATAAAATCGCCACGAATGGATTTTTCAATGGTTTCATTTACGCGGTTACCAATGGCCGCCTTTTTAAAAGCATCGGCTTGGTGCTTTTCTTGAAGCATTTGCCTTAATAAGGCAACCTCATCTTGAATGAAGAAATTTTCAACAATACTGTATTGCTGTTTCCCAATATCAGCAATCAATTGCTCGTAAACTGGGTTTTCTTCAAAACCTACAGATTCAAAAAGTGGGTTCATTTAGTTAAAATCAAAACGGTATCTATTTAAAATTGAACAACTTAAACACTTTTAAATCTCGATTATCGAGTAAAAAGCGCGCAAATGTAATGTAAAAATCAATTGCTCGTACAAAATCAATATATTTGCAGCATAATTTTTAATCACCCATGGGGAACAACATTCGCATCACCAAAAAATTCGATTTTGAAACCGCCCACGCCCTTTACGGCTACGACGGAAAATGCAAAAACATACACGGCCATAGCTACAAACTTTTTGTTACTGTTATTGGAAAACCTATAACCGACAAATCGAACGTGAAGTACGGTATGGTTATCGATTTTGGCGACCTCAAAAAAATTGTAAAAGAAGAAATTGTAAACGTTTTCGACCACGCCACGGTGTTCAACAAAAACACTCCGCACGTAGAGCTGGCAAAAGATCTTGAAGCCCTTGGACACAATATTTTGTTGGTCGATTACCAACCCACCAGCGAAATGATGGTGCTCGATTTTGCAAAAAAAATAAGCAAGCGGCTGCCCAAACAAATCATGCTGCACAGCTTAAAACTTCAAGAAACCGAAACCGCATTTGCCGAATGGTTCGCATACGATAACAATTAGGGCGTTACCTTTCAGGTCGGGCTTTACGCGCTACACGGTAGCTTGCTTCAATCCCTAACGCAGTTGTGTGCCTGGAGCTAGGCTTATCCTATGGTTTTTTTGCACCACAAAAATAGAAGTATGGGATTCCAGCCTTCAAAGGAATTAACTTATATTTACGGCATGCAAATCCAAAAAGGAAAAAAAATATATTTCGCCTCCGATAACCACTTGGGCGCACCAACGGCCGAAGCCTCCCGCCCGCGCGAAAAAAAATTCGTGGCTTGGCTGGACGAGGTAAAGCACGATGCCGCCGCTATTTTTCTACTGGGCGATATGTTCGATTTTTGGATGGAATTTAAAACCGTAGTGCCGCGTGGCTTTACACGAACCCTCGGCAAACTCGCTGAAATTAGCGATTCGGGCATTCCTATTTACTATTTTGTGGGCAACCACGACCTCTGGATGAACGGCTATTTTGAGGAAGAACTGAATATTCCCGTATTCCACAAACCCAAAGAATTCACCTTTAACAACAAAACCTTTTTTATTGGTCACGGCGATGGTTTAGGGCCGGGCGACAAAGGCTATAAACGCATGAAAAAGGTATTTACCAACCCGTTTTGCAAATGGTTGTTCCGTTGGCTGCATCCCGATTTGGGCGTGCGCATGGCACAGTACCTTTCGGTAAAAAACAAGATGATTTCAGGCGATGAAGACGCCCAATTTTTGGGTGAGGACAATGAGTGGCTGGTGCAATACTGTAAGCGCAAATTAGAGGGCAAACACCGTGATTACTTCGTGTTTGGCCACCGTCATTTACCTTTGAACATTGACCTTAACGAACGTTCAAAATACATCAACTTGGGCGATTGGATATCATATTTTACTTATGGCGTTTTTGATGGGGAAACCTTGGAGTTAAAGGAGTATTAAGTCAAGACTATTTCCCTTCAATGGCCTCGATTTCTTTAGTCAAATCCAAATTCCTGAGCGTATGATTTTTGGCTCCAATAGTGGTAACGGTAATTAAAGTCATAGTCCCACCAAAAATCACTGCGGCCACAGGGCCAATTAATTTGGCTGCGAGTCCGCTTTCAAAAGCGCCCAATTCATTTGAAGACCCCACAAACATTGAATTTACCGCCGATACCCGCCCACGCATATCATCGGGGGTTTTTAGCTGTAAAATGGTTTGCCTAATTACCATGGAAACCCCATCGGTTGCGCCACTTAAAAACAGTGCCACAACACTTACCCAAAAGCTATTCGACAGCCCAAAAGCTATAATGCAGAGTCCGAAACCGAAAATAGTAGCCAGCAGTTTTTTTCCTGCATTTCTACTTATCGGCATGTAAGTGGTCATAAACATGCTAAAGATACTTCCCAATGAAATGGAGGCATTTAAAATGCCAAAACCCTTCGAACCGACTTCCAAAATATCTTGAGCAAAAACAGACAATAGCGCTACCGTTCCTCCAAATAAAACCGCAATCATATCTAAAGTCAAGGCACCTAAAATGGCTTTATCGCTAAACACAAAGCGTACACCCACTTTCAAACTTTCTTTTACCGGCTCTCCAATTTTCGGATTTAAAATGGGTTTTTTCTTGATTAAAAACGTAAGTCCGAAAGAAATACTCACCAAAATAAATATTAAACATAATGTTTTGGGAACTCCCATCCAATGGATAGAAAAACCACCCAAAAGTGCTCCTAAAACGGCCGCTGCTTTCCAAGTACTGGTGCTCCATGTGGCGGCGTTGGGATATATTTTCTTCGGGACAATGAGCGCCACCAACGAAAAAATAGTGGGGCCGAAAAACGAACGTAGAAACCCTCCAAAAAACACTAGTGCATAAATGGCGTATAAGATGGACTGGGTATTCCAATCGCCAACAATTTTGTCAGAAGTCAGTAAAAAAAGGCCTAAGCTCATCAATGAAAATGCCGCTATGCAAAGCGCCAACAGATCCCGTTTTTCCTTTTGATCCACAATGTGTCCGGCAAACAGTGCCATAGTAAACGCAGGGATGATTTCCATCAACCCAATCAAACCTAAATACAGTGGGTCTTTGGTAAGACTATACACTTCCCATTCAATCACTATAAATTGCATGGACCAACCAAATACCAATACAAAACGTACCAATAAAAAAATATTGAACTCCTTAATTCGTAATGCCGCATAAGGGTCTGTTCTTGCCATAAAACAACAATTAAGGTTTAATATCCCTAAGATTCAATTGCAAACTCACATTGCCGCGCCATTCGTTTTCATCAATGGAATACACCGCTTTAAACGGCTTTCCTTCAGAAATAATTTCGAATTTATCGCCCATACTAAACCCAATGCCTACAAATCGGTCTGGTGAGGTAGGTTGTGTGGCGGTTAACCTTAAATGGGTTTTGTCTTCGCCCACGCACTTTCCGTAACCTGTGTCTATTAAGTTATCGGACATAAAAACAGGTGTCATGTTATTCGGGCCGTAGGGGGCAAATTGTTTTAAAATCCTGTAAAATTTGGGCGTAATATTCTTTAAATCGATTTGGGCATCAATTTTAATTTCGGGCGTCAATAAGTTCCTGTCTATGGTTTTTGAAACTACCTCTTCAAAGGCCTGCTTAAAGGCTTCATAGTTTTTTTCTTCGAGCGTTAAACCCGCTGCATATTTATGTCCGCCAAATTGCTCGATATGCTCTTTACAGGCTTCCAAGGCATTGTAAACATCGAATCCCCTAACCGAGCGTGCAGAAGCGGCCAATTTATTGCCACTTTTGGTAAATACTAAAGTTGGGCGATAGTACGTTTCGGTTAACCGCGAAGCCACAATGCCAATAACACCTTTATGCCATTGGGGATGGTAAACCACAGTAGTTAGCCTATCTTGCTCGTTATTTTCTTCAATCTGTTGGAGTGCTTCCTCAGTAATTTGTTTATCGGTTTCGCGACGTTCTAAATTATAATTATTGATTTCTTCGGCGTATTTGGCCGCCAAATCGTCTTCTTCTTCCGCCAATAGCGTTACGGCATAATTACCATGTTCCATCCGCCCAGCGGCATTGATTCTTGGTGCCACAACAAACACCACATCGGTGATGGTCAGCTCGGTTTTTTCAACCTGATTTAAAATGGCTTTTATGCCGGGACGTGGATTGGTATTGATAACCAACAACCCAAAATAAGCCAACACGCGGTTTTCCCCATCAATGGGAACGATATCCGCACCAATGGCCGTGGCCACCAAATCGAGATACTCAGTTAAATCGGCCGCCGTTTTTCCCTCTTTTGAAGACAAAGCCTGGACGAGCTTAAAACCAACGCCACAACCACACAATTCTTTGTACGGGTAATTACAATCTTCTCGTTTGGGATCTAAAACCGCAACGGCATCGGGAATTTCGTCTCCCGGACGGTGGTGATCACAAATAATAAAATCGATTCCCAACGATTTGGCATGTGCTACTTTTTCAACCGATTTAATACCACAATCGAGCGCTATTATTAACGTAAAATCATTTTCCAAAGCAAAGTTGATGCCTTTATAAGAGACTCCGTAACCTTCGTCGTACCGGTTCGGGATATAAGTATAAACCAAATTGTGCCTTGTTTTTAGGTAGGTGGACATAAGTGCCACCGCTGTAGTGCCATCCACATCGTAGTCGCCGTACACCAAAATATTTTCGTTATTGGCAAAAGCCTTTTCTATTCGGGCTACAGCCTTATCCATATCTTTCATCAAGAACGGATCGTGCAAGTGCTTCAATTTGGGCCTAAAAAAACGTTTGGCTTCCTCGAAGGTTTCAACGCCACGTTGTAATAGCAAAGTCGCAATGTGTTCGTCAACCTGAAGCGCCTTTTGCAAGGTCTTTACTTTTTTAGGTTCCGGTTGTGGTTTTATGGTCCAGCGCATAAAAATAGCTTAACTACTCGGTAGGGAAAAAATCGACTTTATCGTAATGAAAATGGGTTTGAACATCCAATTCTGAAAACTTGCGGAACATTTCCATAACACCACAATATTTTTCAATGGACAAATCGACAGCGCGTTGTAATTTCTTTTCGCTTAAATTTTCGCCGTAAAAATGAAAATGCATCGCTACTTTATCGTAATACTTGGGATGCTCTTCGGTTAGATTGGCTTCAATTTCAATATTGAATTCATCCACCTCTAATTTCATTTTCTTGATTAAAGCTGCAACATCCAACCCAGAACAACCGGCCAAACCAGAAAGCATCAATGCTTTGGGGCGGTAGCCTTCGCCTTTTCCGCCATTTTCTTCTCCGGCATCAATAAATAAATGGTGCCCCGATGGATTTGTACTTTCAAACCGCATTTCGCCTAACCACTTTGTAGAAACTTTAACTGACATTGCTTTAAACTATTTTTTGTTACTTGTAGTTGTCAAAAATACTACAAAATTCACAACTATGCCTTTAGTAACGCCTTTATCTGCAAATCATGATTTGGAAACCAAAAAATTAGCCGAATTTTTTAATGAAACCTTAGGCTTTTGTCCCAATTCGGTACTTACCATGCAACACCGACCTGCGATAAGCAAAGCGTTTATAAATTTAAATAAAGCTGTTATGGCCAATGAAGGGCGGGTTACCTCTGCACTAAAACGCATGATGGCTTGGGTAAGCAGCAATGCCGCTAGCTGCCGTTATTGCCAAGCGCATGCTATTCGTGCCGCCGAACGCTACAGAGCCAAACCAGAACAGCTTGATAATATTTGGGACTACCGCACCCACCCTGCCTTTAGTGAAGCAGAACGCGCCGCCTTAGATTTTAGTTTGGCGGCCAGCCAGGTGCCCAATGCTGTTGATGAAGATTTAAAAAAGCGTTTACATCAATATTGGGACGATGGCGAAATTGTGGAAATTCTTGGGGTGATTTCGCTATTTGGGTATTTAAACCGCTGGAACGACAGCATGGCGACCACCATTGAAGATGGCGCTGTTGAAAGTGGGGAAAAGTATTTGGGCAAACATGGTTGGGAACGGGGGAAGCATGGCTAATATACTATTCCTGTGAAGACAGGAATCTCATTATTTTTATCTTTTATGTGTTTTTTTGTTGCCACTAATATAGAAATAGTTTAAATTTAAACCTTACAAATCCTGTGTGAAAACACTTCATATAATGCCAAAAAAGTTCGTTTTAATTTCCACATTAGTCTCTTTATTTGTCCTGAGTTGCAAGAAAGATCAACAAACCGACAACAACAACTTTAAGCTAGTTGAACGAAACTCCTATTTTGTAGACTCGTATAACAATATAAGCATATACAGAAGCAATGAAGACCGTAAACCTTTAAACGGTTATTACATAGTTGGCGATAAATTTAAAAAGTGGGAAGAATTTAATGTAAAAAATGGCATACTCAATGGCACATACATTGTTTTCCACAGTAACGGAGAGATTTTTTCCCAATCTAATTATTTAAACGGAAAATTGCATGGTGAGGAGAAAAAATATGACCTTGCTGGGCACCTATCTAAAGTAAACACTTATAAACATGGTGTTCTCTACGGAAAAAGCATTTCTTATTTTGATAATGGCAACATTAAATCGGAATCTAAAATAAAGGACGAAAAAGTAATTGAATCTGTATCATTCGACTTAATAGGCAATATTGAATCCCAAATGTTTATAAAGGAAGGCCGTAGCATCACCCAAACCATAAAAAACGGAAAAGTGTTTTCTGAACAAATCTCTTCAAATTATGATGACTTTGAAGCCGTTAAGTTTTACAACCCTGATGGTTCACTAAAAATGTTCTTGAGAATGTTGGAGGATGGTGATACCGCATATTTAATTGAACTCGACAAAAATAACGAGGAGATGAAACGAATAAATCTAAAAGAAAATCCGCAAGAAATATTTAAATATCAAGAATACTTAAAGGCATTCTAAATGAGTTTCTTTACCACCTCTTGCAATCGTGGCAACACCTCAACTTCAAACCACGGATTTTTAGCCAACCAAAACCGATTTCTTGGAGACGGATGCGGTAGCGGTAGATATTTGGGCAAGTAGTCGTTATAATTTTTAACCGTTTCGGTGAGCGTTTTTTTAGCTGCTTTTCCCAAATAGTAGTTTTGGGCGTACATGCCTATTAAAAGCACAAGCTCCACTTGACTCATCCCGTCAAACAACTTTTGGTGCCACTGTGGCGCGCATTCGGGACGTGGAGGCAAATCGCCGCTTTTTCCTTTTCCTGGATAACAAAACCCCATGGGGATTATGGCAAAATTTTCAGGATTGTAAAACACCTCTGGAATAACATCTAGCCATTTTCGCAATTGTTTGCCACTGGCATCATCCCACGGAATACCAGATGCATGTACCTTGGTGCCGGGGGCTTGCCCCACAATAACAATTTTTGAATTTGGGTGCGCTGAAACAACAGGTCGCGGGCCAAGTGGCAGATCCGCTTCGCAAATGGTACATTGTTTTATATTTTCAAGCAACTGTTGCATTGAATATTGCCGCTCACAGAACCCACTTTTGGGGAGATACTCAAACGGCACGTTTACTTTGCTTTTAATGGCTCGCCTTCAAACGACACTCCATCAAAACCCGTTTTCATAAAATTACGAATATTTTGGTGGCCATTACCGTTGGGATCGTTCAATACCTCATCGAAATAAAACTGACCGAAACAAGCCAAAGTTTCTTCTTTTGATAAGTCCTGTAGCTTTGCAAAAGCCAACAATTTGCACGACCCAGAGTTTTCACCTGCTTTATTTTCTAAATCTCCATTTTTAAATGCTGTGGGTGTAAATTCGTAGTTTGCTTCAATTACATCCATCGTTTCAGAAAACACTATGGATTCTGGTGTGGTTTTTAGTTTATCTTTAAAAGTTTCAATAGTCATTTTTTAATTTTATTTATTCGTTCCAGCCACCACAATAACAATTTCGCCTTTGGGTGGTTTTTGGGTATAATATTCTAATACTTCACGGGCTGTTCCACGGATGGTTTCTTCGTACAATTTGGTCAATTCGCGAGACACCGACAATTGTCGGTCATCACCAAAATACTCACAAAAATGCCCCAGAGTTTTCACTAATTTATGCGGACTTTCATAAAAAATCATGGTTCGCGGCTCTTGTGCCAAAAGCAGCAATCGGGTTTGGCGACCTTTTTTTACGGGTAAAAAACCTTCGAATACAAATTTATCGTTGGGCAGCCCAGAATTGACCAAAGCAGGCACAAAAGCCGTTGCTCCGGGTAAACATTCCACTTCAATATTATTCTCGATACAGGCGCGCGAAAGCAAAAAACCAGGGTCGGAAATTGCCGGCGTACCCGCATCACTAATTAATGCTACGGTCCTTCCACCTTTTATTTTCTGAACAATGGCATCAACGGTTTTATGTTCGTTGTGCATGTGATGCGACTGCATGGGGGTTGAAATCTCGAAATGCTTTAGGAGTTTTCCCGAGGTCCGGGTATCTTCAGCCAGAATTAAATCGGCTGTTTTCAAAACGTCTATGGCGCGAAAGGTGATGTCTTTTAAATTACCTATGGGTGTAGGCACGATGTAGAGTTTACTCATGGGTTAGTTAAACTTGGCTGCGATAATTTCCATAAAACGCGCTTCAAACTCCTCTTTATCCTTCCAATTGTTGTAATCGGGTTTTACCATGGTTTCAATAAAATTCTTGGCATTGGCAAAGGTTTGAAAGGTGTTTAATTGCGAAATAACGCGAATATAATCTTCATTTTGTCCATCAAAAAGGTGCTTTATAAACGCTATTTTGTCATTCAGCCCAATGTTGAATCCACCAATTTTCAATTTATCGTTCAATGATTTTTTTTCATTTGGCACACCGTTTTGGCTGCTCGTCACAGGCTCGAATATGGGAGTTTCATCAAAGCCGGCTGTAATATCGTCCAAGCTGTATTGTGGTTTTGGCGGTTCGGGCCTAGTGTCTTTAACAACAGGTTCTTGTTCCTCATCATCATCCGGCATAAAAGCCACCATATCTTTTATTTTATTCATAACGGGCTCCATAATGGCCTCGTTTTCATTTTCATCTAAATTGACATAAATCTTATCCTCAACCTCAATATTATCACTTATTTTATTGTTGAAAGCTTTATCCAACATTCCAAAAAAGGAAGTGTCGCTACCTATGGTTGGGAGATCTTCTCCAAAATGGTCGTGGGCAAATTTTAAAACCGATAATTTTTCATAAAGCAAGGACACTTCGGTATGCATTTTAAGCACATCTTCCTTTCCTTTTAACTTAAGAACTCGGTGTGCAATGGCTATAAGTTCAGCCTCTATCTTCTTCTTCATGGTTTAAAACTTTAAAAAATTATGCTCGGTAGGCTTTTGTTTTTTCCTAAATTTACGCCACCTTTATGCAAACGAATAGTCGCTTTGTTTTAGTGCTAAAATTACGAAATGTTTCTCGAAAATACGGTAAATCATAAAGAACAATTTGGTTGGATTGAAGTCATCTGTGGTTCAATGTTTTCGGGAAAAACCGAAGAACTCATCAGAAGATTGAAGCGTGCCCAATTTGCCCGCCAAAAAGTAGAAATCTTTAAACCGGCTTTAGATGTGCGCTACGATGAAGACATGGTAGTATCGCACGATGCCAACGAAATACGCTCAACGCCCGTTCCTGCTGCCGCCAATATTCCTATTTTGGCCGATGGATGCGATGTGGTAGGCATTGATGAAGCCCAGTTTTTTGACGAAGAGATTGTTAGAATTTGCAACGATTTAGCTAACAAAGGTGTTCGGGTTATAGTGGCCGGACTTGATATGGACTTTAAAGGCAACCCCTTTGGCCCCATGCCCAATTTAATGGCCACGGCCGAATATGTTACCAAAGTGCACGCCGTTTGTACCCGTACCGGAAATTTGGCGCAATACAGCTACCGAAAATCAAAAAGCGACAATTTGGTACTTTTGGGCGAAGTGGAAGAATACGAACCATTGAGCAGAGCGGCTTACTACAAGGCCATGCTGCGCGACAAAGTACGGAACATGAAGGTTAATGATGCCGAAGAAATAATAAACAAACCCAAAGACCCCAATGCCTAAAGCACAACAAACGGTGCTAGAAATTAACCTAAAGGCACTTTCGCAAAACTTAAAACATTTACAATCTAAACTACAGCCCAATACCAAATTTATGGCCGTAGTTAAGGCTTTTGCATACGGCAACGACCCTTGTGAAATTGCGCACTTTTTAGAAAATCTAAATGTAGATTATTTTGCTGTAGCCTATACTAACGAAGGGGTTGCTTTACGAGAATCTGGAATCACCAAACCTATTTTGGTGCTTCATCCGCAAACCGTAAATTTTAAGGAACTCATTGAGCACTGTTTGGAACCCGCCCTTTACAACAACAAAATATTAGATGAGTTTTTAGAAGTCGCTTCCGCGGAAAAACTGAATCATTACCCCGTCCATATCAAATTCAACACCGGATTGAATCGATTGGGTTTCAGTGAAAACGACGTAAATAGTATTGCTTCAAAATTAAAAAATACCGAAGCTGTAAAGGTTGAATCCATTTTTTCACATTTAGCCGCCAGTGAAGATTTAAATGAAAAAGCCTTCACCCAAAACCAAATTGAGCGTTTTAATAATATCTCAAACCGTTTTACGGAAGCCATTGGTTACCAGCCCATCCTTCACATGTGCAATACTTCGGGCATTTTAAACTATCCGGAAGCACATTTCGATATGGTGAGAAGCGGTATTGGCTTGTACGGTTTTGGAAATTCCGAAAAGGAAAATCAATTCTTAAAACCCATTGGCACATTAAAAACTGTTATTTCGCAAATACACCAAATTGAAAAAGGCGAAAGTGTGGGTTACAACAGAGGTTTTATAAGCAATAAATTAACCAAAACAGCTACACTGCCTATTGGCCACGCCGATGGCATTGGCAGGCAATACGGAAAAGGCAAAGGCTACGTAACCATCAACAACCAAAAAGCGTACATAGTTGGTAACGTTTGTATGGATATGATTATGGTGGATGTTTCAAACATTGATTGCCAAGAGGGCGATGAGGTTGTTGTATTCAATGGAGAAACCACCGCCGAAAATTTGGCCGACACGGCAAACACGATTTCCTATGAGCTTATAACTTCTATTTCGCAACGTATCAAGCGCGTTTTCATTTCATAAAAAATTATTAAATGTTAATTTTTTTTAGTTAATTTGAGTAACACTAATTGAAAATTTTACATTATGCTTAAAGAGTTTAAGGAATTTGCAATGAAGGGCAACCTTGTAGACATTGCAGTAGGTTTTGTAATGGGTGCCGCTTTTAAAGAAGTGGTTTCTTCATTTACCGGAGGTATTGTTTCACCGCTTATTGGCTTGGTATTCCAGTCCGATTTCAAAGATTTAAAATATGTGCTAAAAGAAGGTACACTAAATGATGCCGGAGAAACCGTTGGTGAAGTTGCTGTGTTGTGGGGATCGTTCCTAACCAACGTTATCGATTTTATTATTGTAGCATTCGTGATGTTCATGCTTGTAAAAGGCGTTAACAAAATGAAGAAGAAAGAAGAGCCAGCTCCTGAAGCTCCAAAAGGCCCAACTCAAGAAGAGTTACTAGGTGAAATTAGAGATTTGTTAAAAAAATAACAATCTGTTAATAATACAACAACCTGTTATTTGTTGTTAAAAAGCCCTCGTTTTTTAAAAATGAGGGCTTTTTTTAGATTTTAAAATGGAATTAATACTTAGTTTTGTCTCCACAAATTTTTAAAAAAGTATAAAAATGAAAGTAGCTGTTGTTGGTGCCACTGGTATGGTTGGCGAAGTGATGCTAAAAGTTCTTGCAGAACGTAATTTTCCTGTTACCGAATTAATTCCCGTAGCGTCTGAGCGCTCTGTTGGAAAAACAATAACCTACAAAAACAATGATTATAAAGTAGTTGGATTGGAAACTGCCGTTTCCATGCGACCAGATATCGCTTTGTTTTCTGCGGGCGGAGGCACTTCGTTAGAGTGGGCTCCTAAATTTGCTGAAGCTGGCACAACTGTGGTTGACAATTCTTCAGCTTGGAGAATGGATCCGACAAAAAAATTGGTAGTTCCTGAAATCAATGCCAGCGAATTAACCAAAGACGATAAAATTATAGCCAACCCAAACTGTTCTACTATTCAGTTGGTTATGGCTTTAAATCCGTTACATAAAAAATATAAAATGAAGCGTGTGGTAGTTTCTACTTACCAATCGGTTTCTGGTACTGGTGTAAAAGCCGTTCGCCAATTAGAAAATGAAATTGCAGGAGTAGAAGGCGAAATGGCTTATCCTTATCCAATAGGACGAAATGCTTTGCCACACTGCGATGTGTTTGAAGAAAACGGATACACCAAAGAAGAAATGAAATTGGCCCGCGAGCCACAAAAAATTATGAACGACCGCTCGTTCTCTGTTTCGGCCACAGCCGTGCGCATCCCAACTTCTGGTGGGCACTCAGAATCGGTAAACGTAGAGTTTGAAAATGATTTTGATTTGGCCGATGTTCGTAAATTATTGAGCGAAACTCCTGGCGTTGTAGTACAGGATGATACTGCCAATAACTCATACCCTATGCCCATTTTCGCGCACGACAAAGATGAAGTTTTTGTTGGAAGAATTCGTCGCGACGAATCACAAGCTAACACATTAAACATGTGGATTGTTGCCGACAACCTTCGCAAAGGTGCCGCAACAAACACGGTTCAAATTGCTGAATATTTAATCGAAAACAAGTTAGTGTAAATCAATCTTTTAAAAGATTGTTAAAAGCCTCCTTTTGTAAAGGGGGCTTTTTTAATTTAGCAAAAACACTTACTTTAATGAGAAAACTACTTTTTTCGTGCCTATGCCTCGTTCTAATCGCTTCCTGCAAAAACCAATTAAAAACCCAAACTAGCATAACAGTGAACTACCCAGAAACCAAAACCGAAGACACCACCGACCATTATTTTGGCGTGCCCATAAAAGACCCTTACCGCTGGCTGGAAGATGACATGAGCACCGAAACCGCACAATGGGTTAAAGCGCAAAACAACACTACTTTTGGTTACCTTAACCAAATAACCTTTAAAGACGATATTAAAAAACGGCTGTCGTCCTTATGGAATTATGAAAAAATAGGCGCCCCCTTCAAAGAAGGTGCGTACACCTATTTTTATAAAAACAACGGACTACAAAACCAAAATGTACTTTACAGAAAAGACGAAAATAACACCGAAGAAGTTTTTATCGACCCCAATACCTTCTCTGATGATGGTACCATATCTTTAGACGATGTAAGCTTCTCTAAAGATGGTGAACTCATGGCCTACTCTATTTCTGAAGGCGGAAGCGACTGGCGAAAAATTATCGTACTAAATACCGAAACCAAAGCCATTATTGAAGACACATTAGTTGATATCAAGTTCAGCCAAATTTCATGGTATAAAAACGAAGGGTTTTACTATTCCAGTTACGACAAACCCAAAGGCAGCCAACTCTCTGCCAAAACCGACCAACACAAAGTTTATTTCCACAAAATAGGCACACCCCAGGCGCAAGACCAATTAATTTATGGGGGCTCTCCCGAACAAAAGCATCGATATATTTACGCCAACGTTACCATCGACGATAAATATCTGGTAATCACACCGCGGATTTCCACCTCTGGAAACAAACTGCTTATAAAAAACTTATCTAACGAAAACAATCCTTTAATCCCCGTTTTAACCGACACCAACAGCAGCACAACCGTTATAAGCAGCCAAAACGACGACATTTTCCTGCTTACTAATTTAAACGCACCCAATAAAAAGGTTGTAAAATTAAGCCTCGACAACCCAGCGCCAGAGCACTGGGAAGACGTTATTCCCGAAACCGAAAACGTCCTATCCATATCCACCTCCGGTAAATATCTCATCGCCGAATATATGGTTGATGCCATATCGCAGGTAAAACAGTATGATTACAACGGAAACCTAATCCGGTCTATAGACCTTCCAGGCATTGGAAATGCCAATAATTTCGGAAGCAAAAAAGAAGACACCTTCGATTATTTTTCATTTACAAACTACTATACACCATCCAGTATCTACAAATTAAACCTTGAAACTGGTGAAACAACGCTGTACTGGAAGCCTTCTATTGCATTTAACCCTGAAGATTACGAAAGTAAACAAGTGTTTTACACCTCAAAAGATGGCACTAAAGTTCCGATGATTATCACCCATAAAAAAGGCATAACTCTAAATGGAACCAACCCAACCATCCTTTACGGGTACGGTGGCTTCAACGTGAGCTTAAACCCAGCCTTTAGTGTGGGCATGGCCGTTTGGATGGAGCAGGGCGGCATATATGCAGTACCCAATTTACGGGGCGGTGGCGAATACGGCAGAAAATGGCACGATGCCGGCACTAAAATGCAAAAACAAAATGTGTTTGACGATTTTATCGCTGCCGCGGAATACCTGATTGAAAACAACTATACGTCCTCTAAATATTTGGCATTACGAGGTGGCTCTAATGGCGGACTGCTGGTTGGTGCCGTTATGACCCAACGTCCAGATTTAGCACAAGTGGCACTGCCTGCCGTGGGCGTATTAGATATGTTACGTTACCACACCTTTACCGCCGGAGCAGGATGGGCCTATGATTACGGCACAGCCGAAGACAGCAAAGCCATGTTTGAATACTTAAAAGGCTACTCACCGCTGCACAACGTTAAAAGCGGCACTGAGTATCCAGCAACCTTAATTACCACCGCAGACCATGACGACCGTGTCGTGCCCGCACACAGCTTTAAGTTTGCTGCCGAACTTCAGAGCAAACAATCTGGAGACAACCCTGTTTTGATACGGATTGAAACCGATGCTGGACATGGCGCCGGAACTCCCGTAAGCAAAATAATTGAACAATACGCCGATATGTTTGCTTTTACATGGTTTAATATGTCCTTAACCGTTTAAACTTCAATATTTTTTGTTTAAGTAAACGCATTGCTATAATTTTGCGCGCTGTATGGGCAAAATCTTAATTAAATACCTCTATTTATTAAACCTCCTTTTAATAGTAGGTGTCTCTGGTCTATACGCAGATTCAGTAAATGATTTATCCTTTGGTGAAGCCTATCATGCCGAAAACAGCCATGATGTAAAACACCCTTGTTTTCATACCAACCATCACGGCAGTAGCCATGGCATAGATTTAACATTTACCGAAGTAGAGGATACTGAAAACGAAGAATCTTCCACAAAAAACAAAGTCTTTATTGATAGGTTAGCACCTGCTCGTTACAATGCAGCGCTTTTTAGCAATCTATCTTTTCAACTACAAAAAGATTTACGGCGCCACGACATCTATTACGGTAAGTCGGCCACAAAGCTCCATGTTAGGATTCAGGTGTTTCGAATTTGATAACCACTTCCCTTTAAGCCTTTTACGGCTTTTGAAAAACCACAATAGTTTTTCATACTTATTTTAATCCATTGATTTAGCCCGACGTGCGTTTTTGGGGCGGCGTCCTGCTATAAATTCACTTCCCCAAGAATTTTTTTATAAAAAACGAACAGATGAAAAAATCATTCATTTTCATGAGCGTCATTGTGTTTATACTTTTCACAAGCTGTCATTCAGAAAAAGCAGAAAAAAAAGAACATATTGAATTTTTAGTTACCAACCCCATAAAAAAGGACACTTCAACCACCAAAGACTACGTGAGTCAAATACACTCCATCAGACATATAGAAATCAGAGCCTTGGAAAAAGGTTACTTAAACCACATATCGGTAGACGAAGGGCAGCAGGTAAAAAAAGGGCAGCCTATGTTCCAGATTATGCCCAATGTTTATGAAGCCGAACTGGAACGTGCCAAATCCGAAGCAATGGCAGCTGAAATAGAATTTAAAAACACACAATTATTGGCCGAAGGCAATGTGGTATCTGAAAACGAACTCGCACTAGCAAAAGCCAATTATGCCAAAGCAAAAGCCGAAGTAACCCTAGCCGAAACCCATTTGGGCTTTACCAGAATAAAAGCCCCATTCGATGGTATTATGGACCACCTTCACGTTAGGGAGGGCAGCCTTTTAGACGAAGGCGAATTGCTCACAACACTATCAGACAACAGCAAAATGTGGGTGTATTTTAACGTACCCGAAGCCGAATATTTAGACTACATAATCAGTGCAAACAAAGACACAAAAAAAGAAGTAGAACTATTGATGGCCAACAACAAACCGTTTAACCAAAAAGGCATCGTTGAAACCATTGAAGCCGAGTTCAACCACGAAACCGGCAACATTGCCTTTAGAGCCACTTTTCCTAACCCCAATGGTATTTTAAGGCATGGTGAAACTGGAAGTGTATTAATGAAAGTACCCTACAAAAACGCCATCATCATTCCGCAAAAGGCCACTTTCCAAATATTAGACAAAACCTATGTGTACGTCATCAGCAAAGCAGGAAAAGTAAGCCAACGCGAAATTACCGTGGGTGCCGAACTGCCCCATTTATTTATTGTAAATGATGGGCTTAGCGAAAACGACACCATTTTGCTGGAAGGCATTAGAGTGGTACGCAACAACGAAACTATTCACACCAAGTTTTTAGAACCCAACAAAGTATTGTCTGAGTTAGACCTCTATGCTGAATAATTAAGAATTTAATCTACAAAAGACATGTTTAAACAATTTATAAAACGCCCCGTATTGGCCATTGTCATTTCGGTCATCATCCTTTTTATAGGAGGGCTTTCCATAAAACAACTGCCCATTTCGCAGTTCCCCCAAATAGCACCTACCACTGTAAATATTTTTATCGCTTATCCCGGCTCCAGTTCCGAAGTATTGGTAAATTCTACCTTAATACCGTTGGAAACTGCCATAAATGGCGTACAGGGCATGCGTTACATCGCTTCTGATGCCACCAGTGCCGGCGAGGCCACCGTACGAGTTATTTTTGAACCGGGCACCGACCCCAACCAAGCGGTTGTAAGGGTAAAAACCCGTGTGGACCAAGTGATGCCCCTGTTACCCGAATTGGTGCAGCGTGAAGGGGTAATCATCACGCCCATACAGCCCAGTATGCTGATGTACGTTAATTTGTCGAGTACCGATAAGAATAACGACGAAAAGTTTCTTTACAACTACGCCTACACTAAAATAATTCCCGAAATTCAACGTATAGACGGTATTGCCAGTGCGAAAATATTAGGAAGCCGGAAGTACGCCATGCGGGTTTGGCTAAAACCAGACCGTATGCGTGCTTATAATATTTCGGCCGAAGAAGTTCTGGAAGCCATGGAAGAGCAAAGTATTTTGGCCCGCCCCGGACGTTTGGGGAGAAGTTCTGGAATAACATCGCAATCTTTGGAATATGTATTGACATACCAAAACCGATACAACGAACCCGACCAATATAAAGACATCATTATCCGCGCCAATAAAGAAGGCGAAATTATTAAGTTAGAGGATATTGCCGATGTAAAACTGGGTAGTGAATTTTTCGACATCTACTCGAATTTAGACGGAAAGCCTTCGGCATCCATCGTTTTAAAGCAAACTTTTGGCAGTAATGGTAGCGATGTGATTAAATCCGTTAAGGAAAAATTGGCCGAACTGGAACAGGAACTGCCGCCTAACGTCGATTTTCAAATAAGCTACGATGTATCCAACTTTCTCGATGCTTCGATAGAACAAGTAATACACACTTTAAGAGATGCCTTTATTCTTGTGGCCATTGTGGTATTTTTGTTTTTGGGCGACTGGCGCTCAACCTTAATACCTATTATCGCCGTGCCCGTATCATTAGTAGGTGCTTTTTTTGTGATGCAAATTTTTGGGCTATCCATAAATTTAATCACCCTTTTTGCTTTGGTATTGGCCATCGGTATTGTGGTAGATGATGCCATTGTAGTGGTTGAGGCCGTACATGTAAAAATGGAAGAAGAACACTTAACCCCCTACAAAGCCTCGTATGCTGTGGTGGGCGAAATTGGTGGTGCCATTATCGCCATTACATTGGTTATGGTTTCGGTATTTATACCCATTTCGTTCATGACAGGCCCCGTTGGCGTGTTTTACAGACAGTTTTCCATAACTATGGCTGGGGCTATTGTCATTTCGGCATTGGTCGCCTTGACCCTCACCCCAGTGCTTTGTGCCATGATTTTGAAGCACAACAACGGCAAAAAACGAAAAACCCCAATTGATAAATTCATTGACTGGTTTAACGGCGGATTTGAAAAATTAACCGGAAAGTATGTTAAGATTTTGAATAAAATTGTTGCCAGAAGAGTTTTAACCTTTGGACTGTTAATTGCATTTTGTGCCGGTATTTTTATTACCAACAAAGTACTGCCATCAGGGTTTATTCCCAATGAAGATCAAGGCATGATTTACGCCATCATACAAACACCTCCAGGAGCTACTTTAGAGCGCACCAATGAAGTTGCCAGAAAGCTGCAAGCCATCTGTGAGGAAACTGAAGGCGTGGAGTCTGTTTCTTCTTTGGCCGGTTACGAAATCATGACCGAAGGCCGGGGCTCAAACGCAGGGACCTGCCTCATTAACCTAAAACCATGGTCTGAACGCCATCATTCGGTTCACGAGATTATGGAAGAATTGGAAGAGGAAACCAAAGACCTCGGCGCTATAATTGAATACTTCGAGCCACCAGCCGTTCCTGGGTTTGGTTCTTCCGGCGGATTCGCATTGCGTTTATTGGACAAAACCAATTCAACGGACTACCACAAGTTTGAAAAAATCAATTCCGATTTTATGGATGCCTTGTCGCAGCGCAAGGAACTGTCTGGTTTGTTCACGTTTTTCTCAGCGCAATACCCACAATACGAGCTAAAAATCAATAACAAAATAGCCATGCAAAAAGGCGTTACCATTGCCAAGGCTATGGAAAACCTAAACATCTTAATAGGCAGCACCTACGAACAAGGGTTTATCCGCTTCGGAAGGTTTTTTAAGGTTTATACACAAGCGGCGCCTTCCTATAGACGAATCCCAACTGATTTGGAAAAATTGTTTGTAAAGAACGAAGAGGGCGAAATGGTGCCTTATTCGGCATTTATGTCCATCGAAAAGAAACTTGGCCCAAATGAAATTACACGATACAATTTATATAATTCTGCTGCCATTAGAGGGTTGCCCGCTGCGGGTTTCACCAGTGGCGATGCCATACAAGCCATTAAAGAAGTGGCAGCGCAAAAATTGCCCAGAGGTTACGATATAGCTTGGGAAGGCCTTTCTTTTGACGAAGCCAGAAGAGGCAACGAATCACTGTACATTTTTATTGTGGTACTCGTTTTTGTGTATTTTGTTTTGGCTGCCCAATACGAAAGTTTCATTTTGCCCCTTACCGTTATTTTATCTTTACCTGTGGGGGTTTTCGGCTCATTCCTCTTTTTAAAAATGATGGGGCTGGCCAACGATGTTTATGCCCAAATAGGGGTAATCATGTTGGTTGGGCTATTAGGTAAAAACGCCGTATTGATTGTTGAATATGCGGTACAGAAACACCAGCAAGGCGCTACAGTTTTAGAAGCAGCCATTGAAGGCGCCAAAGCCAGATTCAGGCCTGTTTTAATGACTTCATTTGCCTTTATCGCTGGGTTGATTCCCCTCGTTATAGCCACTGGTGCCGGTGCCATTGGAAACAGGACCATTGGCGGGTCTGCGATGGGCGGTATGCTTATCGGTACTCTATTCGGGGTGTTGTTAATCCCAGGGCTGTATTTTGTTTTTGCTAAACTTTCGGAAGGCAGAAGTTTGATTAAGGACGAATCTACCGAAACCCTTTCAGAAGAATTCATTAGAAATAGCGAAGCCGAAAACCAAACAAAAATCAATACAGCAAGCATTGGCAAGCTTACCAAACTATTGAAAAAACTCACTAAAAAAAGAAACAATGAATAGATCTAAAAAATCATTTAAACGCCTTACCTCTTTTTGGAGCGGCACACTCATCATACTTTTTATGTATGCCTGTGTGCCCACCAAAACCGTAAGAGAAGCGAACCTCGCTGTACCAGAGACGTTCCAAAATCTAATAACGGACACATCCAACACGGCCAACGTTAATTGGAAGGATTTTTTTTCGGATCCTAATTTGCAAACGTTAATAGATACGGCTTTGTCCAACAACCAAGAGTTGAATATTATGCTGCAAAGCATCGATATGGCCAAAAACGAAATACAGGCCAAAAAAGGTGAATACTTGCCTTTTGTTGGTATTTCAGCAGGTGCCGACACAGAAAAAGTAGGCGAGTACACTCGAAACGGTACAGTTGAAAAAAATCTGGATATCGAGGAAGGTAAAGCATTCCCAGAACCCCTATCTAATTTTTCAGCAGGTTTAACGGCTTCATGGGAACTCGATATTTGGAAAAAAATGCGCAATGAAAAAAAGGCCGTCGTTTTGGAATATTTAGCTTCCGTTGAAGGCAAAAATTTTATGGTTACCCAATTGGTTTCAGAAATTGCTAGTGCATATTATGAGCTTATGGCTTTGGACAACCAGTTGGACATCATCAAACAAAACCTATCCATTCAACAAAACGCCCTTAAAATGGTGAAACTTCAAAAAGAAGCAGCCAGAGCCACCCAATTGGCCGTAAGACGATTTGAGGCCGAAGTTTTAAAAAACCAAAGCAACAAATACAACATCGAACAACGTATTGTCGAAACCGAAAATGCCATCAATTTTTTGGCGGGTAGGTTTCCGCAGCACGTAAAACGAAGTTCACAGGGCTTTACGGCGCTTTCAATAAAATCTCTTGAAACGGGCATTCCGTCGCAATTGTTGCAAAACCGCCCCGATATTAAGAAAGCAGAATTAGAGCTCTCGGCTGCGAAACTTAGTGTAAAAGCTGCGAAAGCTAATTTTTTCCCGTCCATTGGCATTAAGGCAGGTGTTGGGCTAGAGGCATTTCAAACCAAATTTTTGACACATACGCCAGAGTCTTTGGCTTACTCGTTGGCAGGCGATTTGATGGCGCCTTTAATTAATAGAAACGCCATAAAAGCGGAATATAAAAATGCGACCGACAAGCAATTGCAGGCTGTTTTTGAATACGAAAAGGCTATTTTAAAGGCTTACATTGAAGTAGCCAACCAAATGTCGAATGTTGAAAAACTCAACCAAAGTTATAAATTGAAGGAAGACCAAGTTGAAGCTTTAACCGAGTCTATTGAGCTATCAATAAAGCTATTCAAATCGGCCCGCGCCGAATACACCGAAGTGTTATTGACACAACGTGAGGCGCTGGATTCCAAAATTGAAATTATCGAAACCAAAAGAGACCAACTGCTGGCCAACCTAAAACTATACCAAGCTTTAGGTGGCGGCTGGAACTAAAATATACCAGACATTCTTTTTAAAAACCGTTCAATTTAATTTGGGCGGTTTTTTATGCTATTTTTGCAACCATGCTCAACGTAAAAAACCTCACGTTTTCATACAATAAAAAGCCTGTTTTAAAAAACATTTCTTTTAAAGCAGAAGCTGGCGAAAACTTGGCTATTATTGGCGAAAGCGGTGCCGGAAAAAGCACGTTGTTAAAAGTTTTATACGGTGAATATGATTTGCACGAGGGTCAAATTTTTTGGAAAAACAAACAGATTCTTGGCCCGAAATTCAATTTAGTGGTGGGATACGATTTTATGAAATACGTTGCCCAAGAATTTGATTTGATGCCCGTTACATCGGTTGAGGAAAATATAGCCAAACATCTGTCTCGCTTTTTTCCGGAAGAAACTCAAAAACGCGTTGACGAATTAATACAAGTAGTAGAGCTTGAAGCATTTGCCAAAACCAAAGTGAAACAGCTAAGTGGCGGACAAAAACAACGGGTGGCATTGGCCAGGGCTCTTGCCAAGCAACCTGAAATTTTATTGCTCGACGAACCTTTTAGTCATATCGATAATTTTAAAAAGCAAAGTTTAAGACGCAGTGTTTTTAAATACTTAAAGGAAAAAAACATCACCTGCATCGTGGCCACGCATGACAAAGAAGACGTACTCGGTTTTGCCGATAATATGATGGTTTTGAATAACCATAATATTGAAGCCTATAACACACCACAATATTTGTACAGCAATCCACAAACCCCACTTGTAGCTTCTTTTTTCGGAGAATTCAATACAATTGACGGACAAATAGTCTATTCGCAGCAACTTAAAGTAGTTGAAAAATCCAATCTAAAAGCTACCGTTATCCGAAGTTATTTTAAAGGAGTTTATTATTTGGTTGAAGCCGAATTAAATGGTGACATTGTTCTTTTTGAGCATGCTGACCAACTCAAAAAGGGCCAATCCATTTTTCTTAAAGTTGAAACATAAGTTTTATAAAACTCTCTTGATTTTAAAACGATTGCCTCTAAAAACCACCTCATCGCCAACCGATTTCTGCATGAGCAACTGCCCTATGGGCGTATGGGCAGAAATGGCATAGAATTTTTCGTTTTCAAAAATTAACTCGCCGGCACTAATAGCAATAAAATAGTTAGCTTGCGAAGAATAAACCACACTGCCCAAACCAATTGTTTCATTCGTGTTTTCAATATTTATTTTTGAAAGGAGGCGTTGTGTTTTTTCAATTTCAGCAAGTTGATTCCCGGCCTTTTCGCGCTCCAATTGCAACATGGCACGCCCCGTTTCATGTTTGTCGCCCGCCGTGCTTTTGGTTTCGGACTGTAAGGCTTCCTGAAGCTCCTTAATGTTTTTCCTAACCGATTTTAGTTTATGGTCAACAAAACTTTCGCATTGCCTATAAAGTTCTTGTTTTATTGTTTTTAGGCTACTCATTATTCAACAGGGAAATTTAATGCTCCAAAATAGTTCATTTGCTGCAAAATCCAACGCTTTCTTTTCTCAATATAAGCGGAGGTTGGGTTGGCTTTATATCGTAGCGGACTGGGTAAAACAGCCGCAATAGCAGCTGCTTCATTTTTGGTTAAACTTTTGGCCGCCTTACCAAACCAATACTTTGAAGCTGCTTCTGCACCGTAAACTCCTGGCCCCATTTCAATGCTGTTTAAATACACTTCCAAAATGCGCTCTTTGGTCCAAATTAACTCTATTAAAAATGTAAAATAAGCTTCTAATGTTTTGCGCGTCCAACTACGTTGCGGCCATAAAAACACATTTTTGGCTGTTTGCTGGCTTATGGTACTCCCACCTTTTAGTCGCTTGCCTTTTAAATTATCCTGATACGCTTTTTCAATGGCTTTTACATCAAATCCGTGGTGCTTTAAAAAATTTTGGTCTTCGCTACAAATCACCGCCAATTGTAAATGCTTAGAAATATTGTCCAAAGGTTCCCAATCATGTTTCCAAGCAATCTCTTTGTTTTCTTGGTTTTGTTCCACAGCTCTAATGACCATTAATGGTGTTGCGTGCACGGGCAGCCATTTATAAGCCACTACCCAAAGTGAAGAAATAACAATGAACCAAAAGATGGCTTTTAATACGAAACGGAATAGTCTTTTAATCATTTTTAATCTGCAAGTCTCGCTCTTTTAAAACCAACAAACAGCCAAATCGTTTAGAAACATGATACTTATTTGCTCCCTGCATAATTCTGCTGAAACAATACAAGACATCGATATTACCAGTGCAACTGCTAATTTTAAATAAACATAAGCTAATTTGAGAAATCAATCCATAAAAAAACTCCGAAGTAAAATTCGGAGTTTTTTTAATATTTATTCTTCAACGGGTTTTTCCATTACAAAGTCTTCCATAAACTTAGTGGTATAGTTCCCCGCAATATAATCGGGGTGATCCATAAGTTGTCTGTGGAAAGGAATGGTTGTTTTAATCCCTTCAATAACAAACTCATCTAGAGCACGCTTCATTTTACTAATGGCTTCCTCGCGGGTTTGCGCCGTAGTAATCAGCTTGGCGATCATAGAATCGTAATTTGGCGGAATGGCATACCCGGCATACACGTGGGTATCCAATCGAACCCCATGCCCACCCGGCGCATGCAAAGTGGTAATTACACCTGGCGAAGGCCTAAATCCGTTATAAGGATCTTCGGCATTAATTCGACACTCTATAGAATGTAATTTTGGCAAATAGTTCTTTCCAGAAATTGGAACACCTGCAGCTACCAAAATTTGCTCACGGATTAAATCGAAATCGATAACCTGCTCGGTAATGGGGTGCTCTACCTGAATACGGGTATTCATTTCCATGAAATAGAAATTACGGTGCTTATCTACCAAAAACTCGATAGTTCCTGCACCTTCGTACCCAATATATTCTGCTGCTTTTACAGCCGCCTCACCCATTTTTTTACGGAGTGCATCAGTCATAAATGGTGATGGCACTTCTTCGGTTAATTTTTGGTGACGACGCTGAACAGAACAATCGCGTTCTGATAAATGGCATGCTTTTCCTTTAGAATCGCCCACCACTTGGATTTCAATATGTCTAGGCTCTTCGATGAGCTTTTCCATATACATATCGTCGTTACCAAAAGCCGCTTTACTTTCCTGTCTGGCCGAATCCCAAGCTGCTCTTAAATCTTCTGGCTTAAAAACACCTCTCATTCCTTTTCCTCCACCTCCGGCAGACGCTTTTAGCATTACGGGGTAACCTACTTCTTCAGCTAGTTTCTCGCATTCCTCAAAGCTTTCAATAACACCTTCACTTCCCGGAACACAAGGTACACCTGCAGCCTTCATAGTGGCTTTGGCATTAGCTTTATCGCCCATTCTATCAATCATCTCTGGGCTGGCACCGATAAACTTAATACCGTGTTCTTCACAGATTTTTGAGAATTTGGCGTTCTCTGATAGGAAACCGTACCCAGGGTGAATGGCATCGGCGTTAGTAATTTCGGCAGCCGAAATGATATTCGACATTTTTAAATACGACTCGCTACTGGGAGCCGGGCCAATACAAACGGCTTCATCGGCAAACTTTACGTGCAAACTCTCGGCATCTGCTTTAGAATACACTGCTACCGTTTTAATGCCCATTTCTTTACAGGTTCTAATAACACGAAGTGCTATTTCCCCTCTATTGGCAATCAATATTTTTTTAAACATAACTTTTGAATTAAAAATTTCAAATTCCAATCACTAAATTCCAAATATTGGGATTTTGAGATTAGCTTATTGGAATTTTTAAAGGGGTTATGATGGATCTACTAAAAATAAAGGTTGATCAAATTCTACCGGAGAAGAATCGTCAACCAAAATCTTAACTATTTTTCCTGAAACTTCAGATTCAATTTCGTTGAACAGTTTCATCGCCTCAATAATACATAGTACATCGCCTTCAGCAATGGTTTGTCCTACTTCCACAAACAAAGGTTTGTCTGGCGCTGGTTTTCTATAGAACGTACCTATTATTGGTGATTTTATAGTGATATATTTTGAATCGTCTGCTGCTTTTGGAGCTGCTGGCTCTGCTTTTGCAGGTGCCGCTGCTTCGGCTGCAGGTGCTGCCACTACCTGCTGTGGTATTTGGGCTGGCACCGGAGCGTACTGCACCGATGGATTTTTATCTGAATCCGACCCTGTTCTGATGGTGATTTTTACATCGTCCATCTCTAATTTAACCTCGCTTGCACCAGATTTGGCCACAAATTTGATCAGGTTTTGAATTTCTTTTATATCCATAGTTTACTAATTTTTAAGTTAGTGGTTAGTGTGTGTTTTTAATTATAGGCCCATTTTAGGTAAATGGCACCCCAGTTAAATCCGCCTCCAAACGCGGCAAATATAATATTATCTCCTTTTTTAAGCTGTGATTCGTAATCGTTTAAAAGAAGTGGCAACGTAGCCGAAGTCGTGTTACCGTACTTATGGATATTAACCATCACCTTTTCCTCCTCTAAATCAATGCGTTGTGCTGTAGCGTCGATAATGCGCTTGTTAGCTTGATGAGCCGCTAGCCAATCAACATCATTCTTAGTTAAATTATTACGCTCTAAAATTTTCACGGTAGCATCGGCCATGTTAAACACAGCATTTTTAAATACGGTACGCCCCTCTTGAAAAGCGTATTGTCCGCCTTTAGCCATAGCTTCTTCGGTAATTGGGAACGACGAGCCGCCATAGGTAGCCTGTAAAAATTCCCTTCCTGTACCATCGCTTCGTAAATACTCGTCTTGAAGTCCTAAGTTTTCCTCATTGGGCTCGAATAGAACAGCCCCAGCACCATCTCCAAAAATAATACAAGTGGCACGGTCTTTATAGTTGATGATTGACGACATTTTATCTGCACCAATCAACAATACATTTTTATAACGTCCCGACTCAATATAGCTTGCTGCTACCGACATGCCGTATAAAAAACTTGAGCATGCTGCATCCATATCGAACGAAAAAGCATTGGTTGCTCCAATTTCTGTTGCTGTAAACGACGCCGTTGAAGCTGCTTTCATATCGGGTGTGGCCGTGGCCACTATAACCAATTCGATGTCTTTTGGGTCGATGCCTTTTTTGTTAATAAGGTCTTGTGCTGCCTTTATGGCTAGGTAAGAAGTGCCTTTGCCGTCTTCTTTTAAAATTCTGCGCTCCTTGATTCCTGTTCTGGTAGTAATCCATTCGTCATTAGTTTCAACCATACCTTCCAGCATTTGGTTGGTTAAAACGTATTCTGGCACATACGCACCTACAGCTGTAATTGCTGCTGAGATTTTACTCATACCTTTTAAGTTATTTCGATTAAGAAATCGTTATAATTTGGGAAAAAACGTTCAAAATTTTATGAATACTGCTAAATTTAGACGTAATTTTATGCAAATTACGTGTTTTTGTGTTTTAGAAAAAGTATTTCATAAAAAAAAACGCCCAACATTGAGCGTTTTATTATATGCGTGCATAGCTGTTTTATGCCAAGTTCTCTACTTCTTCTGAGTTGTCAATTAAAACTTGACCTCTGTAGTATAATTTTCCTTCATGCCAGTGCGCTCTATGGTATAAGTGAGCCTCACCAGTTGTTGGGCATGTTGCAATCTGTGGCGCAGTTGCTTTGTAATGTGTTCTTCTTTTATCTCTTCTTGTTTTAGAGATTTTTCTTTTAGGATGTGCCATTTTATATATTATTTATCCGTTAATAAATCTTTTAATGTATTCCACCGAGGATCAATATCCTCATCGTTGTCTTTCTTTTCGTTAAGCTTTGGGCTTAATTCTTCCAATCTTTTAAGTATATCTGAATCTAGCGTGCCATCCTCAATGCCAGGATGTGTTCGTTTTAGGGGCACGGCCAAAACAATCATCTCGTAAATGTATTGCTGAATATTGATTTCGAAAGTACCGTGCGGAACAATCAAAATATCGGTATATTCATCATTATACTCATCGCCAAACTTCACCACTAGGGTAAATTCATTTTCGATGGGCTGATTGTAGGGTTCGTTGGTAAGGTCGCAATTAACGTTTACCCACCCCGAAATTTTAAAATGCAGTTCCAGCAAAGTGGTCTTTTTTTCCAAGACCAAATCGACGGTAACGTTTACATCGTTAAAATCATCATACTCAAAATGTTCAAAGAACGCTTGCTCAATTTTAAAATCAAAATGATGCTTTCCTAGTTTCAGTCCAACAAATGGAATGGTAAACTCTTTTAATGGCTTCATTATCAACATCTATTTTGAGCCTGCAAATATATAAATTTTTATTTACGCAACATGACTTATAAACATTTTTTTGTTTATATCTTTAATGCAGCGGTTTTTAAAGGCTATCTGGTAAAAAATGAACGGTTTAACGTCGTTCTTTTTTTGTGGATTTCTTTAATGGGTTGGCCGTAAGGGCTTCGTAACTGGTTCGGTTTCTAAAAATTTGTATGGCGCTAAAAACAGCTTCTTTAAACGAATTTTCATCAGCTTTGCCTTTTCCGGCTATTTCGAAGGCCGTACCATGATCTGGCGATGTTCTTACTCTGCTCAACCCAGCGGTAAAATTAACGCCTTGCCCAAACGAAAGGGTTTTAAAAGGCACCAAACCTTGGTCGTGGTAAGAAGCAATTATAGCGTCGAAGTTTTTATAATTGTTAGAACCGAAAAAACTATCGGCGGCATATGGGCCGAATACCAGTTTACCACTTTCTTTTATCTTTTGCAGGGTTGGCCTTAACACCTCGTCGTCCTCACTGCCAATCACACCATTATCGCCCGTATGTGGGTTAATGCCCAATACGGCAATTTTGGGTTTTTGAATTTTAAAATCTTTTTTTAGCGAACTGTAAACCGTCTCGATTTTCTGCTCGATTAAATCAGGTGTTATGTGGCTGGCAATATCTTTAACGGGGACATGGTCGGTTAACAAACCTACACGCAAATCTTCCGTAATCATAAACATAAGACTTTCGCCTCCCAACTGCTGCGCCAAATAATCGGTATGCCCAGGGAATTTGAACTTTTCCGATTGAATATTGTGTTTGTTAATTGGTGCCGTTACCAAAACATCAATTTCGTCATTCTTCAGCGCTTTGGTTGCGGCTTCCAACGATTTTATAGCGTATTCGCCAATTTTAACGTCTTCTTTTCCAAATTCAATGTTAACCGGTTCTTTCCAGCAATTGAACACATTAACCTTACCATGGACAATTTGATTGAGGTTATTAATGCTTTGGAAATTAATTTCTGAATTAAAATGTGATTTAAAAAATGACATCACTTTTATGGAAGCAAACACCACGGGTGTACAAAATTCCAACATCCGTGGGTCTTCAAAGGTTTTCAACACAATTTCACCCCCTATACCATTTAAATCACCTATTGATATCCCAACCGTTATATTTTCTGCCTGCTTCATTTAAAATGACAACTTTTGTTCGTAATTTTGAATTTCTTTTAGAATGGGCAAATTTAAATAAATAAAAAGACAATAATATGTTTACTGGAATTATTGAAGATATAGGTAGTGTTTCGAACTTAAAAACTGAATTGGACAACCTTCATATTTCCATAAAAAGCCACATTACTCCAGAATTAAAAATAGACCAAAGCGTGGCCCATAATGGAGTTTGCCTTACCGTAGTGGCCATTAACGACGACGAATATACCGTAACGGCCATAAAAGAGACTTTGGAAAAAACGAATCTAAGCACCCTACAAATTAACGATCAGGTGAATTTAGAGCGCGCCATGAAATTGGGCGACCGATTAGACGGACACATTGTTCAGGGCCACGTAGACCAAACTGCTGTTTGTACCGGCATTAAAGAAGAAAACGGCAGTTGGGTATTCACCTTTAACTACGATTCGGCATTAAACAACATCACTATTGAAAAGGGGTCCATTACTGTTAACGGCACCAGCCTTACCGTGGTAAATTCAAAAAAGGATAGCTTTAGTGTGGCTATAATACCTTACACCTACCAACATACCAATTTCAACACTTTTAAAGAAGGTACTGTAGTGAATTTAGAATTTGATGTATTAGGGAAATACGTAGCGCGACTTACAGAACTGAATAAATTGGGTTAATTGCCACTTTTGTTGAACAGCATTTTTTTTACGCCGTAGAAAAGCGCAAAGACAACACCATACAACACACCTCCATCAATCGGCAAACCCGGAGGTGGCGGTGCCCCTGGCGGTGGTGGCATAGAAGGACCACCTTGAGCCACACAAACAACACTTATTAATACAAATAAGATTGAGGCAAATATTCTTTTATTTTGTATTGTCATCTAGGTAACAAATGTATAAAAAAAAGGCTGTTGGAAAAATTTTTTTAATTTTCATTCGCAAAAAACATCTTTGAAATGCATATAAATTTCGATGAAATACATCTTTTGTTTTACAAACAACAAAATCTTTGCTTTAGCTTTTTAACAAATATATGCATAAAATATTGTAAACCTAATGCAAAAATACCGTTGATAAGAATTTAATAAAAGTTTAATTTACTGATGGACTGAAGCAGTCCCATTAACTAATTTTGTAAACCGATACGTTTTTCTTTCCAAAGCATGAAGCACAACAAATTAAAAGTAGCCGAACTATTTGCCGGTGTAGGCGGATTTAGACTGGGGCTTGAAGCCAACAATTATAAAGTAGTTTGGAGCAACCAATGGGAACCCAGCACAAAAACCCAACACGCCTCTATGGTTTACGAAGCCCGTTTTGGAAATGAAAACCACAGCAACGCAGATATTGCCACAGTACCCACAACTGAAATTCCCGACCACGATGTGTTGGTTGGCGGTTTCCCGTGCCAAGATTATTCGGTGGCCACCACACTACAAAATTCTAAAGGACTGAAAGGCAAAAAAGGGGTGCTTTGGTGGTCCATCCACCGCATTTTAGAAGAAAAGAATAACAAACCCAAATACCTTTTTCTGGAGAATGTTGATCGGCTTTTAAAATCACCTTCCACTCAGCGTGGACGTGATTTTGCCGTCATGCTACAAAGCCTCAATCAACTGGGATATGCTGTAGAATGGCGGGTAATCAACGCCGCCGATTACGGCATGCCACAACGCCGCCGCCGCATATTTTTTATTGGCTACCATAAGAGCTCGGCAGTTTATAAACGCATTGAAAATTCTGAAAAAGAAAACTGGCTAACTGAACAAGGCACCATTGCTCAAGCCTTTCCTGTTGAAAAAATTAGTGCTTTAGAAAATTTTGATTTGACTGGCAATTTGGTTGAAATCACCAACAACTTCAACAAAAAAGGAAAAATTTCACCATTTTTAAACACAGGATTGCTAATTAACGGCAAAGTTTACACTGCAAAAACCCAGGCCAACTATCAAGGCAACAAAACGGTTTTGGGCGATGTTTTACAAAATGGCGAAGTGACACCTGAGTTTTTTATTGACGAGGCCGACCAACCGAAATGGGAATACCTAAAAGGCTCAAAAAAAGAAAAACGGAAAACCAAAGCAGGTTTTGAATACAATTATAGCGAAGGCGCCATGATTTACCCCGATGCGCTCGATAATGCTTCGCGAACCATTATTACTGGCGAAGGCGGCAAATCGCCCTCACGTTTTAAACATGTGGTGAAAACCAAAAAAGGCTTGCGGCGATTAACCCCCGTAGAACTGGAACGCCTCAACATGTTTCCAGACAACCACACCAAATTGAAAGGCATCAGCGATATCAAACGTGCCTTTTTTATGGGCAATGCCCTTGTGGTAGGTGTCGTTGAAAAAATTGGCGCAGCCCTTTACAACCAAATACACCAAAAATAGTGTCGACTTTTAAACACGATTTAAAGCAAGAACGAATACTAAATGAATATTTAGACAGCATTTACCATTCCAAAAAACTCAATTTTAGTCGAGTTAATGAGTTAGAACAGCAGCACCGTGGCGTCGATGTTATTTTTAGCCACCACTCAACCGATTATTTTATTGACGAAAAAGCACAACTCCATTATTTGAACAAAGATTTACCCACCTTTACCTTCGAGCTTTCGTATTTAAACAAGTACCAAAAAATTAAGGAAGGCTGGCTATTCGATAAGTCTAAAAAAACCCATTTCTACTTTTTGGTCACTGCCATTCTTCTAAAGAAAAGCAAACCAAAACTAACAACGCCAAACGACGTTTTGTCTTTAAAAATCACATCGGTGAACCGAGAAAAGCTCATTGACCACCTAAACCAAATAGGCTTATCGCGACAGCAACTAGACGAATACGATTTCGATATAAGAAACACCCTTTCCTTTGGAAAAAACATTATTCCAGAATTGAACGAAAAACGCGCCGGGCTCATTTACTACACCCAACACCTTAAAGAACGCCCAATCAATCTGCAGCTGCGCCTTCAATATTTAATCGACAAGAATGTTGCGAAGGTTTTTCATCATTGAATTTACACCACTAAAAAGGCTTTTATTCAAACACATTTTCAAACTTTCATTTGCGAATTACCGATTTTTTTAGAACTTTAATGAAAAAGTAGAGCGATGCGTAAAATGGTATGTTTTGGAGAAATTTTGTGGGATGTATTCCCCAATCAAAAAAAAATAGGGGGCGCACCACTGAATGTAGCCAGCAGATTAGCTTCCTTTGGAAATGATGTATCGATGGTCAGTGCCATTGGCGCCGATGTTTGGGGCGAAAAACTACTGCAATATTTAAACGAAAACCATATAAATACCGACCACGTTCAGGTACTGTATAAATACAAAACTGGAAAGGTAAAAGTGAAATTGAACCAAAAAGAAGCAGCTTCGTACAGTATAAAACACCCCAGGGCTTGGGATAAAATCCTTTTAACCGACGAAGCCCAAAAAGCGGTAAAAGATGCCGATGCTTTTGTTTTTGGCAGTTTGGCCGCACGCGACGACACCTCGCGCAACACCCTATTCAACCTCATTGAGTCAGCACAGTACAAAATATGCGACCTCAATTTAAGGCCGCCGCATTACAATAAAGACGTACTCGTGTATTTAATGGACAAGGCTGATTTTATAAAATTTAACGACGACGAACTTTATGAAATAAGCGAAATGATGGGCTCTAAATACAAATCGTTGGAACAGAACCTGCATTTTATGGCCGAACAAACCGAAACCAAACACATTTGCGTTACAAAAGGCGAACATGGTGCCGTACTGCTTTACAACGACAAACTCTATTACAATAGTGGCTACTTAATTGACGTTGTGGATACCGTTGGCGCGGGCGATTCGTTTTTGGCCTCGTTAATCAGCCAGCTTTTAAATAATACCGAACCCCAAAAGGCTATTGATTTTGCCTGTGCGGTTGGCGCTTTAGTTGCGGGCAGCGAGGGGGCAAACCCTAAAATTTCGGACGAAACGATAAGCACGTTTATGCATCCAGGGCTTCATTAATTTTTCTAAAAACCTTTTTTTTATCATTGAATGAAAACGATTTACGTGTCATTCCTCTTTTTTATGGCTTCCAATTTGGTGGTTTGCGCTAAAACTTTTTCTCCGCAGAAAAAAACCGATAGCACAGCATATTACAGCCATTTAGCCAACAACCCCAAAAACAGCAGTAGCTTAGTGCAGTCTTATGTTTATTTTAATAAGCAGTACGAAAGCAACCTGACTGCGGGCGACACCATTCCGGCCGTAAACAACCTTAGGCAACTAGCTATTATTCAATTTGGGCTTGGCGATTATTTTGGAAGTGAAACCAATGCCGTAAAAGCTTTAAAGCTACTCGAAAACCTAAAAGAAAACAAGATTACATCAGAATGCAAAGTGGGCATTTACAATCAATTAGGACGCATTCATTATACGTTACTAAACTACAACGAAGCTTTAAAACATTTTCAAAAAGCACTAAAACATGCTTCCAACGAAAACCAAATCAACATTATTAGAAACAACATCGGGTTAATTTATATCGATGAATCTAACTTTGAAAAAGCCGAAAACGAATTTCAGGACATTTACACCAATAGCCTAACTCTTAACAATGCCAAACAAACAGCACGGGCATTAGATAATTTAGGGCTAACCAAACTTAAACTCGGTAAACAGGAAGCCTTAGATATTTTAAAGGATGCGCTACAAATCAGGCTTAAAATAGCCGACCAAAAAGGACTTTACTCCAGCTATAAAAACCTATCGATTTACTATAAGAAGCACCAAGACAAACCCACCACGCAACATTATGCGCAAAAAGCCTACAATACCGCAAAAAAACTAAACAGCGCCTCGTTTCTTGAAGACGCACTTTCCCACTGGATGTCGCTAAGCCCCAACCCCATGATTTTGCAATATCAAAAATTAAAAGACAGCATCGACACCTCAAGGCAAATGGCCGAAAATAAGTATGCCTTAATAAAATTCAACTACGCCAAGCAAGAGCAAATAGCCCAAGAAAACAAAATAAAACAGGAAAAGGAAAGAGCCGACAAAATCATGTACCAAGGCATTGGTGGCTTAATATTAATTTCATCCGTATTCGCTTTTTTAATCATTAAGGTGAGGCATAAAAAAGACAAAATTAAAACCGTTTACCATACCGAATCGCGCATTTCAAAAAAGGTACACGACGAGTTGGCCAACGATGTTTACCAAATAATGAGTAAGCTTCAAAATAACACTAATATTCAAGACGATATTTTAGACGATTTGGACTTGGTTTATTCCAAAACCAGAGATATTTCAAAAGAAAATAGCTCTATCGACCTTAATGACGATTACCAAACCCAACTGAAAGAACTCTTTGCTAGCTACAGTACCCATTCGGTAAATGTGATTACCCGAGGCATGAACACTATTAATTGGCACAGTTTCGACAATATTAAAAAAATTACACTATACCGGGTGCTGCAAGAACTTTTGGTCAACATGAAAAAGCACAGCCAATGCAACAACGCTATTATATCCTTTAAAAAAATTAACAACAAAACCCATATTAATTATGCCGACAATGGCAAAGTTTGCGTATTTAAAAAAGGATCTGGCATGCGAAATATGGAAAACCGTATAAAATCTATTAACGGAACCATTAGTTTTGAATCTGAACCCAATAAAGGATTCAAAGCCAAAATATCTGTTTAATTATGTTTAAAAGAGCACTGGTGGTTGACGACCACGATGTAGTTAACGAAGGCGTTCTAAAAGTCCTTCAATCCAATAACATCCATGATGTTGTGAAAGCGCAATACTGCGACGAAGCATACTTAAAAATAAAAAAAGCCACTCTTGATAACGCCCCATTCGACCTGTTGATTTCTGATTTGTCTTTTAAGGAAGATTATAAAGAAAGTAAAATTAAATCGGGTGAAGAACTGGTAGAAGCCCTAAAACCAGACTACCCCAACTTACCCATTATAATATATTCTATGGAAGAGCGGCTGCAAAAAGTGCGCAGCTTGGTAAACACATATGGTATTAGCGCATACGTTTGCAAAGGCCGAAAAGGCGCTGCGGAATTATCTGAAGCCATTCTACACATAAGCAAAAACCAAACCTACCTCTCGCCACAGGTTGAAAACGCCCTAAACAGCAACAACAATTTAGAAATTGACGATTACGACATCGAGCTTATTAAAAACCTCTCCTTGGGGCTTTCGCAAAGCGAAATCAGCTCACTTCTTAAATCACAAAATGTGTCGCCTTCCAGTTTAAGTTCCATAGAAAAACGCATCAACAAACTAAAAGACATTTTTAAAGCCAACAACGCCATTCATTTAGTAGCCATTACAAAAGACCTCGGACTCATTTAAAGATAATAATTTCTTTACGGTAATCCGTAAGTTAAATACCTCAAAAAATATTAATATTGCATTGCTATTAATAATTCTCAATCATAGAAAAATGATTGAATTTTCACGCCCCTTAATCGGGGCGTGTTTTTTTGCTACCTACCAAAAACACGCGCATAACCAACTTTTTATCAACCTAGTACGGGAAGCCGTAACAAAAAACAACAAACTGTTGTTACATTTGGATCAACCAGCACAAAACCAAAAGCACTTTGTGCATATAGCCCCGTATCTCCAAAAACTTTAAACATATGGTTTGCCTCCAAAACTTAAACCTAAAAAATCGTGTAACAAAAGGTTGCTCCAAATGGCTTAACTATTTCATACGACAAACCACCACCAAACAGCTTTCTAAACAAGAAAGCACCTTGACACCAAGAAAAAAACAGCCCTCCAAACTAAGTACCAAAAAGCTCTATAAACATTTGGTACACACCTACAACCCTAATCGATTTGTGGATTCTGAAAATTATGATATTGCGGTTGTTATTTTCCAAGACATTGTAAAGCATAAAAACAACCATAAAAAACTCGTTGAAATACAACAATTAGGAATAGCGAAACTGGGAGAAAACGTTTCTAAAACAAAAACTAGTTAAGCTAAAGGCTTTGCTTAAAGCCACTTTTAATAAAAACCCAAATACTACAAGCCATAACCCTCGGTTACTTCTTCAACAACAAAACGTTGAGCAAACGGTGTTTTGTTCTCATGTTTGTAAGAGGGCTCTAGCAAACTAAAAGTAGACACGAATTTATACTTGCCCCAAGACATGAATATTTCAACATCGGGGTCGCCCAATATACCTCTGCCACTGCTGATTGTAAATTTCTCAACCATTAAAAAAATATCATGCTTTATCGTTTTTTCTTCTAGGATATGCTCAAACTGCTGCCCAGTAACGATTTTGCCCTGCTCAATTAATTTTGAAACTTTATGTGTGGCACTTCTTATCATGCCAATTAAAACGTCTTTTTCTTTTTTGGTAAGGCCTAAATTGTTGGGTGCAATTTTTTTTAAGAGGGTTTCGCGATTTAAACCTAAAACCTCTGCCCATTTTTCTAAACTGAATTGTGGCGAGGCTTTGTGTTTTATGTGCTGTTTTAAATATGTGATTATAACGGCACTATATTCTGGATGACAAAATACAGGGTGAAAATCCCAAATGGCACTGTATTTTTTTTGTAAGGCGTCAAGGGTTTCTTCTAGTGTATTGGTAACTGTCTTTTGTTGTTCTTTTTTTAGCACATCGATATTGGGGTATTTCATTTCTTCAACACGATAAAAAAAGCCACCTTGCCCATTAAAGGATTCGCATACTTCAAATACGCCGCCTTCTGTACCAATTTCTAATATTACCCGGTGTTTTTTCATGTTGTGGCTTCTTCAACAATGGCAATTTCTTCGTCGGTTAAGCCGTATAGCTCGTAAACCATTTGGTCTATTTCGCTTTCGGTTTTGTTTATTTTATTCTGTAATTCTTGGGCTTCCTCTTTTTTCATTTTGAAATAGTCCATCCATTGGCTTTCCTCGCTTAGGGTCAATTCTATTTTTAGCTTTTTAAGTTCTTTTAGAAAGGGAGCAAACTCTAATTCATGCCAATTTTCAAGTTTACGGCTTAATTTATCGAAGCCATATTTTACAAAAAGAAATTCGGGGATGCTGTAAAGATGCTGTTCGAATTCTGATTTCAGCTCGATTATTTGGCTTACTTTTTCGGCAAGCGGATGATTGTGCCACACGTTGGGCACGGGAATTTGACCAAAATATTTCCAGATGAGTTGATAGCCGTTTTGAATTTGTGTACAATACTTCGTAATGAGCCACCAGCCCATTTTAGAGTTTAAAATACCCAACAAGCTTTTATTATCGGTTGGAATTATCCACATGGAATTGTTACAGTACAAGCCCTTTTCGTCATATACAAAACAAGGTTTTACCTGAAATGTTTGATACATGATTTTTGGTTTTTGGAAATCGGTGTAATAATCGCATGCTCTAAGTTCCCACCAAAAATCCCCCTTATCTGTCCTTTTCTTTCCTTTTTCTTCAAACGGAAGCAACCAATTTGCAATTGATTTATAGCTTTTTTGAAACCATTCCCATGCCTCAACCTCGGTTTTATCTCCAATTTGCTTTTTTGTTGTTCCCTTTTCAAATAAGATTAAATGGTTTTTTGCATAAGGTTTAGCGTACCTTGTGACATCTCTTCCTTGTAAAAAAGGATAAATTACTTCTTCAGCTTTAGGGTCTTCTTTTATCAGCCTGTCTTTGTCTTCCCTTGAAATTAAAAAAGCTTTGGTTAAACCTGTTTTAATGCCGTAATTGGCATTTCCACCTACAAACTCATTCAACGAAGTAAATTCTCCGTTTAAACGTTCTAAAAGAGCACTGTCGTTTTGTGATGAAATAACCCATGTAGAATCGTTGAATTTCTTTGTGCTGAAAGTTTCTGAACTTAGCTGCACATTGGTTTCGAAATTTGAAGCATTTGCCGATTTTAACACAGCGACATTAAACTGCTCTTTGGGCTTATTATTTATTGCTGTAAAAATAATAGGGTAAGTTGTAGCTCCTTGAAATATTTGAATATCGCCAAAATCAATTAATTCGTGCAATTGTTTGGTTAAAAAATAGGCTCTTAATTTTTTTCCATAGCCTGCTTGAAGCCATTTGTTTGGCATGATATAAGAAATAATGCCGTTTTGCTTTAAAATATTAAAGCCCTTTTCAACAAAAAGCACGTATAAATCACCTCTTTTGTCAAATGTTTGATAATTCAGTTTTTCTAATTGTTGCGAGGCTTCTTTTATGGTTTCTAATTTTACGTACGGCGGATTTCCAATAACCACATCAAAACCACCAGCATATTCTGGGGCAAATACAGCATCGTAGCTTTGGTTTAGTATAGGGTTATTGACCTGCAACTGAAGTTTTTTGCTAATAGGCAACCCGTGCTTTTCCCTATTGTTTTGTATGTAGGCTATGGTGTTTTGTAGTTGGGCATCATCTTTAATATTAACCGTGCCAAACTTCTGTGTCCATAATGAGTTTTGTTTTTTACCTCTAATGGGCAAGGGAGCATGCTCCCTTGTTACAACCTTGCTGGAAGGAACATGCTCCCTTGTTGCAACCTTGTTGGAAGGGGCATGCTCTTTTGTTGCATCCAGAGCCTCTGGCTTAGCTGTGGTAACGCCTCTAGCTATATTTACGGTTCTAGCCGTTTTACCTTTTATCTCTTGCATTATCTTAGGCACTTCTGCTTCTTCACAAACCAGTAATAAGTGTATGTGGTCGCCACAAACATTATACGCCATAATGTTTAGCTTTTTGGCCTCTGCTATGGCTATGATTTCATTGGTTATAGTTAGTTCTTCTTCTGGCGTTAACTTGGTATAGTTGGGCAAAGGGTTTGTACCACCATCTCTTTTTTCCCTAACCTTATAATCAATCATGCGTTGCGAGGTTCTGCTGTCGTGCAGCGCCGTGGTAATATGGTAAGCTTTTTTATCTTTTTCCTTGAAAATACCTGGAAATTCCTTTTGCCAACTAAAGGCTTTATCGCCCACCATTTCGGGATCGTCAATTAAACTGTTTCCGCATTTAATGTTGTGGTTAAGGCTTGTTAGTTTTCTGCCTTTTTGGGCTGTACGTAGCCACAAAGATAGTTTTGCTATTTCAACACTTTCTTCATTGATATCTACCCCAAATAAATTGTTTTCTAAAATGGCATTTTCAACCTCGCTTAATACCATAGCATCGCCAAACAGCTTGGCTTGCAGTTCGTCAATATATTGGTGTTCTGCAATTAAAAACTCTAATGCCTGGTTTAAAAACGCACCAGAACCGCAAGCTGGGTCGCAAATGGTAATTTTTAAAAGCCAATTACGGTAATCTTCCAGTTTTTTGTTTAGCTTTTTAATAGTGGCTTTTTGTCTGCCCTTGCGTTCTTTTTCGTATTCAGCTTCTTGAATATTAAGTTCGGCTTTCTTTTCCTCGCAAAGTTTGCCAACGGTGTTATCTACAATGTATTTGGTTATGTATTTGGGCGTGTAAAACACTCCGTCTTTTTTACGCTTGGTTTTGCTCTGCTCTGTGGTTGTGCCTTGTATTTCGGCTTGTATTTCGTCTATATCGTTTAACGAATGCTCAAAAATATGCCCTAGTATGTTAACGCTTACTTCGGTTTCAAAATCGTAATTGCTTAGGTTAAGGGTGTGCTTATAAAGTAAATCGTCGTCAACTGAAATATTATCTAAAATCTCGTCGGGTGCAAAAAGTCCGCCATTGTATGCGAAGATGTCGTGTTTTTGTCCCTTATGCCCCGTATTCATATAGCCGAAGTATTTTTGAAAACGGTTGTATAGAGGAAAGTATTCGTCGTATTTATCTTTTAAATCTGTCCATTGCTGTAAAATAGAGCGAATGGAATTAGGGGGCAGTAACAATCTATCTTCCGCAAAGAAGATAAACAAAAAGCGGTCTAAGAGTTTTTGTGTTTTCTTGAATAGGGTTAGTTTGTCGTATTCGGGGTTTTCTGCCTGTATGCTGTTGAAAATTTCGTTTCTGAACGAAGCGTAATCTTTATACAGCTTTTTGGTAACGTTTTCTTCTTGGGTTAATGATTCATTTTTTATCTGCTTTGGAATATCTTTTAAAACATATTCGGCGGACAAGCATAAATACAGAATATCGAAACGCTCTTTTGATAATTGGAACAAATTGAACTCTTCAAAATCTACGGCATTATCAATGTAAAAACGAAGCTTCTCGAAGTTTGATGTTATTACATAATTACAACCTGGTTGATTGTTTTTATATCCAAAGGCTTGTGTTTCTACCTTGCTTAAATCTGTGGTGTTCGTTCCTTTTAGTTCTATTACCGCGAGTGCTTTGGCCAAGGGAGCATGCTCCCTTGATAAAATTGCACCGTCTGTTTTCTTAGAGCCTTTTATGTTTTTTAGCTCGGTGGTTAAATTAAAATCGGGCGTCGGGTTCTTGGTGTAGCCTAAAACATTTACAAATAGGTCAATTAAAAACTCCCCTTGGTATTGCTCTTCTTTAGAATTGCGAATGTTTTCCTGTATGGTAGGGTTATGAAAATGTGCGATAAATTGTTGGTAAGCGTCGTTTACTTTTTCAGCATCTAAGCCTTTTAGATATTTGTTTAAAACAGAATTTTGGAATAACCCCATAGCGCAATTAAAAATGTATTTAAGATATATCTTACGCTAAAAATACTATTAAAAAAGAATCTAGCAATAGGAATTTAGGTTTTAAGCTAAAACCGCCAAAAATTTTAAATGTAGTCGTCCCTAGAACTAAAAAAGCCTCGTAAACACATGATTTACAAGGCTTTATGATTATAAAAAAGTGGTCCCACCTGGGCTCGAACCAGGGACTTTCTGATTATGAGTCAGATACTCTAACCAACTGAGTTATAGGACCCATTAGTCTTCACTAATATCACTCTTTTAAAAGAGAGTGCAATATTACTACATATTTTAATACTCTACAAGAAATTTTACGCGATAATCAATATTTAAAACCTATTGCCTTGATTTGAAGTTTCCCATGTTATTTTAAGTTTTATGGTTGCTACTTTATATCTTGGCACAATTCTATCAACACGCCATTTGTTGTTTTTGGGTGCAAGAACGCCACCAGTTTATTATCAGCTCCCCGTTTTGAGGTATCGTTTAGCACCACAAAACCTTCTTTTTTTAACCGGGCAATTTCAGCTTCAATATCATCAACACTAAAGGCTATATGGTGAATGCCTTCACCTTTTTTCTCAATAAATTTAGCAATAGGGCTATCTTTTGTCGTGGCTTCCAAAAGCTCAATTTTATTGTCGCCCACTTTAAAGAACGAGGTTTTTACACCCTCACTTTCAACAGCTTCAATTTTATAGTGCGCTTCACCAAACAGTTTTGAAAACAAACTATTGGACTCTTTTAAACTTTTTACCGCAATACCAATATGTTCAATTTTGTTCATTTAACTTGGCCTTTTGTCACTCTCCTAAAAGCGAATATTTTTCGGTTTACCTAAATCAGCATCAAAATACGAAAATAGCACGCTAAAAGTAACATAATCTTTAAATATCCGTTATTTTTGTACCTTAAACGAAAGGTTCTAAAATTTTTCACTGTGGAAGAAAGTCAAAGACAAAAAAAAATAGGTTCGGTTTTACAACAAGATTTGGTGGAAGTACTGCAAGGTGCAGCCACTCAAGGCGGCATGCGCGGGATTATTATATCGGTTTCGAAAGTAAAAGTTACCGCCGATCTTTCCATTGCCAAAGTGTATTTGAGCATTTTCCCCAATAATAAAGGCAAAGAACTTTTGGAAGGCATTCGCTCGAACACCCCTTTAATTAGGCACGAGCTGGCACAGCGCACCAAAAACCAACTGCGCCGCATGCCCCATTTGGAGTTTTTTATTGATGATTCTTTGGAATACATTGAAAACATAGAAAAGTCTTTAAAAAGGGAAGACGACCCTATAAAAAACCCCGATGCTTTAGACAAAAGAAAAAAGTCGTAATTTGAATTTCCCGCTCTATATAGCCAAACGTTACCTGCGTAGCAAAAGCAGCAACAATGCTATTAATTTTATAACCTACATCGCGCTTATTGGTGTTATTTTGGGGGCGGCCTCGTTATTTATTGTCCTTTCAGGTTTTGCTGGATTAAAGGATTTTACGCTTCAGTTTTCTACCATTGTCGATCCCGATTTAAAGGCAGAACCTTCGGTAGGGAAATCGTTTGCTTTAACCCCAGAGGAACTGAAGCAACTCAACCAATTGGATGATGTTGCGCAATTCTCTAAAATTATTGAAGAGCGTGTTTTTATTACTTCCGACAACAAGAACACATTAGCCGTTTTAAAAGGGGTAGACGAGCATTACCAAAATGTAGTACAAATAGATTCGGTGATCGATTACGGTAGTTGGCTGGAACAAAAAACTAACCAACTTGTGGTGGGCTGGGGTATTTCCAACAGCCTTTCGTTAGGGGTGTTAGATTTTACAAAACCCATAAACGTTTATGTGCCCAAGCCCGGAAAAGGCGCCATAACTTCAACCAAAAATGCATTTAATAGTGTTAGGGCCATTAATATTGGCGTGTTTTTTATTAACGAAACGCTGAACGACAGCTATATTTATGCACCGGTTGATTTGGCAAAAAACCTACTGAATTATAACGAGAACCAATTCACGGCTATTGAATTCAAACTAAAAAATGGTGTTGATGAAGCTGTTGCCAAAGCCAATATCCAATCCATTTTGGGCGACAAAGTGGTTTTAAAAAACCGCGCCCAGTTGAACGATGCCATTTACAAAATGCTGAATACCGAAAACTTGGCGGTCTATCTTATTTTTACCTTGGTGTTGATTATTGCGTTTTTTAACGTGGTAGGCTCTTTGATTATGATGATGCTAGACAAAAAACAAAGCCTTAACACCATTTTTAACATGGGCACTACGGTTAAAGACATTAGAAAAATATTTTTTTACCAAGGCAGTCTCATGAGTATTGTGGGCGGAGCTATCGGACTGGTTCTAGCGCTTATTGTAACGCTACTTCAAAAAACATTTGGCTGGGTAATGATAACCCCTACGCTACCTTATCCCGTTACCATAAAGCTTGAAAACTTCATTATTGTTTTTATAACCATTTCGGTATTGGGTGTGTTGGCCTCTAAAATTGCATCGGCACGTATTTCAAAGGCTTTGGTAAAGCGTGTTTAGATTTCTGTTATTCGGTCACGACTGACAAAAACCTTTATTTTTGTTTTTTTCTATCAATATGCCCCAAATCCTTAGTTGGATTTATTACATCCCTAACCTTTATTTTTAAAGTGGTAATTTCCGGAAAGCCGTTCATGGCTTTTCGCGACCAAATTTTTTCATCGTTGGCATAAATCTCAAAAACACCACCTGTACCCGGCACAAGCGTTAATTCATCTATATCTTCACTAAATGTTGTTAGCAGTTCTTGAGCCATCCAAGTTGACCGCAGTAACCACTTGCATTGCGTACAGTATATAATTTTAACTTGATTTTTCATCGTTATTGTATTCTGACGATATTGAAATTGGCAAAGTCAACGAGTAGTTTATTCCGCAAACTGATAGTCGGCAAACTTCTCCTCAACTTCATCGAAGGCAGCGAAAACATCTTCGGCATGGTCGCTGGTTACCATTTTCATTCGGTATTCCTTAAAATGCGGAATCCCTTTAAAGTAGTTGGTGTAATGGCGACGGGTTTCAAAAACGCCCAAAGTTTCGCCCTTCCAATCAATGGACATTTGCAAATGGCGACGGGCCGCCTCCACACGCTCTTTCAACGAAATAGGCTCTAAATGCTCACCCGTTTCAAAAAAGTGTTTTACTTGCTTAAAAAACCACGGATTGCCAATACTGGCACGACCTATCATACAACCGTCCAAGCCGTATTCATCGCGCATTTCCACAGCGCGTTCGGGCGTATCTACATCACCGTTTCCAAACACCGGAATGTGCATTCGCGGATTGTTCTTCACTTGGGCAATAGGTTTCCAATCTGCATTTCCTTTATACATTTGGGCTCTGGTACGACCATGTATGGCAATGGCTTTACAACCCACATCCTGTAAGCGCTCGGCCACCTCAACAATGCGAATGGAATCGTGGTCCCAACCCAAACGGGTTTTTACGGTAATGGGGATATTGGTACGTTTTACCATCTCGGCCGTAAGTTGCTCCATCAAGCAAACATCTTTTAAAATACCTGCTCCGGCACCTTTGCTCACCACCTTTTTTACTGGGCAACCAAAATTAATATCAATAATGTCGGGCTTCGATTCGGCAACAATATCGATGGTCTGCAACATGCTGTCTAAATTCGCACCGAAAATTTGGATGCCCACAGGGCGCTCCTTTTCATAAATATCCAACTTCATAATACTTTTGGCAGCATTACGAATCAACCCTTCGCTCGACACAAATTCGGTGTAAACCACATCGGCGCCCTGCTCTTTACAAAGGGCACGGAATGGCGGGTCGCTAACATCTTCCATGGGCGCTAATAGCAATGGAAAATCAGGAAGTTCTATATTGTCTATCTTTACCAAACCTTTCAATTTTGGCGCAAAAATACAGTTATTTATTGGTTCTTTAAAAAGCTTTTCATTTGAAAACCTTATATTTAAGCCCAAAACTTAACCTATGAAAGCCAAAATTTTACTTTTCTGCTCTGCTTTTTTATTCCTTTTTAACTGCGACGAGGTTGTCGACAAATTAGATGACCTAACCAAGTTTGAGATGGATTACCAAACCACTTATTCGATTCCACCTGTACCAGGCGCAGCAATAGGCCTGCCTCTAAACTTGCCTCAACAGGAAATTGAAACCAATAGCGAAAGTACGTTTAGCAATAATAAGACCAATAAAAATTCGGTGGAAAGCATCAAACTGAAAAGCATAACGCTTAACATTTCTTCGCCCGAAGATGCCAACTTTAATTTTTTGAAGGAAATTCATATTTACATAAATTCGGATAACATTGAAGAAACCGAAATAGCCAACCTTATCGATATTAAAAACCTAAACGCAAGCACGCTTGAACTTGATGTTTTAGACAAAGAATTGGAAGCCTATCTTAAAGAAGACCAGTTTACACTTCGTGTTAACGCTACTGCCGACGAAGCCACATCGCAACAAATTGATGTTTTGATTGATTCGGTATTTGATGTGGATGCGAAAATTTTGGGACTCTGACTATTTTCAGCCGTATAACAAGCTTCCTTAACCACAGGAATACCGCTTGCCGTAATGCCCTCTAAAGTTATTTTTGCTTTAGTGTCTATTTTGGTGTTTTTAAAGTTTACCTGTACCGTTCCGGTGGTGTCGGGGTGCACATACGGATTCCAATAAATGGTGTTTCTTACAGCGGCTTTGCTTTCTGCTTGGAAATCGTCATTATCGGCATTCAACTCGTAAAACACACGTTTGCTATAAAAAACCTTCTGAATTGTCCTTTATGCTGTGGTACACCTTTTTTCGGCGGTATTGATGGCGCCTTCCTTGGTATAAATAGCAATGACTCCGTTGGCACCTTCCGAACCGAAAATAGGAGCACTTGGCCCTTTAATGGCATCTATTTTGGGGATTTCAGAAATCGTATTTGCTCCTGTTTTTTTAAGCCTTTTCCATTTAAATCTTCTTGTTCATTGGTTTGCTGCTTAAAAATATCAATAATTTCAATGTCTTTTTTCAAAAATAAAATCACCATGGCCAAGCTCTTTCTGGATGTAAGTTTTATGCCTTGTCAAAATTTTTAATTCAAAAGAAATCAACTCCACATAAAGCACCTTGCTATGACTAAAAAGCCAATGTTTAAAGGTATTTACCGCATAAGCCTTGCACCATAAATCTTTACCCAAAATATAATAATCCCTATCGGTGCGCACGTATATTTTTTCTATATCGGGAATGTTTTTTTTCTGTTGGGCATTTAAAACAATGGTGATTGAAATAACGAAAAAAAAGCAAAAAAGGAGGCCCTTTTTAATTTTAGCAGTGCATTGGTCCATTTATTTTCTGAAATTGAAAAATTAAATATACATAAAAGTAAGTTTATTTTGTCAAGGAAAAATTTTATTCCCATATTGTCCGCAGATGAAATAATTTGCAGATATTCCACATTAAAACAGCTATATTTGCAAATTGAATCTTGGTACAGATTGCTTTATGAAGAACATCAGGAATTTTTGCATTATTGCACATATTGATCACGGGAAGAGTACGCTTGCAGACCGTTTGTTGGATCATACCGGTTCGGTAACCGCTAGGGAAAAACAGGACCAGTTGCTAGACAATATGGATTTAGAGCGCGAACGTGGCATCACCATAAAATCGCACGCCATTCAAATGGACTATATTTTTGAAGGCGAAACCTACGTACTTAACCTTATTGACACACCGGGTCACGTAGACTTTAGCTACGAAGTATCCCGTTCTATCGCCGCTTGCGAAGGCGCATTGCTTATTGTTGATGCCGCACAGAGCATACAGGCGCAAACCATTTCCAATTTATATTTGGCTTTGGAAAACGATTTGGAAATTATTCCTGTGTTGAACAAAGTGGATTTGCCAAGTGCCAACCCCGAAGAGGTAACCGACGATATTGTAGACCTTTTAGGCTGCGACCCAGAGGAAGTTATCCATGCCAGCGGAAAAACCGGTTTTGGTGTCGATAATATCCTAAAAGCCATCATCGAGCGCATACCGGCACCAAAAGGCAACCCCGACGCGCCATTGCGAGCTTTGATATTCGATTCGGTTTACAACACATTTAGGGGAATTGAAACCTATTTTAGGGTATTTGATGGTGAAATAAAAAAAGGGCAGCACATTAAATTTGTGGCTACCAAAAAAGATTATTACGCCGATGAGGTAGGCACCTTAAAACTTACCCAGGTTGCCAAACAAAGCATAAAATCTGGCGATGTGGGCTACCTAATTACTGGTATTAAAACCGCAAAGGAAGTAAAAGTAGGTGATACCATTACCGATTTTGCCAACCCTACAAAAGATGTCGTTTCTGGTTTCGAAGATGTTAAACCTATGGTATTTGCCGGTATTTACCCGGTTGACACCGAAGATTTTGAAGAGCTTCGTGCCTCGATGGAAAAATTGCAGCTTAACGATGCCTCCTTGGTATTCCAGCCCGAAAGCTCTGCCGCTTTAGGCTTTGGGTTTCGTTGTGGTTTTTTAGGCATGCTGCACATGGAAATTATCCAAGAACGCTTAGAGCGCGAGTTCGATATGACGGTGATTACCACCGTTCCCAACGTGTCGTACCACGCCTTTACCAATAAAGAACCCGATGAGGTTATTATTGTAAATAACCCATCAGACCTTCCAGACCCTTCCACCCTAAACCGTGTGGAAGAGCCTTACATTAAAGCCACCATTATCACCAAGGCCGATTTTATTGGTAACGTGATGTCGCTTTGTATTGAAAAACGTGGTATCATTACCAACCAAACTTATTTGACCACCGAAAGGGTTGAACTGACTTTTGAAATGCCTTTGGCCGAAATTGTTTTCGATTTTTACGACAGACTAAAAACAGTTTCAAAAGGATATGCCTCGTTCGATTACCACCCTATCGGCTTAAAACCTTCAAAATTGGTAAGATTGGACATTCTTTTGAACGCCCAACCCGTTGATGCACTTTCCGCATTGATACACGCCGATAACGCCCAAACCGTTGGCCGAAAGATGTGCGAAAAACTTAAGGAGCTTATTCCTAGGCAGCAGTTCGATATTCCTATCCAAGCAGCTGTTGGCGCCAAAATTATTTCGCGCGAAACGATAAAAGCCCTTCGTAAAGACGTTACCGCAAAATGTTATGGGGGTGATATTTCACGTAAGCGTAAACTACTCGAAAAACAGAAAAAAGGTAAAAAACGTATGCGCCAAGTAGGAAATGTAGAAATTCCGCAGCAAGCGTTTATGGCTGTTTTAAAATTAAACGACTAAGCCAAAAAAGCTTTTTAAAACACACAAGTCACTGAAAGCCAAACAAAAAATTTTGTTTGGCTTTTATTTTTATTGTACTTTAATACACCGTTAGGCTTCAAATTTTCATGATATCGATGCTACTTTTTAAAAAGTAACCAATCCATCTTTATATTATGAAAACAAAATTACTTCAACTCGCTTGCTCCACTTTTCTGCTTCTTTTAACCTCAAACATTTATGCCCAATTATTAGACCCAGATTACGCCAGCAACTACGTGCAAACCGCTTTAGAGAGCGATTATGCCCATCAGCAACCTGTAAGTCATAACAACGATTTAGGCGAAATCCCCGAAGCACTGGACCCCTTTAACTTCATCGAGGCCAACAATCCAAAAACCCTTGAAGAAATGGCCACTTTAGAAACGCACGACCCGGCAACGGCTATGGCATTTGTACAAACTATGCTGGCCTTTGGCGCGGGTTTTGGTTTCAATTCAGACCAAACGCTATGGTGCCTCCACGCCTCATATTTTATGCAACTAGCCATGTTTAGCAAATCGGCCCTCTATGGCTCTTTAGGCTTTGTTTATAGCGGAATTAGCACCGATTTTTACACAGCCAATTTTATCGATTTCCAGTTAAAGCTTCTCATGTTTACCGCCTTGGCCCAAAATAATTTAGTGCATTTTATGTACGGTGCCATGCTTGGCTATGGCCTGGGTGCAGACAAGTTTAAATCTGGTGGTGGCACAACCGATATTACCAGGTTAACAGCCGCCCTAGTTTTGGGACTAAACATATATTTAACCACCAGATGGATGCTCATGATCCAAACCAATGCATTGGCCTACCAAAGCCAAACCAACAAACCTGAATCTGGCGGTGAGTTTAAAGACGATTTCACTTGGGGGGCGTTTAATAAAAACAATGCCATAATCATTTCATTAATCTATAAATTTAATCGGGTAAACCGACAGTAAGCATCAATCAAATTCTTTTCAGTCTGGTAGAATAATGAGAAGCAAAAACAAGGTTCTTAATTCAATGTAAAATAAGAGCCTTGTTTTAAAATCATAAAATTCCACCTCAAATTTTATAAATAATACATTGAAAAAATAATCGAATTTTCAACTAGTTTTTAAAATCCGTGAATGATTAAAACCAAAACCGCTTTTTATTTCTATTTTTTTGTTGATAATCCTTCTTTAACGCGTTTTTTCTTTAATTTCTTTAAAAAAGAAAATCCTATTTAATTGTTAATAATTATTTTGTATGTTTATAACATAAGAACTAAAACTAACTACCAAACACACAAAAAGCCCCGAATTATCTAATGCTTGAGTGGTACTACTTTTTAGTGAAATATCATTTCAATACATTAATTGTTATTAACAATTTTATGATTTAATCGGTCTGTTTCAACCTTATACCAAAAAACGGATAAAGGCGATTATTTATCATTTTTTTTAACTTTTGATAACATTAAAAAAGTTTCTGGGTAGTTAATTTTCAGTTTTTTTGATAACCTATTAATCAAATACATACGATAATATTTATATTACATGAAAGCACTTTTTTACACAAGAGAATTCCCTCCGTACGTTTATGGAGGGGCTGGAGTACACGTTGAATATTTGGCGGGCGAGCTCGCTAAACTCATGGAAGTTGATGTGAGATGCTTTGGCGATCAGGATGAAAAATCAGATAATTTAAGTGTAAAAGGCTTTCCTTTTGAAGATGGTGTTTTTGAAAACTCAGACGATAAGCTAAAGTCCGTTTTTAAAACGCTAAGCACTGGGCTGCATATGAATGCCGACGCCGTAGATGCCGATGTGGTACACTGCCACACTTGGTACGCACATTTTGCCGGTATTGTTTCTAAACTGTGCTACGGCACACCCTTAGTAATTACTACACACTCCCTTGAGCCTTTACGCCCATGGAAACGCGAGCAGTTGGGCAGAGGTTACGATGCCTCGTCGTGGGTTGAAAAAACAGCTATTGAAATGGCCGATGCGCTAATCGCCGTTTCTGAGGAAACCAAAGAAGATGTGATTAAGCATTTTAATGTTGACGAAAGCAAAGTGCATGTTATTTATAACGGCATTAACCTTCAGCAGTACCAAACCACTTCTGAAACCGCAACACTTGATGAGTACGGCGTGGACAAAACCAAACCCTACGTGCTTTTTGTGGGCAGGATTACCCGCCAAAAAGGCATTATTCATTTGGTGAACGCCATAAAATATATTGACCCCGATACGCAAATCGTTTTATGTGCCGGTGCACCCGACACCAAGGAAATTGGCAAGGAAATGGAAGATGCCGTAAACGAAGTGAAAAAAACACGCCAAAATGTGATTTGGATAGACAAAATGGTTACCAAAGAGGAAATCATTCAGCTGTACTCGCACGCCGATGTATTTTGCTGTCCGTCCATTTACGAACCTTTTGGCATTATAAATATTGAAGCTATGGCCTGCGAAACCGCCGTAGTAGCCAGTGCCGTTGGAGGCATAAAAGAAGTGGTGGTTGATGGCGAAACCGGTTTTTTAATTCCTTTGGAACAACAAACAGAGGCCCCATTCGAACCTATTGATCCCGATAAATTTTCTAGAGATCTTGCCAATGGCATCAATAAAGTGATTAAAGACAAAGACCTACGAGAGAGCATGGCTAAAAAAGGCAGAAAACGAGTTGAAGAATATTTTGACTGGGTAGCCATAGCCAAACAAGTACAAAGCCTATACCAATCGTTGATATAATAAATTAAACTAGCACTAAAAACCAAAAAGATATGATTAACAATAAAGTTTTAGCCATTGTTTTAGGAGGTGGCCAAGGATCTAGACTTTACCCATTAACAGATAAACGATCAAAACCAGCAGTACCCATTGCTGGAAAGTATAGGTTAGTAGATATTCCTATCTCTAATTGCATCAATGCCGACATCAAGCGTATTTTCGTTTTAACCCAATTCAATTCTGCTTCATTAAACAAACACATTAAAAACACCTACCACTTTAGCTTTTTTAGCAGTGCTTTTGTAGATGTACTCGCAGCCGAACAAACGCCCAACAATAAAACATGGTTTCAAGGTACGGCCGATGCGGTTAGGCAGAGCATGCACCACTTTTTAAACCACGATTTTGAATACGCGCTAATTCTTTCTGGCGACCAACTCTATCAAATGGATTACGACAAAATGATTGAGACCCACGAAGAGAGCGGTGCCGAAATCTCCATTGCTACCATTCCCGTAAACGAAAAGGATGCACCAGGTTTTGGTATCCTAAAAGCCAACGAAGAAGACATAATCACCTCTTTCATTGAAAAACCAGATGCGAGCTTATTACCAGAATGGACATCAGACGTAAGCGACGAAATGAAGGCTCAAGGCCGAAATTATCTAGCCTCCATGGGTATTTATGTTTTCAACAGAGGTTTATTGGAGAAATTGATGGACAATCCAGACACTAACGATTTTGGCAAGGAAATTATTCCGCAGTCCATTGAAAAACATAAAACATTAAGCTACCAATACGAAGGCTATTGGACCGATATTGGAACCGTAGACTCCTTCTTTGAAGCCAACTTAGGCTTGACTGACGACATCCCAAAATTCGATTTATACGATAGGACCAAGCGTATTTACACGCACGCCCGTATGTTGCCCACCACCAAAGTGGCCGGCACCTCTTTAGACCGTGCAGTAATCGCAGAAGGCTGCATAATAAGCGCTGCCAAAATTGAAAAATCGGTTATCGGTATCCGTTCAAGAATAGGAAAAGAATCTACCGTAATCAACACCTACATGATGGGTAGCGATTATTACGAAACCTTAGAAGACATAGAAAGTGAAAAAATTGAAATCCTAATGGGCATTGGCGAACGCTGTTTTATTAAAAATTGCATTCTCGATAAAAATTGCCGCATTGGCGATGATGTGAGAATTAATGGTGGCCCCCATTTAAAAGATGCGGAAACAGACACCTACTGCATTAAAGATGGTATTGTAGTGGTTAAGAACGGCGCAACCATCCCCAAAGGATTCATTATTTAAAAATATAATTTACTAAACCCCTTTCAATAACTAACCAAAAAATGCAAAACCAAAAAAGAGTAATCATTGATTATGTATCGCCAAGCGTTAACTGTGGTGAATTTTACATAAAACGTGTCGTTAACGAAATTGTTAATGTAGAAGCTCATATTATGGCCGATGGCCACGATGTTTTGGGTGCTTCAGTCTTATACAAGCACGAAGATGATAAAACTTGGAAAGAAGAGCGCATGCTACTTCGTTCTAACAACGAATGGCAAGCTGCTTTTTCTGTTGAAAAACAAGGCTATTACACTTATAAATTACAAGCCTGGGTAGATTATGCCCTAAATTGGCGCTATGGCCTTATTAGAAAAATAAATGATGGGCAACATGTGGTTTCAGAGTTACTGGAAGGTGCCGAACTTATTGAACCGTTATTAAAAACTGTTAATGCCGAAGACAAAAGCTATCTTGAGCATTTACTACACCTCTTTAAAAATGAAAGCCATTACGGCGAAGCCATAACCGAAGCTGCAAAAGACCGGTTATACAACATATTTTTTGCCAACCCTTCAAAAATATTGGCCAACGCCTCAAAAGACTATCAAATTTTTGTTGACAGAAAGCGCGCAAGATTCAGTACATGGTACGAGTTTTTCCCGCGTTCGGCATCACAGCAAGAAGGCGTACATGGTACCTTTAACGATTGCATCCCGTTAATGCCAAGGGTAAAGAGCATGGGGTTCAATGTGGTTTACCTACCACCCATTCACCCAATTGGGGAAGTAAACCGCAAAGGAAAAAACAACACCACCGAGGCTAAACCAGATGATGTAGGCTCGTGCTGGGGCATTGGCTCGCAACATGGCGGCCATAAAGACATCCATCCGCAATTGGGCAGTTTAGACGATTTTAAAGCATTGATCCAAGCGGCAAAAGACAACGACTTAGAAATTGCCATGGATTACGCCCTACAAGCCGCGCCAGACCACCCTTGGGTAAAAGACCACCCCGATTGGTTTAAATGGCGACCCGACGGCACCGTGCAATACGCAGAAAATCCGCCGAAAAAATATCAGGACATCCTTCCTATTTACTGGGAAAGTAAAGATTATAAAAACCTTTGGAACGAGTGTTTGGATATTTTAATGTATTGGATTGATTGTGGTATTAAGATTTTTAGAGTGGACAATCCGCACACCAAACCATTTTATTTCTGGAATTGGATCATTTCAAAAGTAAAGGAAAAGCACCCCGATGTGATCTTTCTGGCCGAAGCCTTTACGGCTCCTAAAGTGATGCAGCAATTGGCAAAACAAGGCTTCACACAGTCGTACACGTATTTTACATGGCGCGAAAGCAAGTACGACCTCATCCAATACGTTGAAGAGTTGACCACAACCGAGCTAAAAGAATACATGCAGCCCAACTTTTGGCCCAATACGCCCGATATTAACCCTTACCATTTACAGGGCGCCAACGAATCCATGCACATTATACGTTATGCCTTGGCGGCAACGCTTAGCTCGTCCATAGGTATTTACGGACCTGTTTTCGAGTACATGATTTCAGAACCGTTACTTGGCAAGGAAGAGTATTTAAACTCTGAAAAATTCCAGTTCACGCATTACGATTGGAACATAAAAAACAAACTCACCACCTTAATTGCGAAAATAAATTATATCAGGAATCTTAACGAGGCATTGCAACAAACCAATAATATTAAGTTCTGCCATATCCAAAACGATAATTTAATCGCTTTTTACAAGTGGAACCACGATAAAACCAATGAAATATTTGTGGTAATCAGTCTCGATTCGCACCACTCCCAGCAAGGCACCGTACAAGTGCCCCTGCATGATATTGGTGTGAACCACGGACACAACATTGAAATGCATGACTTGATAACCGATAGTCGCTACAATTGGAACCACGAGTGGTGCTATGTAGAGTTGCACCCCACCATGCCGCTTCATATTTTTAAGATAAACAAATAGTATGTCTAACAGTGTTTCAAAATCTTCGGTACAACCTGTTTTCGTGAGCGCCAAGCCATGGGAAGCACTGTTGGACCATACCGATTTTGTAAAAACATTTTTGCTAGATGTATTGCAAAACTATATTGTAGAGCAACGCTGGTACGGCGGAAAGTCAAGCCAGATGAAATACATCGAACTGGCCGAATATTTCAAGATACAGCAAGATGGCGAAATCTATTTCGGACTTATTTTGGAAGTCAATTTCGTTGAGGCCTTTTATCAGCATTACTTTTTGCCCATTGCCTTTGTAACCGACGAAAATTTCGCCAAGGAAAATCGTATTCTACCTATTGAAATCAACAACCAAACGGGGTATATTATTGATGCCACGCACTTGGAAGCCTTTAGGAAATTGGTTTTTGAGCGCATTGCCACCGCCGAGCCTAAAGACACTACAAAAGTACAGTACCATAAAAGCCATTTGTTTAAAAATTTGACTTACGAATCGTCTCGATTCATGGGCTTGGAACAAAGCAATACCTCGTTGGTATATAATGAAAAATACGTTTTAAAATTTTTCAGGCGCATTTTCGCCGATAAAAATCCCGACTACGAAATGAGTCGGTTTTTATCGGAAAAAAAGGAATTTAAAAACACTCCGGCGTATTTGGGCAGCATCAATTTGGTCGATTCCAATTCGGCAAACATCACCATTGGGTTGATGCAAAAAATGATTCCGAATGAAGGCGATGCCTGGGAATATATGCTGAAAGAACTGCACAAAATCTTTTCAAACATCGAGTACAAAAACATCCATATTGATGCCCTACCAAACACCGAATTGTACCAACGTCTAAAAATCAAGGACATTCCGGCCGAGATTATCGATTGGGCAGGGCTAAACATTTTTACCCAAGTACGCACCTTGGCCAAACGCACCGCCGAAATGCACATCGCATTGGGCTCAGAGTTTGAAGAAACCGCTTTTACGCCAACCCATTACAACAACGATTACACGGTATGGCTCAAAAACAAAATGCTTTATCAATTTCAAAACCGTTTAAACACCATTGAAAACAACCTCCATAAATTGGAAGATATCGCTTTAGATTTGGCCAATGAGTTTTTAGACAAAAAAAACCTCATCAGGAAGCGTTTTCTCAATTTCGATTGGACCAAATTAAAAGGCGAGCGCATCCGCATACACGGTGATTATCACTTGGGGCAAATCTTGGTAAAAAACAACGATTTCTACATTCTCGATTTTGAAGGCGAGCCCGAAAGCACCATTCGCGACCGCACGGTAAAACAACCGCCTCTTAAGGATGTAGCAGGGTTGTTCCGTTCGTTCCATTATGCTATTTATGCCAACGTTTTCAATAATAAAGAGCAGTACAAGGCCTCTTTAGAGCAGCTCTTTAAAGCCTCCGAAATACTGTATCGTTACATAACGGGACTGTTTTTGGGCACTTACGTTACGGAAACACAAAACGCCAACCTCAATTTAGGCTACAACCAAGAGCGCATTTTCATCTTAAAATATTGTCTGCTTGAAAAGGCAATTTACGAGTTGGGTTACGAGCTCAACTCGCGCCCACAGTGGGCAGCAATCCCTTTAAAGGGTATTTCTAATATTATAAATCATTAAAATATATGGCACAAGTAAAAGTTCACAGTTTATTTACAGAATTCGACATCAATCTTTTTAAGGCCGGCAAACACTACAGGCTTTACGAAAAATTTGGTTCGCACCTCGTTACCGTTGATGGCATTGAAGGCGTTTATTTTGCCGTATGGGCACCCAGCGCCAAGCAGGTTTCTGTAGTTGGTGACTTTAATTTTTGGATGGAAGGCGAACACCAACTTAACGTAAGGTGGGACTCCAGTGGTATTTGGGAAGGTTTTATTCCGTTAATAGGAAAAGGAACCAAATACAAATACAAAATACAAAGCCATAACAACGATATAAAAACCGAAAAGGCGGATCCTTATGCGAGAAGGTGCGAGCATCCACCCAGTACCGCATCCATTGTTTGGGACGACGGCTACAAGTGGAAAGACAGCACTTGGATGAAAAAACGAAAAAAACACAATGCTTTAGATGCCCCATACTCGGTTTACGAAGTGCACTTGGGCTCGTGGAAAAAGCATGTTGAAGAAGATCGTTTTTTATCGTACTACGAACTGGCCGATGAGTTGGTAGATTACGTAAAGGAAATGAACTTTACCCACGTAGAGCTCATGCCCATTATGGAATATCCTTACGACCCGTCTTGGGGCTATCAAATTACGGGGTATTTTGCCCCCACATCGCGCTTTGGCTATCCTGAAGAATTTAAATATTTAATCGATAAATTACACCAAAACGATATTGGGATTATTTTAGACTGGGTGCCATCGCATTTCCCGGAAGATGCGCATGGATTGGGCTTCTTTGACGGCTCGCACCTTTACGAACACCCCGACAGGCGCAAAGGTTACCACCAAGATTGGAAAAGTTTGATTTTTAATTACGAACGCAACGAAGTACGCTCGTTCTTAATCAGTAACGCCATTTTTTGGATGGACCAGTTTCATGCCGATGGCCTGCGTGTTGATGCCGTAGCCTCGATGTTGTTTTTAGACTATTCTCGCGAAGATGGCGAATGGGAACCCAACATTTACGGAGGTCGCGAAAACTTGGCCGTTATCAGTTTCCTAAAAGAATTGAATGAAGAAATTTACGCCTCCTTCCCCGATGTACAAACCATCGCAGAAGAATCGACGGCATTCCCTATGGTATCGCGACCCACTTTTGTTGGCGGCCTCGGTTTCGGAATGAAATGGATGATGGGCTGGATGCACGACACTTTGGAGTATTTTGCCAAAGACCCCGTGTACCGAAAATACCATCACAACGAAATTACGTTTAGCTTAGCCTATGCTTTTACCGAAAACTTTATGCTACCCCTTTCGCATGACGAAGTAGTATATGGAAAAAACTCTATTTTAGGACGTATGCCTGGCGATGAGTGGCAGCGTTTCGCTAACCTCCGTTTGCTGTATGGCTATATGTTTACCCATCCCGGAACGAAACTTTTATTCATGGGTGGCGAATTTGGACAGTACAACGAATGGGATTTCCAGGAGAGTTTAGACTGGAATCTATTGGATTTTAAACCCCACCAAGACACCAAAAATTATTACAAGGCACTCAACAAATTCTATAAAACGACACCCGCATTGTTCGAAAAGCCCTTTACAGGCGAGGGCTTTGAATGGATAAGCTATGACGACCACGAAAACTGTGTTATCTCATACATCCGTAAAGGCTACAAAGCCGAAAACAATGTAATAGTAGTGTGCAACTTAACGCCAACGGTAAGGGAAAAATACCGCATTGGTGTTCCTGTGAAAGGAAAACTGAAAGAAGTGTTTAACAGTGACTTAGAGGAATTTGGCGGTAGTGGCATTTCTAATGGGAAAGCAATCTGCATTAAAAAAACAGCCTGGAACGGCAAAGACTATTCTGCCGAGATAACATTGCCCCCACTGGCAATTACCGTTTTTGAGTTCAAATCCTAAAAAACTAAAGCTTTTGTCCTTGATCATTAAAACTTCTAAGGGCAAAAGCTTCTTCACCGGGCTTCGTATCAAATATTTATACAGTAAAACGCTCTTTTTTGTAATAAATGATTGGTCGCGACAATACGTAAATTCACTCAACCCAACACCCATTGTACATTCGACAAGTATATGACTGAATATTTGAGCATTACACAAATTTCTTATCAATTTTTTAATAAAATTAACTGCTGAATAATTTTTAAAATTAGTACTTTCGAACATTATTATACACGCATAATATTATGATTTTAAACACCGAATTAGAATATAAAGGAAACCTGTTTCCTTCCAAAATAATAAAATACGAAAAGAACCTTAACGTACTGTCTTTCACCACAGAAAACGGCGTAAAACTTGAAGTTACCGTGCGCCGCGACAGTATTCTTCGTTTTAGGTTTACCACTACTGGTATTTTTGACAATGATTTTTCGTATGCTATTACAAAATATGCCAGCCGTGGTTACAACCACTTGGAAGTTACTGAAGATGACGATAATTACATCATTACCACTTCAAAACTCATCTGCCATATTTCTAAATTAGACTTGCGTACAGCCATCTACGATGCCAAAGACAAAAGTTTAATTTGCGAAGACGAGCTGGGCTTCCACTGGGAAGAAAGCTACGAGTTTGGTGGCGATGTGGTAAAAATGTCGAAAACCGCACAGCCCGGAGAAAGCTATTACGGATTGGGCGACAAACCTGTAGACAATAACTTAAAGGGCAAGCGTTTTGAGAATTGGGTAACCGACTCGTATGCTTATGGCCGCGATACCGACCCCATTTATAAAACCATACCGTTTTACACGGCATTGCACAATAAAAAATCGTACGGTATCTTTTTCGATAATACCTTCCGTTCGTATTTCGATTTTTGCAGCGAACGTCGAAACATCACCAGTTTCTGGGCCCACGGTGGCGAAATGAACTATTATTTCATCTACGGCCCCGACATGTCGGAAGTCGTGGCCAATTACACCGATTTAACCGGAAAACCTCACGAAATGCCGGCGCTTTGGGCTTTGGGCTACCACCAATGTAAATGGAGTTATTATCCAGAATCGAACGTAAAGGAAATCACCGCCAAATTCAGGGAGCTTAAAATTCCTTGCGATGCCATTTATTTGGATATCGATTATATGGAAGGCTTTAGGTGTTTTACGTGGAGCAAAGAATATTTCCCAGACCCGAAACGTATGGTCAAGGAATTGGCCGATGATGGCTTTAAAACCATCGTGATTATCGACCCAGGCATTAAAATCGATATGGATTATTCGGTATTCAAGGAAGGACTTGAAAACGACTATTTCTGTAAACGTGCCGATGGCCCATATATGAAAGGAAAAGTATGGCCGGGCGAATGTTATTTCCCCGATTTCACAAAACCTGAAGTACGCGAATGGTGGTCTGATCTTTTCAAGGAATTGGTTGAAGATATAGGCGTTAAAGGCGTTTGGAACGATATGAACGAACCCGCCGTTATGGATGTACCGGGAAAAACCTTCCCTGACGATGTACGCCACGATTACGATGGCAACCCGTGTAGCCACCGTAAAGCACACAACATTTACGGTATGCAAATGGCACGCGCTACTTACCAAGGTTTAAAAAAATTCTCTTATCCAAAACGACCTTTTGTAATCACTAGGGCAGCCTATTCGGGTACACAACGCTATACCTCGAGTTGGACCGGCGATAACGTGGCCACTTGGGACCACTTAAACATTGCCAATTTACAGGCACAGCGTATGGCCATGTCTGGATTTTCGTTTGTAGGATCGGATATTGGCGGATTTGCCGAGCAACCCAATGGCGAACTGTACGCGCGATGGATTCAATTGGGTATTTTCCACCCGTTCTGCAGAACGCACTCCTCGGGCGACCATGGCGACCAAGAACCTTGGGCTTTCGGAAAAACCATAACCGATGTGGTGCGTAAGTTTATCGAGCTGCGTTACCAACTGCTACCGTACTTGTACACGGCGTTTTGGCGCTATGCCGATGAGGGTATTCCAATTTTAAAATCGTTGGTACTTTACGACCAAGAAGATTCGCAAACCCACTACCGAAACGATGAGTTTATTTTCGGTGAAAAGATATTAGCATGTCCCGTTAACGGACCCAACCAAAAAGGAAGACGCATGTACATTCCGCGAGGCCAATGGTACAATTTCTGGACCGATGAAGTGGTGAAAGGCGGACAAGAAATTTGGGTAGATGCCGATTTAGACAGCATGCCTATTTTTGTAAGCGAAGGTGCCATTATCCCTAAATACCCCATACAGCAGTATGTGGGCGAAAAAACCATCGACGAGCTTATTTTAGATGTGTATTACAAAGAAGGCAAGGAAGAATCGATGGTGTACGAAGATGCCGGTGATGGTTACGACTACATAAAAGGGCGTTACAGCTTAAGAAACTTTAAGCTGCACGGTAAAAAGGACGAACTGATTATTCAGCAACACAAGTCTGGAAAATATGTAACCACTTATAAAACCTTTAAATTGAACTTGCACGGCCTGCCGTTCAAAATATCTAAAATAGAGGTTGACAATGTGGAGATTCCGTTTGATCAACTTAAAATAGATGGCGAGAATTCGCTAACCTTAATTAAGGAATTTACAGAATTGCATATTATGGCTTAAACCCCGTTGCAAACACATAGTAAAAAAACCTGCTTTTTAGCAGGTTTTTTTATGCCTAAAAGTAAAAGCGTCACTCTGTTTGTAAGAAATATTTTTAATATTGGTTTGTTGTGTCTATATTTATCTCTTTAATTTGAGTTGGACAAACGTTATTGGGTTTTTCCAGATCGTTGGAATTAATTAAAAATTGAAGACAAAAGCATTTATATATTTTGATGAGTTTGGAAACTCACACCTCGATACAGAATCGAAAAAGGGAACTTTTTCACATTTTATATATACAGCTTTTGTAATAGACGGCAAGGATTTAGGAAAAGCGAAGGAAATTAGAGAAGAACTCTCCAAAAAACATAAACAAGGTTCTCCACTAAAATCAAGTAAACTGAATATTGACAGTCGACTCTCAATTATATCAAAACTTAAAGAAGTTCCCTATGGCATTTTTAGCCTTGTAATTGACAAACGTAAAATCGAGAACAAAAATTTAGAGGATAAAACCGTGTTTTATAAGTTTTTTCAGCGTCTGTTTTTAACTCAGTTCGTTGAAAAATACGAAAGTTTCGAAATTTATTTTGACAAACTTGGCAGCCAAAAATTCCAAAATAGCCTTAAAAATTACATTTCGAATAGAGTTTTTTCACCTACTCTCTTTAATCCAGATAGAAAGTATGTAATTGCTGATGACAAATTTGAAGAACCGTTAATTCAACTTGCTGACTTATTCTCGGGTTCGGTTGGAAAAATTTATTGCACAAGCCATAAGGATAAAAATGCTGATAAAATTTTTGAAGCCATAAATGAACGTTTATTTGTCGATTTTTTTCCAAATTCTACGTCTCAATATTTAGGTAAGTACAACAAAGAGCTGGATATCTCAGATAAAAAGGTAGCAAAATTATGTCTCGATATAGTACAAAAACAATTAAATCAAAATAACATCTCCATTGAGGAATCAGAACTTCTCAGACATCTCCTATTGGTATTTAAAACAGACCCCTATAGACTTGCGGAAACACATGATTTGGTCGACATAATTAAACGAGTACATCCAAAAGCAACCGTGGAATACATAAGAGAAATAATTTCTTCACTTAGGTACAAAGGAGTGATAATAGTTAGTATTGAAGGCAAATATGGTTACAAAATACCAAATAAAAAAAATGATTTAATTGGTTATTACAATAGATACCTAAAAAGTATTATTCCTATGCTTAAAAAAATGAAAATCGCTAATGATACTATTAGAAAAGAGCATTTTGATATTGATATTTTCAATGAACATGAAAATCTTCACCTGATTCAAAAATTTATCAATATTCTAGAATACGAAAAAATAGAATAGACAAATGCCAACATAACCTATAAGCAATAGCGCCCTACCGGACGCTTCTGCTCATAGCCCAACCGCTAGGCAAAACTCACTACAAATATAACGCTCAAAATCAACCCTAAAATATACCATAGTTTGACAATGAAAAAACTTACCGAAACAATTACTGATTACGCTAAAGAATTTATTAATTCTGAAAATGATTGGTACAGCTGGAGAGAAATTAACGAAAAAAAACTGCCCACAGGAATTGAATTACCTATTGGTAACCAATACTTTAAAAATTTAATTTTAAAACAAGAACTAAATAACAAATGGCAAAATTCTGATAGCGACGAAGAAAAAAACGAATTAATTAAATATTATATCACTACTTGGGGAGGAATTCACACTAATAGCCAAGATTCTATGAATGAATATTATAACTTATCGGCAAATGAATTAATCCAAAAAGGGAAAAAAGGAATTGCATCTTGGTCTAAAGCCATTGTAATTCATAACCCAAATAAATACGCCATATTTGACGCTAGAGTTGCAATTTCATTAAACTGCATTCAAAAATTATACAATATTGATGATAAAATTTTATTTCCTGTTTTGTCGAGCAGAAATAAAGTAGTTGCCAAGGGAAACAAACTCATCAAAGAAACTGCAAAAAACGAAAAATGGGAAAAAGCAAACGAAGATATTTTCTATAACCAATATTTAAGTATTCTTGAGAAGGTTGCGCAAGAATATAATACTAATATTTCTACTGTTGAAATGTTATTATTTGCTAAAGCTGAGGAATTAGTAGAATTAACATTTAGTTTAAACTAAAAAACTTTGCCCAAAAACAATAACCGTCGCAAAACCCCAAAATCTATCAAAACAGAATAAAAAAAACGCCCTCAAAAAGGGCGTTCATTATTTTTAAAAGTTTATCAAAATCAATCTTCCTTCGCTACCGGTGTTTCGGCTGTGGGTACTTTTTCAACATCAAAAGGTTTTCCTAAATACACCAATTGGTAGCCTTCTTCAATAGTTTTTACATCCAGATTAAAGGAAGAGATAATGTGCAATTCGCCCTTTTTGTCTTTGATAAATAGCGGGATGATATCTTCATCGTTATTAGAAATCTTTATCAGTTCCTCGTAATGTGCCTTGTCTTCCAAATCAATTTCTTGGATAGACGGATGCTTCCGCGCCAGTTGAATCAATCGGCTAAAATCGTCTTTATGCGAAAATAGGCCACCTTCGGGGTTGTTGGTATCGTCCTGCATTTCTTCGGTGGTTACCAGCCTAAACGAGCCGTTTTCACCAAACTGTTCGCTGAACTTGTTTATGGCATACTTGTTAATATCGGGGTTGGCAGTAAGTGCCATTAAATAGCCCATATCGTTCAGTTCGATGTTATCCATTAACGTATCGGAATAAATATCGGTGGTAATGGCTTCCAAACTGAGCTCTTTGGCTTTTTCAATATTCTTTTCGTTACTATCGATAAGCACCACGTGCCTGCCGTTCATTTCTAAATAGTGCCCTAATAATCGTGACACTTTTGATGCCCCAACAATTAAAATACCTTCGGACTTTTTAAGGAACACACCCACCAATTTGGCAAACAATCGGGCCGTGGTGGCGTTTAACAATACCGTGCCCAGCACCACCATAAATACCATGGGCGTAATGTACTCGGCACCTTCAACACCTTGCCTAATCAGTTTACTACCAAACAGCGAGGCAATACCTGCAGCCACAATACCTCTTGGCCCTACCCAGCTTATAAATAGCTTTTCTTTAATTTTTAGTTTAGAACCTTGGGAACACACAAACACGGCCAACGGACGAAGTATAAAAACGATGGCCGCAAACAATGCAGCGGTTTTCCAGGTGTAAAGCAAGGTTAAATCTTCATAGTTGATGTTGGCCGCCAATAAAATAAACAATATTGAAATGAGCAGAACGCTCAACGATTCCTTGAAATACAATAATTCTTTGATGTTGTCCAGTTTACTATTACCCAAAACCATACCCATCACCACAACGGCTAAAAGCCCCGATTCGTGAGCAAAAATTTCAGATTCTACAAACACTAAAAGCACTGTGGATAGTGACACCACGTTGAGCAAATAATGTGGAATAAGTTTTTTGTTTATGGCAAACGCTAAGGCATGAGCAAAGGTAAACCCGAAGGTGGTACCAAAAAGAATGATCTTCCCGAACTCGATAAGGGCGGTTTTGGTGAAACCGCTATCGCCTTCCACGCTAATAAACTCGAATACCAATACGGCTACCAAAGCACCAATGGGGTCGATTAAAATACCTTCCCATTTTAATACGGCCGAAATATCTTTTTTAAGCGGAATGTTTCTTAAAATAGGCGTAATTACCGTGGGGCCGGTTACTATTATCAATCCTGCAAAAAGAAAGGCCAAATCCCAACTGAGTCCGAAAATTTGATTGGCCAAAATACCGCCACCAAAAAAGGTAATGGCCGCACCAATGGTAATCAATTTGGTAATTACGGGGCCTACGGTTTTTATTTCGGAACGCTTTAAAGTAAGGCCGCCCTCAAAAAGAATCACACTAATGGCCAACGACACAAAATAGTAGAGTCCGTCGCCCGGAAACAATCCATTTTTTCCATTCCAAACCGGTTCAATCCATTTATTGCCGTCTTCACTTAAAAACTCGGCTGCAATGGGCCCTACCAACAAGCCGATTAATATTAGAGGTAAAATAGCGGGAATTTTAAATTTCCAGGCCACCCACTGTGCCAATATTCCCAATATAATGATTCCAGCTAATTCTAACATACACGAAAATACATCTATTAAAAGTGACTAATTTAAGTAAAAACAGATGATTTTAAAGGTTTCTAGTCATTTTTCAAAATGTTTGTTTTTAGAAACACTGGATTTAAGTCATCTATGCCATTTGTTGCTTCACTTTAAATTTCTTTTTGAGCTGTTCCACAATAAAAATCAGTAAAGCACTGGCCCCAAATAACGGAAATAAAATGCCCAATAAACAAACAAGAGCCACCAAACCATAACCAACCTTGAATTTTGAGGGCACTTTTGGCGTACCCCAATTTCCTTCTGGTTTTCGTTTTAAATAAGACACTAACGCCGCTATGCAAACAAACGCTAACAGTACCGCTACGGTTAGCATAAGCACAAAGTTCCAAGTGCCAAATTGCCCTTGATGAAAGGCCATAAACCACATGCGGCCACGCATAAGTATCCCCACGTCTTCCCATTTGTGATGCATAATTTGTTTTCCTGAATATTGGTCTATGTACAAGCGCTGCTGTTGGTCTAAATCAAAAGTTTCGTTATAAATAATATATACACCTTGTGGCCCCTGTGGCAGCCCAATATGCAACTCGCCTTTTAAGTCTTTTGTTTTGGCTAAAGCAACGGCTTCATCTAAAGAAAAAATACTATTTGAAACGGTTGAATTAACCCCACGACCATTCCATGTTCTAGGAAAACCGGTATTGGTCAGGTCTTGAATGGCTTTAAAGTTACCACCAAAAACATCGGTCCAAGGTAATCCGCCAGCAAGCGTCATTAACAACAGTACCGAAATCCAAAAGCCTAAAACGGTGTGCAAATCTCTGAAAAGGGTTCGTTTTCCCTGTTTAAACCGAATGCTAAAAAAGCCTTTTAGTCCCGCTTTTTTGCTTGGCCAAAACACGTAAATACCGGTGATGATTAAAACGACCATCCAACAGGCAATAAGTTCGACAATTTTAGTGCCGAATTTCCCTAAAAGGAGTTCGCCATGCAGCTTTCTCACTGTATGCATATCGGAGTCTTTCGGACTGATTTTACCTGTTACTCCCCCTTTGTACGGATTAACGTAAACGCTCTGTTTATGGCTAAACCTCCCCGAAACAAACTCGGTAGCTTGGTTGGGTGATGAAGGCACAACCATAGCGGTGGGCTGCTTTTTAAATTCGGCTTTGGCCAACCCCAACTGTTCTTGAAAAGAAACCGCTTCGCCTTCAACCTTTACTTCTTTTATGTGCTTTTGCTTGGGGGCATCATAATTATCCTTAAACAAATAAACCCCTCCGGTAATGGCCAACAAAATCACAAAAGGCAAGGACACCAATCCGGCAATAAAATGCCATTTCCAGAACCATTGGTTTAATTTTCTGTTTTTCATATTCAAAATCATTTAAAAAAAGGACTGTCTAAAAATCAATAAACAGTATTAATAGGCAGCCCTTTAATAACATTAAAAATTGTACTTAACCCCTAAGTGGAACGCTCTCGGGTTCCCAATAGAGTAGCTATTCTGTCTAGAATAAATATTGTAACTCGCTCTTGGGGAATACAGCTCATCAAAAAGGTTTAAAGCGTGCAGCCAAACTTCAAACTGCTTAAATTGGTACGACACCAATGCGTTGAATATGTTATGGCCTTTGTAAGTTCCAGTGCTGAAAGTACCGTCGTTATTATCAATTTGATTTTCAAAACTGGTATTGTACTTCCCTACCAGCTCGTGGGTAAGGCTCAAGGCCAAATTATTTAGTGATCTGGGTTTGTACATTATTTTTGAAGTCCCCATAATATTGGGGGCGGTTTCCCTATCGGTATCTGAATAATCCTCTCCGCCTTCAAAAAACTCAACATATCGGTGTTTTGAAAAACTGCCGTTATGGCTGATGGTTAACGTTTCAAAAGGAAAATACTTCACACCGTATTCAATACCGTAAGATCTGGTTTTTCCGGCATTGGCACTGAAAAATTCATCGTTTGCATCCCTCAGGGTTACCAAAGTATTTTTGCCTTCCAGTAGATACAAGGCCATATCGACCGTTAAGATTTGTGGTACACTAAAATAGGTGCCTATTTCAAAATTGTTGTAGTTGCTGGGTTTTAAATCGAAAACCTCATCGCCCACGCCCACAAAACTGTTTCTGTACAAGGTAGAAGTTTGTGGCGGTGTAAACCCGTTGGAATAGTTGGCATAAAGCCCAACTTGTTTTGAAAAATTATAATTGGCTCCCAATTTTGGTGAAATGTTGTTATAGTGATTTTTTGAATCTTTTGGGCCTGCCACACCATCCAGTAAATTGTTGTACGCATAGTTGAAACCATCATACCTCAAGGCTGCGGTAAGTTTTAAATCTGCTGTGGGATTGATTTCATATTGAAAATATCCGGCGTAGTTAAAAATATCGCCATCATAATTTAAAATATAATCTCCCGCATTTAACGTAAAGTCGGTGTTTTGTCCGGTTTCGGTGTTTACAATAACATCGATGGATTCGGCTTGGTAGCGCTGCGGAGAATAATCGGCAGAAGCTCCAAAAATCAACGAAGAATTAGCAAAATTAAAATCCGTTTTATGCTGAATTAAGCCTACATAACTGTAAAACGTATTGCTGTTTAACTCGCCGCTTCCAAAACCCGTTAACTGACCTTGGTTTCTAAATTGCCTAACACGGTACGAAGGGTTTTGATCCATACCATTCTTTCTAAAAATAGCATTGAAAACCGTTTTGTTGTTATCGTTCCATCGTTTATCGAGGGTACTTCTTAAACGAAACGCAAAGGCTTCGCGCTCGGTAAAAGTTTGGTCGCTTTCGTAATTTCCGTTGGAATAATCGGCCTCGCTTAAAGAGCCCGTCATGTCCGAACGGTAATCAATAATATCAAAAACATTAACCCAATCAACCGATGGCGACAAATGGTTAACGTTTTTAAATGTCAGTGCGAATTTTTCGTAATCGCTATGCTCAATGGGGCCGTTTTTACGCTGTACATAGTGCGTGCCGATATAAAAGCCCACCTTATCGTTGGGGTAAGTTGATGCTTCGGCTTCATAACGGGTTAACCCCATATCGTTGGTTTGAAAACCCAAATGTCCCGAAAAGTCACGCGTTGGATTTTTGGTGATAAAGTTAAAACTGCCGCCAATGGCCTCACTTCCGTAAATACTAGATGCCGGCCCTTTTAAAATTTCAACCCTACTGAAAGATACGTCGTTCATTTCCAAAAGGGCATTGTGGTTAAATACTGCCGTGGGACGTATGGGCAAACCGTCTTCAACAAATAAAAACAGTGCTTTTGTAGAAATGGGCGAGCGTACTGCCATCATGTGTTGCTCATTGCTAACCGCTCTGGAAGTGGACATAAAAACCCCAGGTACATTGTTTACCAATTGATCAATACCAAAGGCTTTGGTTTCGGCAATGGCTTTAGCATTAACTACCGAAATTGAGGCCGGTACTTCCTTTCTTTGCTGGACTTCCCTACTTGCCGATATTACGATTTCGGACAACACCTCATCACTTTCCTTTAATTTGATGATGTTGTTTTGGGCAGAAAGCAATATTTCTGAATTGGCAAAGCCCATAAACTTTACAATAACGGCACTCGTGTTTTTTAATGTTATTGAAAAATGCCCTTCAACATTTGAAATTACTGCGTTATTGGGGTTTAATTTAGATTGAATGGTGGCTCCCGCCAATGGTTGATTATTTTGGTCAACAACTTTTCCTGAAAATTGTTGTTGCGCAAAACCACATATACTTGCCATGCACATAACAAGCATTACTATTTTGTTCATTTTTTCTTTTTTTATGTGTAGTGTAACAAGCTAAAGCATAAGGTGAATTTAAGGTTGAAATAACAACCCAAGCAACCTTAAAAAAACGTTTAGCTTTATTCCTTTTAGGTATACCAAATCCTACCTCATTTTGCTTGATTCAAAAAATAAGATTTGTAATACAAATTGAAAAATGGGTTACACGCGGGGAGGTGGGTCGATATGATCTCGAAACAAAGAGAAAAACGTATTGGAATAGTTCCAGTTTTCCGTAACTAAATCTAAAGCTGGATTAAAAATATTAGCAGTACCATAATCCTGAAAATATACAGGTACAAAAGCCTCAAAAATGGAATTTACGTATGGCGTTTCATCATTATCAGAAACATTGCCCATTAGTTGTGTTGCTAAATGGCACTTACCATTACATTTCAGTTCTGGTTCTTCTTTATTGATACAGTAAGTTTCTATGATATAGTCTAAGTTCAACTCAAAATACGCGACATAGCCAATGTTATACAAAGGCCGCATAACTAAAGAAAAGAGTAAAATGTATGAAAAAAGCGTTTTCAATTACTGAACTAAAAAATAATCGCGCAAAGTTATGCAAAACACTCTTAATTTCAAGGTTCTCTTTAGAATTAATTCCTCAGATGGGACAACTTACTTTACTCTAATCAAAACGGAAAAAAATAAGGAATTACAAAAGATGCCGCCAACCAAATGAGTAAGTTTAATGGCGTTCCCATTTTTAAAAAATCGACAAATTTATAGTTTCCGGGCGCATACACCATAGTATTTGTAGGGTAGCTCATAGGTGTCATAAACGTTAGCGAACAAGCAAACATAACGGCAACCAAAAACGGCCGTTCACTAACCTGCATGCTTTGGGATAAATTAATAACAATAGGCACCAACAAAGCCGCTGTAGCCTTACTGGAAATTAAATTGGTTAAAACCAATGCCGATAAATAAATAATAGCCAGAGTAATATGGGCACTGTACTGGCCCAAAGTGGTCATGATATAATGGGCAATTAAAGTCGCCCCTCCTGTTTTTTCTAAAGCTGTACCCATGGATAGGACTCCGGCCATCATAAAAATAACCTTCCACTCCACAACTTTATAGGCTTCAATGGGCTTTAAAATACCTAAAAGTACCATAAGTAAAGCGCCAACCATGGCACTAATTAAAATGGAGGTGATATTTAGCGAGGCCGCCAAAACCACACCAACACCAATTACAACCGCCGGAATGGCCTTTTTGTAATTGGTTTTCTTCTTTTCGTATTCCGAAAGTTTAACGATTAGGTTTTGAGACACCAAACTGTTTATTTCTTCGTTTTCGCTTAGCATTAATAGCATATCGCCTTCATTTAAGGTAACGCGCGTGAGTTTATCGTACTTAACCTCGCCACGTTGCCTGATGGCCACAACAGAAGAATTGTATTGCCTCCTAAAATTAATTTCTTTTAGTGAACTGCCCGCCAAACTCGAGCCGAATGGGATTATGACCTCGTACAAATTAAACGATTTGTATTGGTCTTCGGCCTTTTTCATGCGTTTGTTACCCTTTACGCTATAGCCTTCCATACTCAGCAGTCGCGACATCGTTTCAGGCGGAACAAGAATTTTTAAAATATCGCCTTCCAAAATTTTGGCATTCTTTCCGAAGTTATGCTTCAAAACACCATTGCGCAAAATGGACAGTATATTAACATTGTAATCATTAACCAAAATCGACTTGTCGATAAGTTCGCCAATATCTTTGCAATTTTCCTCTACATACAGTTCGGTAATGTAAGTTTCTGCCTTTTTGGTAAACTCTTCGTTATCACCCCTATTTTTAGGTAACAAAAGAGGGCCAACAATAAACATATAAGTAAAGCCCACAGCCAAAAGGCACAATGCCGCACCACTAAACTCGAACATCCCAAACTCGTCAACGCCATATTTTTTTGCGTAACTGCTCACCAAAATATTGGTGGAAGTCCCAATTAACGTACAGGTGCCCCCAAAAAGAGCGGCAAACGAAATGGGCATAAGTAAACGGCTTGGCGTAATATTGGTTTCCCTGCATACTGTAAGGGCAATTGGCAGCAACAAAGCCACCACGGCCGTATCGTTTATAAAGGCGGAAAACACCCCAGAAATACTACAAAAAACGACCAATGCCACACTGTAGTGTATCTTCGCCAGTTTAATAATGCGATGGCTTAACCCATCTAAAACACCCGAACTAAAAATACCACCACTAACCACAAAAATGCAACCTAAAGTAATGGTAGCCGGATGGTTAAAACCCGAAAAACCTTCTTCTGGGCTCAATACACCAACCACAATAAACATGGCCATAATTAAAATGGAAGTGGTATCTATAGAAAAGTAATCTTTCACAAATAGAAACGCACCAACCAGAATAATGGCAAAAGTGATTAAAATATCCATTTTTTCAACTTTTTAGAAGACTGTTTTTCACTTTTAAATGTAATTCATTTTTTATGCGTTTCAAAAATAATCTTACGCACAAGTGTTAAAATAAAGCTATAATTCTGTTATTCTTTAATCCTTTTAGTAATTTGCATGACTTAAAAAATTTCAATGCAGTTATACCCCATTAACGCAGGAAACTTGAAACTTGACGGCGGTGCCATGTTTGGTGTGGTACCCAAATCGTTGTGGAACCGAACCAATCCGGCCGACGCCAACAACATGATTGATATTGCTACACGATGCTTGCTCATTGAAGACGGCAACCGGTTGATACTCATCGACACGGGAATGGGCAACAAACAATCGGATAAATTTTTTGGCTACTACTACCTGTGGGGCGATTTTGATTTAGACTCGTCGCTAAAACAATACGGTTTCCATCGTGATGATATTACCGATGTGTTTATGACCCACTTGCATTTTGACCACTGCGGCGGAAGTATTCAGTGGAACAAAGACAAAACGGGCTACGAACCGGCATTTAAAAATGCCCGTTTCTGGACCAATAAAGACCACTGGCAATGGGCCACACAACCCAATGCCCGCGAAAAGGCTTCCTTTTTAAAGGAAAACATTTTGCCCATGGAAGAGAGCGGCCAATTGCATTTTACTTCTCTTCCAAACGGAAATACACTTGAAAATTCGGCCTTAGGCTTCGATATTTTTTTTGCCGATGGGCACACCGATAAACAAATGATTCCGCTTATTACTTATAAAGGCAAGACCATTGCTTTTATGGCCGATCTATTGCCAACCGTTGGGCACCTGCCCCTACCTTATGTTATGGGTTACGATACGCGGCCGCTATTAACCCTCGACGAAAAACAGAAGTTTTTAAGCCTTGCTGCCGATAATAATTTTTACCTGTTTTTAGAGCACGATGCCCATAACGAAATCATTACCGTAAAAAACACCGAAAAAGGCGTAAGACTCAATGAAATCTATACCGCCCAAGAGATATTCAATTTATAACATAATAGACTAATTCAAATAACAACAATGAAAACAATAAAAACACTTGTTGCGCCACTTTTTATATCAGCCCTAATCTTTGGCTGTGGAAGTACTGCAGACATCATTTCTACACCTGTTGAAAACATCGACTCCTCACCCTTAAAAGTTTCTGAGCTTACTGAAGCCGAGGCCCAAAATTGGGGGCATTTGGATTTGGTAAAAGATACCATTCCCGGAATGAGCGTTGATAAAGCTTACGCCGAATTAATCAAAAACAGAAAAGGCAAAAAAGTAATTGTTGCCGTGCTCGATTCGGGTATCGATATTGACCATGAAGATTTGGATGACGTGATTTGGACCAACAAAGACGAAATTCCGAATAACGGCAAGGATGACGACAACAACGGATATATTGACGACATTCACGGTTGGAATTTTTTAGGTGAAGGCTACAACGAACAATTGGAATATGTTAGAATTCTAGCCAGTGGTGATACTAGCCATCCTGATTATGCCCGTGCAAAAGCAGAATACGAAGAAGAGTACCAAAAATGGTTGGGCAGAAAACAGCAGTACGACCAAATTCATCAGCAAATAAAGCGTGCCGATGAGGTACTTTCCGGACATTTGGGGAAAGACAACTACACAAAAGAAGACGTAAAAGCCATTGAAAGCAATGATGAAACCGTAAACCAAGCCAAGCAAATGGCCGAATATATGTTTAGCAACGGTATGGACTCCATGGCCGATGCGATTGAAGAAATAGAAAGCGGCTTAAAATCCATTAACGATAGGCTAAACTATAACTTGAATAAAGATTTTAAAGGTCGTGTAACTGGAGACGACCCAGACAATTTTTCAACAAAATATTACGGCAACAACAATGTTAAGCATTCAACTAAAGACGAGAGCCACGGTACACACGTTGCCGGCATTATAGCTGCCGAACGCAACAACGGCTTAGGCGCCAACGGGGTAGCCAACAACGTGGAAATCATGGCCGTAAGAACAGTACCTAACGGCGATGAGTACGATAAAGACGTGGCCTTGGCCATTAGATATGCCGTAGATAACGGCGCCAAAGTTATAAACGGAAGTTTTGGGAAAAGCTTTTCGCCTCATAGCGATTGGGTTCGTGAGGCTATTGCCTATGCCGCCAAAAACGACGTGGTGTTTGTTCACGCTGCGGGCAACGACAGCAAAGATGTTGATGTTGAACCCAATTATCCAGACGATAACGTTAACGGCGAAGAAATATCAGATACTTATATTAGAGTAGGTGCCTTGGCCCCAAAATACGGATCACAAATGGTAGCTTCCTTTTCTAATTATGGTAAAAACAACGTCGATATTTTTGCCCCTGGAGCAAAAGTATATTCAACCACCCCCGAAAACGAATACGCCACAAAAGGCGGCACCTCAATGGCTGCTCCAGCAGTTGCCGGAATTGCAGCCTTAATCCGTTCGTATTTTCCGGATTTAACAGCGGCTCAAGTCAAGCAAGTTATTTTGGATTCTGGATTGGCTATTAACACTAAAGTTATAGTTGGAGGAAACACCAGCGATATTCGTCCGTTTGCCGATTTAAGCAAATCTTCAAAAATGGCAAATGCCTACAATGCCTTGATTATGGCAGCGAAAATGTCGAAATAATTACTAATTTTTTAAGGCTGTTCAAAATCATTATTTTAATTTGAACAGCCTTAATTTTAATTTCAATATTTATGAATCGAATTTATATTTATATACTTTCTTTTACCCTTATTTTTTCCTGTGGAAGTGCTTCTGAAATAGTAGAAACACCAACTACAGCAGCGGCACCCGAGGCTCCAGCTATATCTCCACAGGCCAATCCTTGTTACTGGCAACAGCATGTCGATTATAAAATGGAAATTGATGTGGATGTTGATAACTACACCTATCAAGGCAAGCAAACCTTGGTATACACCAACAATTCTCCAGATGCTTTAAACAAGGTGTTTTATCACCTTTATTTTAACGCCTTTCAACCCGGTAGCGAAATGGATGTACGCTCGCGAACCATTGCCGACCCGGACGGGCGCGTAAAAGACCGCATCAGCAAATTGAAACCCAACGAAATTGGTTTTATAAAAGTGAATTCGTTAAAGCAAAATGGGGTAGAATTGAATCACGAAACCGTGGGTACTGTTTTAGAGGTTGATTTAAACGAGCCTATTTTACCCGGCGAAAGCGTTACCTTCGATATGCTTTTTGATGCTCAAGTACCTGTACAGATTCGCCGTTCGGGAAGAAACAATAAAGAAGGCGTAGCTTTATCGATGGCACAATGGTACCCCAAAATGGCCGAGTACGATTATGAAGGTTGGCACGCCCACCCTTATATTGGTCGTGAATTTCATGGTGTTTGGGGCGATTTTGATGTTAAAATCACCATCGATAAAAATTACACCGTTGGCGGTACGGGCTATTTACAAAACCCTAACGAAATCGGACACGGTTACCAAACCGATACTTTAAGACAACCCAACACCAAAAAACTCACATGGCATTTTGTTGCGCCCAATGTGCATGATTTTACTTGGGCTGCCGACCCCAACTATATCCACGATACGGTACAAGTTCCCAATGGGCCAATGCTGCACTTTTTGTACAAAAGCACCATGCCTCAAGAAAAACTTAACAATTGGAAAAAACTACAGCCCAAAGCTGTGGCATTGATGCAATTCTTAAGTGAAAATATCGGGCAGTACCCTTACGAGCAATATTCCATCATTCAAGGTGGCGATGGCGGTATGGAATACGGTATGTGCACGTTAATTGTAGGTGAAGGCAATTTTGACGGACTATTTGGTGTAACGGCTCATGAAATGGCGCACTCGTGGTTTCAATTTTTGTTGGCCACCAACGAATCGACCAACTATTGGATGGATGAAGGCTTTACCGAATATTTTGGAGAAAAAGCTGAAAGCCATATTTTCAACAAACCGTTTGAAAAATCAGTTCAAAAAGTATACGATGTTTACAACTATTACGTAAACTCGGGTGCCGAACAATCACTTACTACACATGCCGATCGTTTTAATTATAACCGTTCGTATTCCATATCGGCATACTACAAGGGTTATGTGTTTTTAAACCAACTGGCTTATGTTATTGGCGAAGAAAACCATAAGCAAACCATAAAACAGTATTTTAAAGAATGGGCATTTAAGCATCCTACACGTACCGATTTTATTCGCGTGGCCGAAAAAGTATCGGGGCTGGAACTCGATTGGTATTTAAACGATTTTACGCGAACCACGAACACCATCGATTACGGAGTGAAATCTGTTGAAGACAAAACCGTTACTTTAGAGCGCATCGGACTCATGCCCATGCCAATCGATTTAACGGTAACTTACACCGATGGTACTTCTGAAGATTTTTACATCCCGTTGCAAATGATGCGTGGTGAAAAACCAACCGAAGCTACAATTATAAACGACTGGGCTTGGGCCTACCCAACCTACAGTTTCGAAACATCAAAAACTGTAAAGTCGGTTGAAATCGACCCCAAAAACATGATGGCCGATATCAATTCAGAGAATAATAAAAAGTAAGTTTTTACTATTATGTCAGGTTGAGCGCAGTCGAAACCTAATTGAAATCATTTTTTTCTAAGACCTTTCGTCTTTTGTTTATCTTGAGCGAAGCAGAAAGGCTCAAGGTGACAACAGAATTTTTAAATAGAATTCACATTATCAAAAGGCTTCCCTTTTAATCGGGGAAGCCTTTTTTAATGCATAAATTTTAACACCCAAAGCATCTCTCCCGATAACTATCGGGAACAACTGCTCATGCTTCACAGCACTCGATGTGACGTAACGACCATAAACGTAACCATTGATCAAAAGTAAGTTTCTTCGTCAGTTCGAGTGATTTTTGAGAAACGAAAAAATCGTATCGAGAACCTTTTTAAGACATAAACTTCTTTTTAGCTAAATTTGGAAGTTTGTCAAATTCATTATTGATTAAAGCTTCCTTTTTAGCTCTTGACCATTTCTTTATTTGCTTTTCAGTTTGAATAGCTACATTAATATTTGTAAACTCAGCATAATACACTAATTCAACGGGCCTGCGGTTGTATGTGTAACTCTTCTTATATTTTCCTGAGTTATGTTTAAATATTCTTTCGGTTAAATTGGATGTTATTCCTGTATAATAGGAGTCATCAGAACATTTTAAAATGTAAACAAAAGACAATTTCATAGTTAAATATAATAACTTCTCGATACAATTCCTCATGCTTCGGAATCACTCGAAGTGACGTAAGGGTCTTCGGTTTATCACGTGCGTATCGTTGGATCCTGTACTGAAGGTCTTTAAAAAGACATCTCGATACACTGCTCATACTTCGCAGCACTCGATATGACGCAACGATCATAAACTTAACGATTGGCCCAAATGGAGTTTTCCCGTCAGTTCGAGTGATTTTTGAGGAACGAAAAAATCGTATCGAGAACCTTTTTAAGACATAAACTTCTTTTTAGCTAAATTTGGAAGTTTGTCAAATTCATTACTTATTAAAGCTTCCTTTTTAGCTCTTGACCATTTCTTTATTTGCTTTTCAGTTTGAATAGCAATATTAATATTTGTAAATTCAGCATAGTACACCAATTCAACGGGCCTGCGGTTGTATGTGTAACTCTTCTTATATTTTCCTGAGTTATGTTTAAATATTCTTTCCGTTAAATTGGATGTTATTCCTGTATAGTAAGAGTCATCGGAGCATTTTAAAATGTATACAAAAGACAATTTCATAGTTTAAATATAGTAACTTCTCGATACAATTCCTCATGCTTCGGAATCACTCGAAGTGACGTAAGGTTCATAAACGCAACCATTGGACAAAAAGAAGTTTTCCGTCAGTTCGAGTGATTTTTGAGATTGTCAAAATCAAAATATATTTTGATTGAAGATACCTAAGCAAAGCTTAAAAAAATCGTATCGAGAACCTTCTCCATACTAAATCTATGGTCAATCGTTTAATTTTTATTAATTTAGCCACGTAAACTTTAGGGGTGTTCTAAAAATAGAACTGAGACATACCCTTTGAACCTGATGCGGTTAGTACCGCCGAAGGGAAAAGTTGAATAGGGCACTGCAATGCGCTCTAGCACATCTTTTCGTAAGCGCCACTTTCTGGGTGTTTTTTCAAAGTACATGCTATTCCCTTGGTTTGCAATATTTAAACATATTGTAAATGATAACTATTCATCTTAACGAACGCGAGGTTAATATTGACGAAACGATTAATGTTTCGCAACTATTGACTCAGGAAAACTATCCACAAATAGGCATTGCCGTTGCCGTAAACCAAAACATTATTTCAAAAACCCAATGGGACACACAACGGTTTCAGAACGGCGATTCTATTCTAATTATTCAAGCTACGCAAGGCGGATAAATACAAAAATTAACAACTCAGCCATAAGCGAAAAGAACATAAAAAGCCCAATAAAAAATGAAAAATAAAGACACTGCACCAAAGCAGGAACAAATTACCAGACAACCCTTTCCCAATTCAAAAAAGATTTACGTTCAAGGAAAAATCCATCCACAAATTAAAGTGGCCATGCGCGAGATTTCTTTGAGTGACACCAAAGATACTTTTACAGGAAAATTAACGCCAAACGAACCCGTTACCGTGTACGATACTTCGGGACCTTACACCGACCCAAACAAAGAAATAAACGTACACAACGGAATTGAACGCATCCGTGAGCCATGGATTTTAGACCGCGGCGATGTGGAGCAATTGGATTCATTTTCATCAAAATATTGTAACGAGCGTTTAAACGATAAAAGTTTAGACCACATGCGTTTTGCGCACCTTAAAAAACCGTTACGCGCTAAAAAAGGTAAAAATGTTACGCAATTGCACTACGCGAAAAAAGGCATTATTACTCCAGAAATGGAATACATCGCCATTCGTGAAAACCAGCGTATTGATGAAATGACCGAAATTGCCAAACAGCATCCAGGGCAAGATTTTGGAGCGGCCATTCCGAAAAAAATAACTCCAGAGTTTGTCCGTGAAGAAGTGGCCCGTGGCCGTGCTGTTATTCCATCAAACATCAACCACCCCGAAGCCGAACCTATGATTTTAGGTCGGAATTTCTTGGTAAAAATCAATGCCAATATTGGTAACTCGGCCACCACCTCATCGATTGAAGAAGAGGTTGAAAAAGCCGTTTGGGCCTGCCGCTGGGGTGCCGATAATATCATGGATTTATCCACTGGGCAAAACATTCATGAAACCCGCGAGTGGATTATCCGTAACTCACCGGTTCCAGTGGGAACTGTGCCTATTTATCAAGCTTTGGAAAAAGTAAATGGTGTTGCCGAAGATTTAACTTGGGAAATTTTCCGTGACACCCTTATAGAACAAGCCGAGCAAGGGGTGGATTACTTCACCATTCACGCCGGTGTATTGTTGCGTTATGTTCCTATGACGGCAAAGCGTGTTACCGGTATTGTTTCTCGCGGAGGCTCTATCATGGCAAAATGGTGCTTGGCGCACCACAAAGAGAGTTTCTTGTACACGCATTTTGAAGAGATTTGCAAAATATTGAAACAATACGATGTGGCCTTTTCTTTAGGTGATGGTCTGCGTCCTGGTTCGGTGGCCGATGCCAACGACGAAGCCCAGTTTGCCGAATTGGAAACCTTAGGCGAGTTAACCCAAATAGCCCGTAAACACGAAGTACAGTGTTTTATTGAAGGTCCCGGACACGTGCCTATGCACATGATTAAGGAAAATATGGAAAAGCAAATTGAGGTTTGCGACGAAGCGCCATTTTACACTTTAGGCCCCTTAACCACCGATATTGCCCCAGGTTACGACCACATTACATCAGGTATTGGCGCTGCCATGATTGGTTGGTACGGTTGTGCCATGTTATGCTACGTCACCCCTAAAGAACACTTAGGTTTACCTAATAAAGATGATGTTCGTGCCGGCGTAGTTACCTATAAATTAGCCGCCCATGCAGCCGATTTAGCCAAAGGTCACCCAGGGGCACAACACCGCGATAATGCTTTGAGTAAAGCCCGTTTTGAGTTCCGTTGGGAAGACCAGTTTAATATAGGTTTAGATCCCGAATTGGCTCGTGAATACCACGATGAAACGCTTCCTGCCGATGGCGCTAAAGTAGCTCATTTCTGCTCGATGTGCGGACCAAAATTCTGTTCAATGAAAATTTCTCAGGAAGTGCGCGATTTTGCCAAGGAAAACGACATTGTGGAAAATGAAGTCATCAAAAAAGGTATGGAAGAGAAATCGCAAGAATTTAAAGAAAAAGGTTCGGAGGTTTATTTGTAGAATTTCAAAAACGTTACGTCACTTCGAGTGATTCCGAACTATGAGGAATTGATCCCTATAGCTATCGGGAGAGAAGTGCTCAACCAAGAAACATAAAAAAGAATACTTCTCGATAAAAATTTTAGTCATTCAATCCTAAAATTCACTCGAAGTGACGTCATTAAAAATATGGTAGTTTTAATCGCTCCCGAGCAAGACATAAAAAATGAAATATTTATTCTAAATCAGCTTTTCGAAGTTGGTTTAGAGTATTTTCATTTGCGAAAACCTCGTAAGGACTATCATTTTTATCGCAATTATTTAAATCAAATTGATAAAAAATATCATAGCAAAATTGTGGTACATCAACATCATGAATTGATAAACGATTACAACTTAAAAGGGATTCACTTTCAGGAGGCCCAACGGCGCGAGCTTTCTTTGGACACCCTTCAAACCATCAGGAATGAACAAAACATTAGTATGAGCAGTTCGTTTCATTCTACCGAAGAATTGATAGCCTGTGAGTTCCATTTCGATTATCATTTACTGAGCCCGGTGTTTTCATCCATTTCAAAACAAGGGTATAAAGGCCGCGGTTTTGAGGTCAACTCAGTAAAAAAAACAGTAATCGGTATGGGTGGCGTAACCACCAAAAACCTTTCGGAATTCACCAAACTAGGTTATCAAGGGGTTGGTGTTTTGGGGGGTATTTGGCAGAGTGAAACGCCTGTGCAGGATTTTAAAACTATGAAACGTCACTTCGAGTGATTCCGAAGCATGAGGAATTGTATCGAGAAGTTTTTGATAAGTTTTCTAAAGAGATTATAAAAATTATGAGGTGCTGAAACGAGTTCAGCATGACGACAAATGCAAAACGATAAAACATACATACTAACCATAGCTGGCCACGACCCTTCGGGCGGTGCGGGACTCACTTCAGATTTTAAAACATTTGAAGCACACGGCTTGTACGGCTTATCGGTTTGTACAGCCATTACGGTTCAAAACGATGTGGATTTTAAAGACTGCCATTGGGTAAAACCTGAAGTTATTTCAGCCCAAATTAATACCCTTTTTGAGCGTTTTGAAATTTCGGTCGTGAAAATTGGCATTGTTGAATCTTGGGAAGTTTTGCTCAGTATCTTAAAACAATTAAACCTCCTCAACCCTGATATAAAAATTGTTCTGGACCCTATTTTTAAGGCCAGTGCGGGGTTCGATTTCCACACTTCAGAAAATCAACAGGTGTTAGATTTTATTTGGGAAAGGTGTTATATCATTACGCCCAATTACGATGAAATTCAATTACTATATCCGGAAAAAAACATTGAAGAAACCATCGAACACATCAGCAAAAAAAACCATGTTTATTTAAAAGGCGGCCACAGAACTGATAAAACAGGTTGGGACGAATTGTACCACAGTAAAATTGTAAAGGTGAATATCCCGCCAAGTGTCGAAGAAGTTTCAGAAAAGCACGGCAGCGGTTGTGTATTGTCGTCTGCTTTGGCCTCCCATTTAGCTTTAGAAATGCCTTTGGAAGACGCGGCCCAACAGGCTAAATATTACACCGAACAGTTTTTAAATTCTAATTCGAGTTTACTCGGTTATCACAATTATCAATTAAAACATTAGCAACATGCAAATCGCAAAGCTTCATTATATATCACAAGGAGACTCTCCGGAAGCCCATCTTGAAAACATCCAAAAAGCCTGTACTTACGGTGCAGAATTGGTTCAACTCCGACTGAAGAATTATCCAGAAGAAATTGTGTTAAAAACCGCAGAACAAGCTCGGGAAATTACGGCACATTTTCAAACACGGTTAATCATTAATGACCATTATAAAATTGCCAAAGCCGTAAAGGCAGACGGTGTGCATTTGGGAAAAACCGATACCTGCCCCACCGAAGCCCGCGAATATTTAGGCAAATGGTACCTGATTGGCACAACAGCAAATACACTGGAAGACTGTGAAAACCTAATCACCAAAAACGTCGATTATATTGGCTTGGGTCCGTTTCGATTTACCAAAACAAAAGCTAATTTGAGTCCTATTTTAGGCATGGAAGGCTATCAAGCTATTCTCGATACCTTAAAAAGCAGTACGCCTATTATTGCCATTGGAGGAATAAACGAAAACGACATTCCCGATCTTTTAAACACTGGTGTTCACGGTATTGCTATGTCTGGCGCAATAACTCAGGATTTCAACAACATTTCAAATATTAACAAACTTTTGGGCGCATCGGCCACCCAAGAGCAACGCCATACTTTTTAATATGAACGATTTACTAAAAATAGCAGATAAAACATTTACATCGCGCTTATTTACGGGCACTGGAAAATTCAGTTCCAACCAACTCATGTCTGAGGCTATTCTCGCTTCGGAAAGTGAACTGGTTACCGTGGCACTAAAACGCGTTGATGCCAACAACAGTCAGGATAAAATGTTGAAAAGCATCATGCAGCCCCACGTTAATTTATTGCCCAATACCTCGGGCGTTCGAAATGCCAAAGAAGCGGTCTTTGCGGCGCAATTGGCCCGAGAAGCTTTGGAAACCAACTGGGTGAAATTGGAAATCCATCCCGACCCCAAATATTTATTGCCCGACCCCATTGAAACCTTAAAAGCTGCTGAAGAATTAGTAAAATTAGGCTTTGTGGTGATGCCCTACATTCATGCAGACCCCGTGTTGTGCAAGCGTTTGGAAGATGTGGGAGCACAATGCGTTATGCCATTAGGCGCACCAATTGGCACTAACAAAGGGTTAAAAACCCTCGATTTTTTAGAAATTATTATCGAACAAAGCAACGTGCCGGTTATTGTCGATGCCGGAATTGGGAGTCCGTCGCACGCCGCTTTTGCCATGGAATTGGGTGCCGAGGCCGTTTTGGTCAATACCGCCATTGCCGTATCGCAACATCCAGTAACCATGGCCAAAGCATTTAAAATGGCTGTTGAATCGGGGCGCATGGCCTACAATGCCAAATTGGCTTCGGTAAAACCACATGCCGAGGCGAGTAGCCCATTAACTTCATTTTTAAATTAAGAACACGTTATTACGACAGACTGAGCTTGCCTTTACTGAGCATAGCAGAAGTACCGAAGACAAAGGAAACAGATTGCTTCATTTTATTCGCAATGACAAAACGAAAAATATTCAAAATCCGATGACACATAGTTTCAAAGATATTCTTGACACCTACAATTGGGACGACACCTTAAACAGCATCCAAGCCAAAACGGCACAAGATGTAGAATATGCTTTAGCTAAAACCAAGCGCGATTTAGAAGATTTTAAGGCCCTCGTTTCCCCTGCCGCCAAACCCTATTTGGAGCAAATGGCCCAACTCAGCCAAAATATTACAAAAAAGCGTTTTGGCAATACCATACAAATGTTTGCGCCAATGTATTTAAGCAACGAATGCCAAAACATTTGTACCTATTGTGGGTTTAGCATGACCAATAAAATTCCGCGTCGCACCTTAACCGATGCCGAAATTTTAAAAGAAGTGTCCTTTTTAAAACATAAAGGCTACGACCATATTTTGCTGGTTACCGGCGAAGCCAATAAAACAGTTGGTGTGCCATACATTAAAAATGCAATTAAACTCATCAATGAACAATTTTCAAACATCACCATTGAAGTGCAGCCTTTGGACGAAGATGAATACGAAGAGCTGATTGAAGCCAACTTATATGCCGTTTTGGTGTATCAAGAAACCTATAACCGGGCCGAGTACAAAAAACATCACCCAAAAGGAAAAAAATCGAATTTTAATTACCGATTGGAAACGCCCGACAGATTAGGCAGGGCAGGTATTCATAAAATTGGAATCGGCGCTTTGTTTGGTTTGGAAGACTGGCGCGCCGATAGCTTTTTTACCGCTTTACATTTAAAATATCTTCAAAAAAACTATTGGAAAACCAAGTATTCTATTTCGTTTCCGAGATTGCGTCCTCATTCCGGCGGATTGGAGCCTAAAGTAGAAATGACCGATAGCGATTTGGTACAAACCATTTGTGCGTTCCGGTTATTGGATGAAGACGTGGAACTCTCAATGAGTACCCGCGAGAGTGAAACCTTCAGAAACCATATCGTCCATTTAGGCATTACCTCCATGAGTGCCGAATCGAAAACCAACCCCGGTGGTTATGTGGTAGAACCACAATCGTTGGAGCAGTTTGAAATTTCAGACGAACGCCCCACGGAAACCATTGCAGAAATGCTTCAAAATAATGGTTTGGAACCCGTTTGGAAAGACTGGGAAAACACTTGGTAAGCGATAAAACATATTCAATTATTACGTATCAACGTCCATTCAAAAAACACAACTATCTAAAATTTAAATATTTACATTCAATTATCGTGAAATTTTTACTACCTTTAAGGGGCTAACTGTAAATTTCTTCACGCTATGAGTACGCCAAGAATTCCTACCAATTACCACCATACCATTCACCCCGACGCGCCTTTTGATGTGGACACCGAATTATCAGGCGGAATGGATGCCCGGCACTCCGGACAAATTGCAACGGCACTTTCCGGAAGTGTGCAAAACATTATCAGCGGCAACCTGAATACCACCAACACACTGAAACTTACCGGAGACGCAAAAGAACCCGTGGCAACCGACAATAAAATGGAAATTTTAAACCTGCCTCGGTTCACCTTGCAAGACATCAAAGACCTGATGAAACATCGGGTGCGCATACCCAATTACACCAACATTTGTTTTAAAATGATGGGCGTTGAGTTTTTCAGTATCTGCACCAGCGGCGAAGGGCAAATTATTACCGAACCTTACGTGCCAACATCGGCTGAACTTTGCGAAGACGATTGTTGCCAACCCGACACCCGACCCTTCCCAAAAAGAAGTGATATTCGAGTAACCGACACCAAAAAACAAACATCATGATTACCAAAGTACCCAATGCTCCAATTGAAAATATCGATTTTGGAGATGAAACCATCATTTTAAACGGTGCACCAACAAAATTGAGTGGTACGGTACAGCTGCGCAACACCGATAAAACCAACACCCGAGTTCGGTACATCGGCCTAAAACCTACTACCAGCAAAAGTTTAAACAAACTAAGTGATATTTCACTCTATATGAACACCAAACTCCGTGCTGGCGAAACCAAATTGCAATCACTCACGGTAAGTCTTCCTCTAGAAACTCCTCCTGGTACTTATCATCAATTCATAGAAATTAAGGGCAAAAAAAAACAAGTTCAGTTGGTGGTGCAACCCAGCATTAACGTGGCGGTGCAACCCAATGAATTTACGCTTCAAGGCACCGCTCCGGGCACAAAACACAGCGTTAGTTTTACCGTTTTAAACAGGGGCAATCTCGATTTTCAAATCCCTAATCCCAAACACGTGGCAGCCCTCGACATGGATATGCTGTGCCGCGCCTTTGGTTTTGGAGTAAGGGACAGAAAAGCCAATGGTTTTAACGCGACCATGGACCAAATTACGCAACACATCAAAGAACAATTGCCCAATTGGGCCAGTGCCAAAATTGCAGAGGCCGGACAAATAATAAAACCCGGCAAGCAGATGCTCGTTACCTTTTCTTTTGTGATGCCAAAGGAAGCCCAAGCCGATAACGACTACGATTTGAACGTTCGGTTTTGGGACCAAGAATTGTCGTTTGTTATAAAATCGCATCAAGAACCTAAAATCACTTAAGCCATGGAAAACAGAAAACTAAAATCGAACGTATTTAGCGATGCCGTTATGGAAAATATCCAATCCATTTCGGATATGTCGATGCAATTTTACGGCACTATGCTGGAAAATATGATTGGCAACAACGCGCCTGTTAGTGAACAAATGGGGCAGTTGGGTAAAAGTGTTTTGAACCCTCTTAAAGCCATAATGAATACCGAAAATTGCTGTGCGCCGAAAGAAAAATGTGCGCCACATTGCATTGCTTCCATCGATAGAAATGCTATGGCTGGAGAGCGCATTATGGTTCCGTTTACGGTAAAAAACAACTGTAATACGGCCAAAACCTATCAAGTAGGCATTCGGGAATTGACCGACCAGGATGGCGCTTTAGCCCCTTCGCAACCCAAGCTGAATAAAAACAGTGTATCACTTCAACCGCATGCTTCCGAGCGCGTATTATTAGTACTCGATTTAGCCAATTTTAGTAATGGCACCTATTCTGCAGAAATTGTGCTCCGCGAAAAAGAATACAACCAAAATATTTGTTTGACCGTTTATGTGGCCGACCACCATGCTACCACTGCGTCGCCTTACGAAGAGAAAAAATTCAAACTGAAATGGCAAAGTTGGCAATCGCACTTTTACTGCGAACCCCAACAAACCCGCGACCGAGAAAACACTTAATATATGGCCAAAACAACCGACAATCAGCCTTTGGAAAACTTGTTTAAGCAAACTTTGGAACTCAATAAAAAATACATGAACCAAAGTTTAAATCTGCTGAACCAATGGAGCAAACAGCCCAACAAATCGGGCAACCTGTTTGTTTTTAAGCCCGAACAGTACAGCAAGGCGTTTAAGGCGTTTGCCCAATTGAATTTGGAATATTATAACCACGCCATGCAATTGGGTTTGGGTATGGTGGATTCGTTTTTAAATGGTGAAAACAATGAAAATCAAACGGTAACTGAACCAGCTTTTGAACTGTCGGCCAATGCTGAAGCGGGTTCAAGCATGACTTTAGAATTTGTTTTGGAAAACACTAAAACCGAAACCGCCGAATGCCAACTTACCAATTCTATTTTCATAAACAGCGAGTCTGTGGAGTTTCCAAGTATCAAAACTACTTTCAGTCCGCAAAAATTCACGCAAAAGCCCGGTGAATCCAGCACGGTAAAAATCACCTTACGAATTCCAAAAAACACGCCGCCCAATATGTATTTCAGTAATGCGTCGGTGGTAGGCTACGAGCCTTCTTTTTTCAGAATCCACCTCAATGTGCAACCCCCACAAACCAAAACCGCCAATGTCAAATCAAAAAAATAGCAAAAAAAACACATCGGGTGCTGGCCAATCGAAAAAGAATAAAAACGAATCGTGGATAGACCCCGACCGCGTGGTGAACAAAGCGCAGAACATCGTCAATTCTGCAGTTAATATTTTAGAAGAAGAAATCGCCGCGGGTATTTTAGCGGCCAAAAACATTGAAAAAAAACTGGTTGATGTTGATGAATTGAGAAGCAACCCCGATGCCCTGATGAACCGTATTAGGCGCGATTCGCACGAAGTACTCGATTTGGTAATTGATGGCTTTGCTTCCATTACCAGCCAAATGAACGAGGTTCTTGAAGCTTTGAAAAACGAAACGAAATCAGCTTCTAAAAAAAATAAGCCCGCTTCAAAAAGTCCCCCAAAACCATCAAATGGCGATATTATTTTTCTGGAACCCGAACATTCTTTAAAAGCCGGGGAAACCACAACGCTTAATTTGAGCTTGTTCAACGATTCAGAAAACGAAACCACTACCATAGAACTCAGAAAATCGGATTTTTTAGGCAGTGGTTCGCAAAAAATAGGACTTAGAGCCATTAAAATAGAGCCCAAAACGGTACAACTGAAACCCCAGGAAGAAAAGGATATTAATATCACCATAAACCTTCCAAAAAACAGTACCGTTGGGCATTATAACGCCTTTATAACTGATATAAATAATCCAAAAATTAGAATACTATTGGCTTTGGAAGTTGTGGATTGAAGTAATAAAATTTCAAAAAACACACTGCGATGGATGTTTTGGAAATGAAATCGAAATTGAAATACTACGGGGCTGAAACCCTCCGTGGCATCCATGCCTTTGTACCCGAAAAAGAGCCCAAAAAATATTTGTACGATTTAGTTTTGGATTATCCCAACCGCGGTGGTAAAGGCTTCCGGCCAGGGTTGTGCATGGCCAGTTGTGGCGCTCATGGCGGACGATTAAGTGAGGCTAAATTTAGCGCGGTTACCCTCGAAATGCTTCACAATGCCTTCCTCATTCATGACGATGTGGAAGACGAAAGCCTCTCACGCCGTAACAAACCCACGATGCACACCACCCACAGCCGGGCCATAGCCATTAACGTGGGCGATATGATGAATGCCTTGAGCCTCTTTCCGCTTTGGCACAACAAAACCCTTATGGGCGAAAAATTGGCGCAGCGCATTTTTTTGGAAGTCTACCATCTTATTACCGAATCGGCCGAAGGACAAGCCCTCGAATTGGGTTGGCGGCAAGATAACCGCTGCGACCTTTCGGAAAGCGATTATCTGCGCATGATTCTAAAAAAAACCTGTTGGTACACCTGCATTCAACCCATACGCATCGGTGCGCTTATTGGGAGTAAAGGCAGCGTAAACCCCGATAATTTTAATCGATTGGGCTATTTTATGGGTGCCGCTTTTCAGATTCAGGACGATGTTCTCAATTTAGTGGGAGAAGAGAGTGCCTATGGAAAAGAAATAGCTGGCGATATTATTGAAGGCAAGCGCACATTGATGCTCATTCATCTGCTTTCAGAATGTTCAAAAAACGAAAAATATTTGATAGAAAATTATTTGGGCACTCCGGTTTTGGAAAGAACCATGACCGATGCAAAACACATTCTGGAACTGATGCATAAATACGAATCTATCATCCATGCCAAAAAAACAAGTCAATATTTGGCCGGGGCTGCCTTAAAAGAGTTTTACACCCATTTTTCACATTTAAAGGATTCCGAAGATAAAGCTTTTCTAGAAACCATCATTTTGTACATGATAAATAGAGATTATTGAAGATGATTCATATTAAGCAAAACATAACAGTAGATTGCGACGTGCTTATTGTTGGCGGTGGCCCTGCGGGCAGTTCGTTGGCTTATCATCTTTCAAAAGCCAATATTAAAACGGTGGTTATTGAAGCCGAACATTTCCCCAGGGACAAGGTTTGCGGCGATGGCGTAAGCCCCATTGCACTAAAGGAGCTCCACAATATGGGCATTACCCAAACCGATACTTTTAAAAAGGCCAATGCCATTGAAAAAGTGGGACTGTTTATGGAAAACGACCAAACCTTTATCGAACTGGAAAAGCCCGATGAATTGCCTTTTCATGCGCGCATTATCCCGAGAATCGAGCTGGATTTCATGATTTACAATATAGCAAAATCGGCCGGTGCAACTTTTATTGAAAGGGCTCGGGTTACGGATTTTAAGGTTAGCAATCTAAAAGTAACCACTAATTACAAAGTTGGTGCTTTGGATCAGCAAATTACCTCGAAACTGATTATTGGTGCTGACGGGAGCAGGTCGATTGTAGCCAGGCAATTACGTGGCAACTCCCCCGACCCGGCCTATCAACTGCTGGGGCTGCGTTCGTATTATAAAAATGTAAATGGCCCAAGAAACCGCGTGGATGTGTATTTCAATAAAGAGAATTTTCCTGGGATTTATTGGCTTTTTCCGAAAGGTGAACACGATGCCAATGTGGGTATGGCTATGGTGTTTAAAACGTGCCCGCAGCAAGTTTCTGAAGTTCGAAAATGCTTTTCAAATTTTATTGACACCAACGCCGATTTAAAAAAACGGCTGGGTAACGGTACAGCAACCGAAAAAGTTAAAGGCTGGCCCATTACATTTTACGACCCGAAAAATCCGGTAGTTTCAAACCGAACGATGTTGGTGGGCGAAGCTGCGGGGTTGATTAATCCGCTTAGTGGCGACGGCATCCAATATGCGGTTTTGAGTGCGCGGTGGGCTTCCGAAACCATAAAAGAATGTTCAAAAATCAACGATTTTAGTGTTGATGCTTTAATGCCCTATCAAAAAACCATTGAAGACGAATTGGAATACGATTTTTCACTTTCCAATTTGCTCGTTCAATTTGGAAAAAATAAAAGTTTGGAACCCATTTGGATGTCATTCTTAAAAATATTGATTGGCCGTTGCAAGGAAGACCCAAAGTTTGCGGGCACCGTTGCTGGGATTTTTGAGGGCACCTACCCTTCCTACAAAGCTTTGGATACCGAATTTATATTGAAAATACTTATGCAAGCGGGCTATGATACCAATTCATACGTGTTAAAAAATATGGAGAAGCCCTCTCAATTTTTAAAGGATAGTACGCAATTGGCCAAAACTACTACTGATATTTTAAAAGCCCTCGCTAAAGATCCCAAGGCCCATTTGGGTTGGTTGGCGAACGTAGCCGGAAAAGCGTTTACTGTGGCTAAGTATACCGTGAAAAGATAATTCCTTTCACCGAGTCGAAATTCTTATTAAAAAACGCTTTTTATATTTTGCTACCTTTGGCAATAAAATCAGCGCATTGAAATTCACCTACGGCAAAAAAGAGAAGCTAAAAAGCAAAAAACTGATTGACCAACTGTTTACCGAGGGTAAATCGGTATCGGCCTTTCCGTTGCGATTGGTGTATTTGAGCACTACTTTTGATGATGATGTTATGGCCAAAACTGGTGTTTCAGTGAGCAAACGAAATTTTAAAACTGCTGTGGCACGAAATCGCATAAAACGTTTGCTTCGAGAAGCTTACCGATTAAATAAAGGGCAGTATTTTAACAATTTAACAACGCCTCACGCGTTTATGATTTTGTACATTGGCAAAGAAAAACCCTCTTTTGATCAAGTTGAAAAACGAATGAACCAGTTGTTCACTAAATTTTTAAACAAAATTTCGGAGGAAAGCCAGTAAAAAATCCATTATGAAACTACTATCTTATGTTTTAGTGCTTTTGTTTCCTTTGATGTGCTCTAAAGGCCCATCGAATGAAAGCTCAACTGCTGATTATGCCGAAACTGAAGTAATGCACAGTGTTGAAAAAATGTCCACTGTTGATGATATGGTGGTTCCTTCTGAAACAACCCCTCAAAAAATCATTAAAACCTCATTTCTGCGGTTTGAAACACGAGATTTAGATAAAACCTACCTCGACATTAAACATGTGGTTCAGGCGAACAAAGGTTTTATTCAAGATGATAATTCCAATAATTCATTCAACCGAATTACCCGTCGGTTAGTTATACGGATCCCCACTATAAACTTTCAGGATGCTTTAGATGCCGTTAGCCAAAACGTATCGTATTTTGATGAAAAACGTGTTTCTGCAAAAGATGTCACCGAAGAATTCATTGATTTGGAAGCCCGGTTAAAGTCCAAAAAACAATTGGAAAATCGCTATTTGGAATTATTGGACAAAGCCAAAAACGTCAAGGAAATTTTAGAAATAGAACGCGAACTATCAACCATAAGAGAAGAAATTGAAGCCAAACAAGGCCGCTTGAATTACCTTCAAAACCAAGTATCATTAAGCACTTTGGAAATTGAATTTTATAAACTCACTTCCGAAGCGCCAGTAGCCAAATCGTACGGTACCAAAATGTGGAATGCCATAAAATCCGGGTTCAACGGAATTTCCCTATTTTTCTTGGGAATTTTACATATTTGGCCGTTTATTATCATTCTCATCATCGGAATTTTCTTTTTAAGAAAATGGATAAATAAGAGTAAAAAATCATAATGGGCTTTTGGCAGGGAATAATCAAAACATTTCAATAACTACCAGAGTAACACCAACAAACATATAAAAAATAAGTTGTTAAAAAATTCAAATAGATGAAACGTATATTAAAGAAAAGAATCATAATCCCTATTCTGGCCGGAGTTGTTTTTTTTAGCACCACCGCTTTTAAAAATGATTTTTTTGAAATCGCCAAACAGATCGAAATTTTCACCACGCTGTTTAAAGAACTCAACATGAATTATGTTGATGATACCAATCCGGCCGATTTAATGGACACGGCCATAAAAAGTATGTTGGAAGATTTGGATCCGTACACCAATTTTATGAACGAGCAGGATGTTGAAGCGGCAAGAATTAATAACACGGGCGATTATACGGGTATTGGGGCTAAAATTCAGACTTTAAAAGATAAATTAATAGTGGTTGAGCCTTATAAAGATTATCCTGCTGATAAAGCAGGATTAAAGGCCGGAGACGAAATTATAAAAGTGGGCAACACCATTGTGGCCAATTATAAAGAAAGTGCTGGCGATTTGCTAAAAGGCACGCCGGGCTCTTCGGTTGAAGTGACTTTTAAACGCCAAGGCAAAACCCAAACGGCTACCATAAACCGTGCGGAAGTAGAGATTAAGGCCGTACCGTATTTTTCAATGATAAACGACAAAACGGGTTATATTGTATTGAGTCGTTTTAGCCGAAAAGCCTTCGAGGAAACCAATTATGCGCTTCGCGATTTAAAGGCCCAAGGCGCCAAAAAAATGATTTTGGATTTACGCGGAAACCCTGGCGGATTGGTAAACGAAGCCATTAACATTGTTAATTTGTTTGTTCCTAAAGGGCAATTGGTGGTAACCACAAAATCGAAGGTTAAAAAGTACAACCGTACTTACCTCACCCAACGTGATCCCATTGATACCGAAATGCCTTTGGTTATTTTAATTGACGAAAAAAGCGCCTCGGCCAGCGAAATCGTCTCGGGCGCTTTACAAGATTTAGACCGTGCCGTAATCGTGGGCTCCCGAAGCTTTGGTAAAGGTTTGGTGCAACGCCCAAAAGAGCTGACTTATGGCACCCAAATAAAAATTACCATTTCCAGATATTATACGCCTTCGGGACGCTGTATTCAGGCTTTGGATTATTGGAACAGGAATGAAAAAGGTGAAGCCGTTAAAATCGACCAAAAAAATTATCACGAGTTTAAAACCAAAAACGGACGAAAGGTTTTTGATGGTGGCGGCGTGTATCCCGACGTGCCTATGGGTACTTACAAAACCTCCCCTATTACCACCGCTATTGTCAATAATAACTTGATTTTCGATTTTGCCACAAACTATTATTACAACCACAAGATTGAAAATATAGATGGGTTCAACCTTAATAATCAGGATTTTTCTGAGTTTAAAAGTTTCCTAAAATCCAATAATTTTTCATTTGAAACCGATACCGAAAAAGCACTTAAAAAAGCATTTGAAACGGCTAAAAAAGAAGAATTGAACGACAATATTGAAAACGACTACAACGCTTTGATTTCAAATTTAGAACAATCGAAAAAAAGTGTGATCGACGAAAACAAAGATTTTTTACTGAAACTGCTTACCGAGGAAATCGTAAAACGCTACGTGTACCGCGAAGGGCTTTACGAATATTATAAAACCCATAACACCGAAATTAAAAAAGCCACAGATATTTTAGGTAACCTATCCACTTACAACGGGTATTTGCAACAACTTTAAATTTGTTCAATCGTCCTAAAAAAATCCCTGTTTATAGGCTTTTACGATGGTTTCCGATTAAAATAGTATATTTATCCATCTATTCTAAATCCTACTATGCATAAATTATTGGTATTTATATTATTGACTTTTAACGGTGTAATGGCCTTTTCGCAAAAGGATTTAACACACGAAGTTTATTTTGATACCGATAAATTTGTGGTGCCTCCAACTGAAGAAAACCGACTATTATTGTTTATTTCGAACATCTCGGATGTGGATATTGAGTCTATTTCCATTTTTGGCTTTTGTGATGATCGTGGTGCCGATACTTACAACTTAAAACTTTCGCAACAACGCGCCGATGCCATAAAAGCCATTTTTGCCAATAATGAAATTAGTGAAGACCTGATTTCGAACGTTGATGGTAAGGGTAAAATTCTTTTAAAAGTAGTTGAAGAAAAAGACCTTTTGAAAATTAGGGGCTTGAACCGAAAAGTTGAAATTATAGTGAAACCCAAACCTCCAAAACCCGAAAAAGTAGAGGTGGCCGAAGTAACGCCTGAAAAACCCAAGGAAAAAACCGAAATAGATTTAATAAATGAAAGCGCTGTTGGCGATAAAATCGTTTTTAAAAATATTTTGTTTAAAACAGGATATGCCACAGTAACACCAGTTTCTAAAAAGACTTTAGAAAATATTGCCAAAGCTTTGGTAGAGCGTGACGATATTTATTTTACCATTCAAGGCCATGTGTGCTGTACCCAATTTACGCGTGATGCCGTTGATAGAAAAACAAAAAAACGTAACCTATCAGAAGCACGGGCCAAGTACGTTTACGATTATTTTGCAAAAAAAGGGGTTGATAAAAAACGTATGCGCCATTTAGGTATGCGCCGTAAATTTCCGTTGGGCGGCGATCCCAAGTTCGATAGACGTGTAGAAATTGTAATTACTTACGTTGGCAATGCTAATTAAAAGCTTATGCCCCATAAAACCTTTTTTATAGTTTGTTTTTGTTTGATAAGCTTTAAAAGTTTTTGTCAAAATACCGCTATTCCAGATCCTAATTTTGAGCAGGCATTGATTGACTTGGGTTACGACTCCCCTCCTATTGATGGCCAAATTCCAACAGCAAATATCAACACTATAACCGATTTGGACCTTGTTTCAAAAAACATTTTAGACCTCACCGGAATTGAAGATTTTATTGCTTTAACCAACCTCGATTGCTCCGATAATGCATTGACGTTATTGGATGTTGGCCAAAACTCAAGTATCACCGAAATATACTGTAGCGATAACTTGTTAACAGCTCTTAATATTGAAAATACGCCAAATTTACAAAGGTTATGGTGTTTCAATAATCAGTTGACCAACCTTGATATTGGTCAAAATAATGAGCTGATTTCATTGCGTTGTGAAAACAACCTTTTGACTGATTTGGATGTTACATACAATATAAAATTAAACGTTTTAGTCTGTGAAGGAAATCAAATTTCTTCCTTAAATGTTTCAAATAATACGGGATTAAGCCGATTGCAATGCGGCAACAATAACATTGCAAATTTGAATGTTGAAAACAATACCAACCTCGCTTATTTAAGTTGCGACCAAAACCAAATTTCAAACTTAAACCTTCAAAATAATACCCAATTGGGCGTTTTAATCTGTTATGAAAATAGTATTTCGGAAATAGACCTTTCAAACAACCCCAACCTCACCGATTTGAATTGCAGCAACAACCAGCTTTGCTATTTAAACCTAAAAAATGGAAATAACAGTAGGATGACTTCGGTTTATTTCAATGGAAATCTAGATTTAAACTGCGTGATTGTTGATAACCTAAATGACGACCGTACAGATTGGATGCCCGATTCGTATAACAATTATGCACAAAATATTAACGACTGTAACGGTTTTGTTCCTGTTGATGAGTTGGATGATGTTATAGGCACCAGTTACACCCTTCCAAATTTGGTAAATGGAAGCTATTTTACAGATACTAATGGATCCGGAAATACTTTGAATGCTGGCGATCTAATTACCACAACACAAACCATTTATATTTACGACGAAACGGCTTGCTTCAGCAATGAATCGAGTTTTTTTGTTTTAATTACTGAAAACGAATACTACATACCAAAATATTTTACCCCGAACGGCGATGGTTTTCACGACGTTTGGAAAGTGATTGACAACACCAATCTTATCAACAATATTACTATTTACGACCGCTACGGAAAATTACTTAAATTTTTATCATCAAATACCAGTGGTTGGGACGGTACTTACAACGGGAAATTACTCCCCACTGATAGCTATTGGTATGTTATTGTTTTAAATAATCGAAATGTTTTAAAAGGGCATTTTGCATTGAAGCGGTGATTTAATGTAACTCAAAAAGACCCTATCATGCCTATATGTGGAATATCATCTTCCAGATACTCCTCACCGAACTCCGAAAAACCTAAATCGCCATAAAATTTTCTTAAATAGCACTGCGCAGAAATTTGAATGACTTGAGTTTCAAAATATTCTTTTATAGCCATTATGGAAGCTTCCATAATTTGATTGCCATAATGGTGCTTTCTTTCATTTTTTACCACCAATACCCTACCAATACTGGCTTCTTCTAGATAATCACCAGGCTTAAAAATGCGCGTATATGCAATTAATTCTTTGTTTTTATAACCCAAAACATGCAGTGCCTTTTGGTCCTTTCCGTCTAAATCGAGGTAAATACAATGCTGTTCCAACACAAAAACCTGATTGCGGAGTTGCAGTAATTTATACAGTTCTTGTTTTGTGAGTTCTTCGAATGATTTTACTATGGTTGTTAACATGATATGTAAAATAGTTGGGGTTGGGTTATTTTTTAAAATCCCGATAACTATCGGAACGTTTCTCTTTTCTAAATGACTACAATCTAAAGATTTTAATTTAACTATTACATTTATGAGATTCCTACGTCGTACCTAATCGGAATGACGCTTCAATCTTGAACGATTACGCCTTTATCATCTTTTTTATTAAACTCTGGCTGGATAGTGACATGGTTGATGTTAAATTGTTTATGCAAAACAGATTCAATTTCCTCTAAAAGCGCATCGAATTCGGTAATGGCTAAATCTTCCATTAAATCTAAATGTGCTTCCAAGTGCAGCTCGTTATCACTTAAATTCCAAATGTGCACGTGGTGCAGCTTTTTTACCTTTGGAAGTTTATTAACCGTTTTCACCACATCTTCAATATTGATATGGGCCGGTGTAAAGAGCATAATCATTTTAGTGGAGGTTTTTAACAAATCGTAACCCACAAAAATTAAGTAAACGGCAATTAAAAACGTAAGTACACTATCTACCAAAAATAGTTGATAGTATTTCATTAAAAGTCCGCCAATAAGCACGGCAATACTGGCCAACATATCGGTTAACAAGTGCAAATACGCACTACGCATATTAATGTTGTTATGGGCATCTTTTTTTAACAACAGTACGCTTAAACCGTTGGCAACAATGCCAAATAATGATAGCCAAATCACAAAACTCGACTTTATAGGCTCGGGATCCTGAAAACGTTTTACCGCTTCAATAATCAATAAAATAGCAATAATTATTAACGTGGAAGCATTTACAAAAGCAGCTAGAATTTCCGCTCGTTTATAACCAAAGGTTCTATCGAACGAGGCTTCTTTTTTAGATAATTTATTAGCCACGTAGCTCACCACTAACGACAAAACATCGCTAAAATTATGCAAGGCATCACTTAAAAGAGCCAAACTTCCAGAAACCAAACCGCCAACCACTTGTGCGGTGGTTATTAAAATGTTTAAAAAAATGGAAATTAAAAGATTCCGACCTTTTAAATCGTTGTGCCCATGCACGTGGTTATGCGAGTGGCTGTGCCCCATTTAGCAAGAAACAGGAATTTTATCGATTCGGTTTTGGTGGCGGCCACCTTCAAAATCGGTGTTTAAAAATACGTCAACCATTTCAATAGCTTGCTGAACCGCCGTAAATCGTGCCGGAATACACAAAATATTGGCATTGTTATGACTACGGATAAGATGAACAATTTCTTTGTTCCAAGCCAATCCCGCTCTAATTTTTTGGTGTTTATTCGCCGTCATGGCAACACCGTTGGCACTGCCACAAATAAGGATGCCCAACTCCGCTTCTTGGTTTTCAACATCGTTGGCTACCGGATGTACAAAATCGGCATAATCAACACTATCATTAGCATCAGTACCGTGGTTAATAATGGTATGTCCTTTAGCTTCAAGGTGTTTTACTACAGCTTGTTTATACTCAGTTCCGGCGTGGTCGTTTCCTATTGAAATTTTCATTTTATATATATTATAGTATCGGTTTACAAAGGTAACAATTAATAAAGAATTTATGTGAACCAACTCTACTTGAAGGCATTGTAATATTATAGTTATACTACAAATAACTTTCTTTTAAAAAAGAAGACATTCTGTTATTTAGATTTCCGTCCCGATAGTTATCGGGAGCACGGGAATGACAATTTTAGCGGAAACCACTACCCTTAGCCATGTGTAATTCGTGTTTATTAACATTGTGGATGGAAGTATTCATTACTTGTTAATAAGTGTTGATAGTTTTGTAAAATTAAAATTGGGATTATTCAATTATTTTTTCAAACAAAAACAGAAAACTAAAATCCTAATTTTTAATCCGTTTTTTCTGGAGATCTTTTTAAACCAAAATTAGATCGATATGAACACCATTTTTAAAAAAGTTATGAGTTATAAACGGTGTATTTACGTTGTTAACAACTGTGAATTAAATTTTGAAATCATTTAAAAATTAACCTTTTAAAATAATTCACAATGTTAATTACCTTTTAACAGAACGTAAATTTATTGTAATCAAAATAAAACTTAAAAAAGTTATACCAGATATTAACAGCCTATAATAACCATTATTTTATTTTTTAAATTTTTAAAAGAAATAGATATTATAATATATAATGTGGATAAGTTAAATTCACCTTAAGATAACATTGAAAAAAACGTATTAAATTTTAAAACCGTAGCTTTGCAAAAGCAAATAGCTTAATCTTCGCTTCAATAAAGCTATTTTATAACATTTTTTCCTAGTATCTTAGGAAAATAAATAGATTATAACAATTAATGAGTAAAAAGAGAAAAAGGAAATCCAGCAAAAAAGGCATTTCCAACCTAACAAATACCATTCTAAGTATTTTAAAAAAAGATAGAAACCAATCTTACAACTATAAACAAATAGCGGCCAAATTAGGTGTTAACGATGCCAGCAGCCGTAATCAGATAATAAAAACCTTGGCCAAATTGGCTGCCAAACAGGAAATTGAGCAGGTAGATCGTGGTAAGTTTAAAGCCATTGTTACGGCCGAGTACCATGTTGGGATTTTAGATTTATCGGCTCGTGGTGCTGGTTACGTCATTTGTGATGATTTTGACGAAGACGTGTTTATAGCCTCCAATAATGTTAATAAAGCGCTCCAGGGAGACGAAGTGGAGTTTTACGTTTATAAACGACGAAAACGAGGAAGAATTGAAGGTGAAATCACCAACATTATAAAAAGAGCCAAATCGGAATACGTGGGCGTTATTCAAATGCAGAAAAACAATAATTATGCTTTTGTAGTGCCCGATAGTTCTAAAATGTACAAAGATATTTTTGTGCCCATCAATAAAACCTTGAAAGCTGAAGATGGCGACAAAGTTTTGGTCGAGTTGGAAGACTGGCCAGATAACGCCGATTCGCCAAACGGAAAAGTGCTTAAAGTACTTGGAAAACCAGGTGAACATGGCACGGAGATACATGCTATTTTGGCCGAATACGGCTTACCTCACGAGTTTCCGTACGATGTTGAGGAATACGCCAATAATTTAGATACTTCGATTACCAAGGAAGAAATATCCAAACGCCGCGATATGCGTCAGGATTTAACCTTTACCATCGACCCCAAGGATGCCAAGGATTTTGATGATGCCCTGTCGTTTAAAATATTGGATAACGGATTGTATGAAATAGGAATCCACATTGCTGATGTATCGCATTACGTAAAAGAAGGCACTGTATTGGACGATGAAGCTTACGAGCGTGCCACATCCATTTATTTGGTAGATCGGGTAGTGCCCATGCTTCCTGAAGTATTGTCGAACAACGCATGCTCACTTCGTCCTAATGAAGAAAAATATACCTTTTCGGCCGTATTCCAAATAAACGATAAAGCCGAAATTAAAAATCAATGGTTTGGAAGAACAGTAACCTATAGCGATGCGCGATTTGCTTACGAAGAAGCCCAGGCGATTATTGAAAACAACCCAGAATTTAAACTGGGCACTGAGCGTAGTCTAAGTGCAGTCGAAGCGTCTCAAATCAAAACCGAAATTCCCAAGGAAGTTTCACTCACCGAAAAAGCATACCAAACCCAACCCGAAATAGCCCAAGCTGTTTTGGTACTAGACCGATTAGCGAAAATCATGCGTAAAAAACGTATGAGCACGGGCGCTATTTCGTTTGATAAAGTCGAAGTAAAATTCAACCTCGATGAGAACAACAATCCGCAAGGGGTTTTCTTTAAAACCAGTAAAGATGCCAATAAGTTGATTGAGGAATTTATGCTGTTGGCCAATAAAAAAGTGGCCGAATTTATAGGAAAACAAAGTCCGAAAAAGACTTTCGTGTACCGAGTGCACGACGAGCCAGACGATAGTAAACTGGCGGCATTACAAAATGTGGTGGGCCGTTTTGGTTATAAACTCAATTTTAAGGATCGAAAAACCACATCGGCATCGCTCAATAATTTATTGAAGGAAGTCGTGGGCAAAAAGGAGCAAAATTTAGTGGATACTTTGGCCATTCGCAGTATGAGCAAAGCCGAATATACCACGAACAATATTGGGCATTACGGTTTGGCATTCGATTATTACAGCCACTTTACCTCACCCATTCGTCGTTACCCAGATGTGATGGTGCACCGATTATTACAGCATTATTTAGACGGCGGAAAAAGTGCCAACGAAGCCACTTATGAAGAAAAATGCCAACACTCCAGCAATATGGAAATGCTCGCTACTAAAGCCGAGCGCGATTCTATTAAATACATGCAAATTCGTTTTATGGAAGACCATAAAGACCAAGAGTTTGTGGGCGTAATTTCGGGGGTGACCGATTGGGGCATTTACGTAGAAATTATTGAAAACAAATGCGAGGGCATGGTAAGTGTTCGCGATATGAAAGACGACCATTACGGCTTCGACCAAGATCAATATGCCATGGTGGGGCGAAATACCAAAACCATGTACCAATTGGGCGACGAAGTGATTGTAAAAGTTAAAAACACCGATTTAGTTAAAAAACACCTCGATTTTAATTTAGTTGGAAAATCTGAGGATTAGGAAGTTAACGTATTAATATATGAAAAGTAGGTAATTAGTAAACATCTACGCTTTCAAAATGTGATAAAGTTTGTAATGAGCTACAACCCTTGATTTACTAATATACAAGTAAACCTTAGTTTATACTACTTTATTTAAGGCTGAAAATGAAAAGATTTGAGTAACATAATTAATACCATAGCAAGCAATTTCTAGATGCCATTTCAGTTAAGCCCTGATTTAAATTCGCTAACCATATTTTTTATAATGGCTTTTGTATTTCCTTCTTTAAGGCTTTCAAACGATACATATCCACGGTAATTACTAGATTGTATTATTTTAGCTATGCGTTGTAAATCTGCTGGGACTTTAGTGCTATCTTTTTGTTTTACGTGTTCTTTTACAAAAAAGTAATTGGCATAAGGAGCAAGGTTTTCAATTTCTTTATATGGGTCGTTAGAAGGTAAACTTCCGCAATCTAAAATTAATCCAAACCAGTCTGAATTTACTCTTTTCAACATGTCAATAACTTCTTCACTGGTAAATAAAAATTCATCATGATTCTGCAGACCAACAATGACGCCATGAAGTTCGCCATATTTAGCACAGATTTTAAAGTCCTCCACCATCCATTCCTTTACATCGTCTTTTGAATAGGTTTCGCTTTTATGTTTTCCCGTAAAAATTCTCATTATAGGTGACCCGATTTTAGAAGAAACCTGTAACCAGTTTTTGATAAGTTCAATGTCATCATTTCTTTTTATATGATTAGGACTGGTAAAGTCATTTCTAACACCAGTCCATGCAATATCAAGTCCTAACTCAAGTGCTTTTCTTTTTAAATCAAAAAGTACTTTGTTTGAAGGTGTTTCTGGATAAGAATTGAAATAATAACCCGTTAAATCTACCGCATCCAAACCAATATCTGCTGCGTATTCCATCATATCATAAAAAGTCATTTTGCCACTTCTTAGCTCCGAATTAAACGAATACGCATTGATGCTGTATTGCAGTCTTGATGTCATATTTTTTTTTAATGGGTTGGTATGAGCCATTAGTTTGTTAGCTCCTAAAATTAAAGGTGCTAGCATTAAATTTTTCAAAATGTTTCTTCTAGTTATACTCATAGTATTCACTTTTATAGATAAGTGGAATTTTTGCTTTTATTTTATTAGAGTGCCATAATCTTTTCCCAAATACTTCTGTTTACAAAAATGCCTTCCTTTAAATTTTTTGCTCTGGTTTGTGCGCTTCTTTCACCTGGATAGTATATTGTATCTTCAGGGTTTATGGGTTCTACTGAATGAGTAAAATCAATAATTTCTTCCAAGAGTTTTTCGGGTAATCCATTGTCTTTAAAAACTTCTGGATAAATGCAGATGTAAACTTGTGAGATGGCGGTCTCAATTTCTTTTGAGTTTATTTTGTAGGTAGAGTTTCCTGAAGAAAGTATGGTAGCCAGCATATCCAACACCATAGAAAGGGCAGAACCTTTCCAATAACCAATGGGTAAACCACGCTCTTTTGATAAAATTTTATCGGGATCATTTGACAACTCATCCTTGTCATCCCAACCACCATGATAAGGTAATTTTTCTCCTTTAAGTCTATAGTCGTTAATCTTACCGAATGAAAACTGCGAAAGCGCCATATCCAATATAACATGTCCTTTTTTTCTTGGAATAGATACCACAAAGGGGTTATTACCGATTCTGCTGTCTTTTCCTCCCCAAGGTGGCATGTTTGGTTTAGTATTCGTAAAAAGTATTGAAATGCAATTGGCATTAGCAGCTTGTTTTCCATAAGTTCCGCCCCTCATCCAGTGATTCGTGTTGCGTAATGCTACCATGCCCATTCCATGTTGTTTTGCCAATTCAACGGCTCTGTTGGTACACTTAGTTGCATTTACAATTCCAGGGCCCAAATTTCCATCCCAACGTTCTATATTGCCAAAAGAAGCTGTTTTCTCTGCTTCAGCATCAATTTTAATTACTCCTTTTTTTACATATTCTATAAAAAGAGGCACTCTATTGACGCCATGAGAGCTTACACCGTCTAAAGTGCTTTCTGTAAATACATTAGCAAGTAATTTAGCATTCGTGTTGTTGAATTTGTACTTAAGAAAGAGTTCGTAAAGAACCTTTTGAATGTTTTCGGGTGAAATTTGCATGGACCTCTCTGTCTAATTTTAATTCTTTACAACTTTAAAGATGTGCGTCGTCTTAATAATTTAAATAAATAGATAAGTGAAAGTTAGTTGAAATTTTTAACAAAGGCAAGTGCACAAAATAAAAAAAGCCCCCAGAATACTGGAAGCTTTTGTTGAGGCGTCGAGCGGATTCGAACCGCTGTAGAAGGTTTTGCAGACCTCTGCCTAGCCACTCGGCCACGACGCCATTAAAACGGTGGTGCAAATGTAAAAAAAAATAACACTTCTTAAGTGTTAAAATTAATTTTTACGATTTTCTGTCATTTTTATCGTTACACGTTCCACGTCTCCGCCAATGGGCGGGTTCAGTTTGCTTACCCAAACCGTAGCTTTATTTACCAGCCTATCTTCATTAAAAATACGGGTTAAAATACGTTTGGCCACAGTTTCCAAAAGATGTGAGGCCATGCTCATTTCTTCCTTAATCACACGGTTTAAAAACACATAATCAACTGTATCGCTGAGTTTATCGGTGTTTGCCGAAGTTTGTAAATTGGCTTCCACCTCTAAATCTACGCGGTAATCGCTACCAATTTTGGTTTCTTCCTTTAGGCAGCCGTGGTAGGCAAAAATGCGAATATTTTCAACTTTTATAATTCCCATGTTGGCGTATTAAAATCTCAATTATCGGGCAAAATTACCTAATTTTACACAGAATTTTTTGAACTAACCCGTTTAGTTTCTGTAATAGGATTAAAATTTATGTCTGAAGAAAGAAAATCGCTCAATTTTATCGAGCAAATTATCGAGGAAGATTTGGCCAATGGTATGTCTAAAAACGATTTGCGTTTCCGTTTTCCGCCAGAACCCAACGGATATTTGCATATAGGTCATACCAAGGCCATCGGTATCAGTTTTGGTTTGGGTGAGCATTACAATGCACCTGTGAACTTGCGCTTTGACGATACTAACCCTGCCAAAGAGGAACAGGAATATGTGGATGCCATTAAAAAAGATGTAGCTTGGTTGGGCTATAAATGGGACAAAGAATTATTTTCTTCCGATTATTTTCAGCAGTTATACGATTGGGCCGTTCAGCTTATAAAAGACGGTAAAGCTTATGTCGATTCGCAAAGTAGCGAGGCTATGGCCGAGCAAAAAGGTACACCAACACAACCTGGAGTTGATGGTCCTTACAGAAACCGAACAATTGAAGAAAACCTCGATTTGTTCGAACGGATGAAAAACGGCGAGTTTGATGAAGGCGAACATATTTTGCGTGCTAAAATTGATATGCAGCACCCCAATATGCTTATGCGCGACCCGATTATTTACCGTATCATGAAAAAATCGCACCACCGTACCGGAAACGATTGGTGCATTTACCCGATGTACGATTGGACGCATGGCGAGAGCGATTATATCGAGCAGATTTCGCATAGCTTATGTTCGTTGGAATTTAAACCCCACAGAGAGCTTTACGATTGGTTTTTAGACCAAGTGGTGGATCCTGATAAATTAAGGCCGAAACAACGCGAATTTGCCCGTTTAAACCTAAGTTACACCATTATGAGTAAACGAAAGTTGCTCAAATTGGTGGAGCAAAATATCGTTTCAGGTTGGGACGATCCGCGTATGCCTACCATTTCAGGTTTGCGTCGCCGTGGTTACACGCCAGAAGCCTTGCGCAAGTTTGTAGAAACTGTTGGTGTAGCGAAGCGCGATAACGTGATTGACGTATCGTTATTGGAATTTTGTATCCGTGAGGATTTAAACAAACGGGCCCCGCGCGTTATGGCGGTTTTAGACCCAGTAAAATTGGTGATTACCAATTATCCTGAAGATAAAGTGGAGTGGCTCGATGCCGAAAATAACCAGGAAGACGAGAGTGCCGGATTTAGAAAAGTGCCGTTTTCGCGCGAGCTTTATATTGAAAAAGACGATTTTAAGGAAGAAGCTAGCAATAAGTTTTTCAGATTGAAATTGGGTGGCGAGGTGCGACTTAAAAATGCGTACATCATCAAAGCAGAAAGTGTGGTAAAAGATGCCGATGGCAATATTGTTGAAATACACTGTACCTATTCCGAAGATACTTCCAAAAAAGTAAAGGGTACTTTGCATTGGGTGTCTATTCAGCATGCTGTAAAAGCAGAAGTTCGTGAATACGATAGGTTGTTCATGGACGAAGCGCCCGATGCGCACCAAGACAAAGATTTCATGGAGTTTTTAAATCCGAATTCCCTAAAAATTATTGAAGCTTTTGTCGAACCAAGTTTAAAAGAAGCCAAAGTAGGCGATAGGTTCCAGTTTCAACGATTGGGCTATTTTAATGTGGATGACGATGCTTCTGAGGAAAAATTGGTATTCAACAAAACCGTTGGTTTGCGCGATTCGTGGGCCAAAGCAAAACCGAAGCCACAACAGCCACAACAAAACAATAAACCCAATAATCAGCAACCAAAACGAAAGGCCATAAATGTTATTCAACAATTGGGAAAAAAATACACCAATTACCCTGAAGATAAACAAGCTAAAGTAAAGGCTGAGATTTTAGAGTTAGCCAAAGAGGTGAGCTACGACGAATTGGAGCCTTTGTTCAATACAGCGGTAAAAAAAGTGGGTACCCGTATTGCGGCGACTTTGGTGCTAGGCGTTTTGTTGGAAAACGGACAAGAAAGAAATGAGGAAATCAATGCCTTTTTAGAAAAGGCTTTGGAGGATAAAAATGAGTTGTTGGTGGCAGAGGCTAAACAAATAAATTAAAAATTATGGTCTGACGGAGAAAAAGAAGCGTCTAAACCTTGATTTTTAATTCTTAAAAACTTATTCATTTCGTTGTGTTTCATATTTATTGAATCGGCTATTTTATGATGGTTTTCAAGAGAATCAATCAAATAAAAATGATTAATATTCTCTTTATTGATATTCTCATAAAGTAAATAATTGGTTACCGATTCTATATTGTTTTTCAATGTAATTTCTTTATAAAAATTATAAAATAGAACTATTAAAACAAAGGAACAAACCACAGAAACTGTTGGTGCTAACACCTTTCTTGTTGTTATAAAGTTTTTTAAAAAGTTTGATTTATCTTTTGTTTTTTGCTTTTTAAAAGCATCACTTAAGTTTTTTTTTATGTTTTTGTTTAGTGATATATTTTTATACTCGTCATTGAAAGACTCAATGGAATTGATAAGTAAAGTACGTTTTATAATGTAATCTTCTTTGGATATTTTTGTTAAAACGAAAGCTTTTTCTTTAGGATATAAATTAGAATATTCTTTTGCTAATAATAATTCTTCAAGCCTATTTTCCATCGTTGCAGTTTTTTAAAGCATTAAATTTATTTAGTTGTTTTGATAGTTTTTTAATTGTATAAAACAGTCGAGATTTTACGGTACCCTCAGAGCATCCCATAATTTCACTTATCATTTTAATTGATAAATTATCTTGATATCTCATTAAGAATGCAAGCCTATGGTTTTCGTCAATTTTAGCTAACTCATTTTGTAAATAGCGGTTAAAAATAGCAGTATCATATTTGTTTTCTACGTTCGAGTAGACGACAACATCTGGTTTTACTAAAATACCGTTTTTTACTAAATTTTGTTTTTCGTTTAATCGGTATTCGTTTTTACACATGTTATATGCGATAGTATAAAACCAAGTAGAAAACAACTTGGTTTTATCGAAATAATTAGCCTTTTCTATTAATTTAAGAAATAAATCTTGTAAAAAATCTTCGGCTTTATTGTGGTCCTGGTATAGTTTTTTAAAGAAAAAATAATAAAGTCTTTTGGAATATCTTCTATATATTTCGTTAAAAGCTTTTTCATTTCCTTTATTGATAAGTTCTATTAGATCTTCATCAGATTTATTCTTATAGAAATTTTTACTTATAAAATCCAATCTCAATTCGCTTTAATTAGATTCTTCAAAATTTGTGTTTGTTGGTTTTTCCAATTTTACTCTTCCGGTAGAGGTTTCATCATCACTTATAATTTCAAAATTAAAATTGTCTATTAAAGCATCGCCTGTACCATCGGTTAGTACGCCGTAGGAAATATTAGTTGCAGATTTTGGAACGTCGAGAATGATTTCATATTTTTTCCAAGGTGTAGAGCCTTTTATAGGCCTGTCTCCCATATTGTCAAAACTTAAGGATTGTCCTTTAATTGGGCCATCAACACGCATCCACATTCCTGTCCAACGTTTAACATCAATAGTTTTTATGTAGCCTGTTAATTTTACTTTTTTTCCTAAAAAATCAGTTGGTTGAAAACTTTGCATTATGGTGCCAAAACCATCTATTTTAGATTCTTTGGATTTTAAATATGCTACGTTACTATTTCTTTCCTTATCGTGGCTTATACCTATTTTATAACTTTCAGGTTTACTTCCTGCAATGTGCCAGTTTTTAACAGTTTGAGCTTTAATAGTATTTGGATAAAATACGCATGTTGCAAGAATAATTGTGCTTAAAATAAGGTTGAGTGTTGTTTTTTCCATCGGTGTAAATTTAATAGTTAATAAATATCTTTATTTTTAAATACACCTAAATGCGTAAAAGGTTCATATTATAATAAAGTTTTTTTACTTCGACTAGGTTTAACACAAGTAAGATTTGCCAAGTCTAGCTAAACAGAAAAGTTTTTTAGCTATCTTTAAGCATACTAACCAATTTTCTTAAACTATGGAATTCAATTTTTTAGCCATGATTGTGGCTGCGGTTTCGGCCTTGGTGGTCGGTTTTATTTGGTACAACCCAAAAACTTTCGGAACGGCTTGGATGAAAGTGGCCGACATGACCGAAGAAAAAATGAAAGGGGCCAACATGGCCAAAATCTTTGGTTTGGCACTGCTTTTTGCGTTTTTACTTTCTACGGCACTTCCCGGAATTGTAATCCACCAAATGGGAGCTTTTAGTTTGGTAGGGGGCGACCCAGCCAATGCTTTACCATCGTACGAGGCCTTTATGGCCGATTATTCCGATGCGTTTAGAACCTTTAAACATGGCGTATTCCACGGCGTGTTAACTGGTATTTTTATTGCTTTGCCTATTTTGGGCACCAATGCGCTTTTCGAACGAAAAAGTGCTAAGTACATTTTTATAAATGTAGGATATTGGATTGTTACTCTAGGTTTAATGGGAGGCATAATCTGTGCATGGAAATAATAATTTTGTAAACTTTTAACATATTTAAAGACTGAGAATTGTAATTTTCAGTCTTTTCTTTTTTGTGTTGACACGGTATAAAATTTACGCATCATTTAACGAACTTCCGCTGGGATGGGACGCTTTAGCAAAACACGATGTGTTGTTGCAATCGCATTATTTACAAGCCATGGAAGAAGCTACTCCAACAAACATCCAATGGTTTTACATTGGTGTTTTTAAAAATGAGGCTTTGGAAGGCATTGCCATTGCGCAGCGGGTGCAGTTGTATTTAAAGGATATGTTTCGCAACACGCAGGTATCGTGCATCAAAACGTTTTTTAAGGATGTGGTGTCGCGGGTTTTAAAAGGCAATATTTTGGTGGTGGGCAACTTAACGCATACGGGGCAGCACGGACTTTTTTATAATCCGAAAGCCCTCTTGAAAACTGAATTTTTTGAGGCTATTTTTTCAGCTTTGGATGATATTACCGACCGAATTAAAAACAATCAAAATAAAAAAATAAGAGCGGTTGCGTTAAAGGATTTTTTTAAGGACGACGCCATTCACGAAGCTAAAGCTATTTTCGATTCCGAAAATTTGCACCAAGTGTATGTGCAGCCCAATATGATACTTTCCGTAAGGCCAGAGTGGAAAACGTTTCAAGACTATTTGCAAAGCCTCAATAAAAAATACCGCGACCGCTATAAACGGGCCCGTAAAAAACGAAATTCCATAAAAACCGTTGAAATGGATTTGGATGCTATTGAAAAGCACACACCCGAACTGCATCGCTTTTACATGAACGTCTCCAACAATGCCAAGTTTAATACGTTTGTACTTCCCGAAAATCATTTTTATAGTTTAAAACTTCAGCTAAAGGAAAATTTCAAGGTTTTTGGTTATTATTTAAAAGGTGAATTGGTTGGTTTTTTTACGCTCATTTTGAACAATGAAGATTTGGAAACCTATTTTTTGGGTTATGATAAAGCGCATCAATATCCCAACCAGCTGTATTTAAACATGCTTTACGACATGTTGGAATTCGCTATAAGCAACCAATTAAAAAAAGTGGTTTATGCCCGTACAGCCATGGAAATAAAAAGTTCGGTGGGCGCAAAATCCAAACCGATGGTGGTGTATTTAAAGCACACCAACAGCTTCTTAAACGGTATTTTTAGATTAATATTTAAGTTGATGAATCCTTCCGAAGATTGGCAGGTGCGCCACCCGTTTAAATAGATTTGTTTTAGTAACTTTCAAAAATGGATAGGTAATGGCATTAACATCTAATTTTTGTCAGGTCGAGCGGAGTCGAGACCTAATTTTATAAATGTTTTTTTAAAGGCTTCTTGAATTAAGTTTATCTTGAGCGAAGCCGAAAGACTCTAAGTGACATTGAGCTTTAAAATTGAACAGAAATAGAATACTTTTTACCTTTACCATTGTTAATTACAAAGTTTGTCAATGAGCCTAAGAAACCTCATACTCATCATCATAAACAGCTTGATTTTTATGGTGATACTCATGTTGTCCATCACCTTTTACAATCAGTTTTCAAAGGTATTGGACGATAGAATTCTGCTTCAGCTCAATTCCATAAAAACCTTAAAACAAATTCAGTTTGAGAATTTAATCCAAACGGAATGGAACACGTTTTTGGCGGAACAAAGCAATGAATTTTCAATTGATAGCCTCGATATGGAGGTGCCTCAAAGCGTGCTGCGTACTTCTGGAATTTATGACTTTACGAGCTACAACAAAAAAGGAAAGACTTCAATAGGGCTGGTTTCGGTAAACGATAGCATGGTAAAGGCAAAAATTATCCCATACACCAAAATCACAGAAATCCTACTGGAACGTGCTGGAATGGGGGAGAGCGGGGAGTCTTATTTGGTCGGCGAAGATTTTACCATGCGTTCGCCATCACGTTTTATGCCCGAAAAAACGCCTTCATCCATCAAAGCCAAAACCAAAGGGGTAATTGATGCGCTTTCGGGAACTACCGGCAGAGGGGTGTTTCATGATTATCGCGGCATTGATGTGTACAGCGTTTACAGCCCCATATCCGTTTCTAACCTCAAGTGGGTTATCCTTTCGGAGATTGATACCAGCGAGGTAAAAGCGCCTTTGGAACAGCTCAAATTAAGGCTGTTGGGACTCATTTTAATCATCATGATAGCGGCTATCGTGCTTTCGTTGTTCCTAACCAAAATTATTACCAACCCCATTTCGAACATGCGTAAAAGTTTGAAGGTAATGGCCGATGGCGACTACAACCAAACCGACGATTTTGTGATCAATTCCAACGAAATAAAGGATATGTTCGATGCTTTGGCTAACCTTAAAAAATCGTTACAGGGTGCGGTAAGTTTTTCCAATGAATTGGGAAAGATGAACTTAAATTCCAATTACGTTCCCAAAAGTCAGAATGATTTATTGGGAAAAAGCTTGATAAAAATGCGTGACAAACTGTTGGAGTTCCGAAATAAGGAAAACAAAAATAGAGTTAATACCAAACGCCTGATGGTAGATGGTTTGGAAAACGAACGTCGCCGCCTTTCGCGCGAACTGCACGATGGTATTGGCCCGTTGCTCACGTCGTTGAAATTTTATATTGAAAACCGCATTGAAAGCCCCACCCAAAAGGACGAAATGAAAAAGATTCTCGATGGTACGATTTCAGAAATCCGACTGATGTCGAATGCCCTGATGCCTTCCACCATCGACGATTTTGGTGTTGGCGTGGCGCTCACCAATTTTGTTGATAATATCAAAAAAACATCGGGCATTTCCATAGAGTTTGAAGATTTAACCAAGGAAAACGAGAGTAAAATTGCGAAAAACCAAGCCATCAATATTTTTAGGATCGGACAAGAATTGATTAATAATACCTTAAAACATTCCAAAGCAAAAAATATCCGGATTACCCTTTCGGAATTTGACGATTTCATTTCCCTTTTTTATTTTGACGATGGGGAAGGCTTTAACATCAATACTGTAAAACTGGGTTCGGGCATTATTAACATGAAAGAACGGGTTGAAATCTGTAACGGCGAAATTAAAATAAAATCGAAACAGGGCAATACTACTTTCGAAATTGAATTACCCATAGAACATGAAGAAAATAAAACTAATCATAGCTGACGACCACGAACTTTTTAGAAATGGCTTAAAAGAACTGTTGAAAAAGCACAATGATATCGACATTGTAAAATCCGTTGGCGACGGAAAACAATTTATGGAAGCGTTGGAAACAAATGGTGATATCGACATTGTTTTGCTCGACATTACCATGCCAAACATGGACGGTTTTGAGGTTTTAAGCCAAATAAAGGAACAAAACGCAAGAGTAAAACCCATTGTGATTTCGATGCATGACGATGGAAACTATATCGCCAAATGTGCCAAAGCGGGCGCCTATGGCTATATGCTTAAAAATACCGATGAAGATGAATTGATCAAGGTAATACGCATCGTGCACCAGGGGAAAAAATATTTTAGCCCAATGATAGCCGAAAAAATGATTAATTTCATGTCTGAACAAAAGGTTAGCGAAAACATTTTATCCAACAAAGAAAAGGAGGTTTTAGAGCTTATTTCTCAAGGACTAACCACAAAGGATATCGCCTCAAAATTGTTTGTAAGCACCCGAACCATAGAAACACACCGCGCCAATATTTTAAGAAAATTAGAAGTTAAAAATACCGCGGAGTTAATAAAAAAGGCTACACAGATTAACTTGATTTAGAAGCAGTTTTAACTTAAATATCCGTATAAATACGGATACAGATTACGTGGTTTCAATTACCAGTAAAGGCCCTGTTTTACACTTATTTTTGTAGTATAATAAAAAAACTATAAAAAGATTATGAAAAATATAGCCATTATTTTAGCACTGGTATTTGCAGCTTCAATTTCGGCTTATGCCCAAAAAAGAAGTGATCTGAAAGGACCAGCGTATAAAAATTTTAAGCACGGACAGCAAAAAACTGAAGCTACTCCTATCTATGCTGTAGCAAAAGAAGAAAAATTAACAGGACCAGCTTATAAAAACAAAAAACACACTAACGATACTGCTGATAAAACTTATACTACTGTGGTATTTGGTTCTGATAAATCTGATTTAAAAGGCCCTGAATACAAAAACCATAAGCCTTGGAGAGAAAACGAAGGCAACGATAATTCTAATGCACTAGTAGCCAAAAACGAAGACTAATTCGTTTCTAATGATAAATTAGTAGTTCTTTAAGATTTTTTTCGTTTTCATTTTTGTATTTTGTTGATAACACTAAAAAGCATTAAAAATGGAAGCACAAAAAAAGGATATTTTAACTGAAATTTCAACGCTTACTAGAACTATTGAAGACGATTACCCCGAACTTCAAAAATACTTAGATGAAAGTCGAGGTACGTTACCAAAAGGTGATATGAATCCCTCGCTTGGACTAGAAGAGTTAGAAGATTACCGAAACACTTTAAAAAATCTGATAGAAGGATATAAAAAATAGTATTAAAAAAAGCCCATTAGAAATTTTCTAATGGGCTTTTTAATTTTTAAAGAGGAACGATTTATTCGTCCTCTTTTTTCTTTTGGGCATTTTTCATAGCCTCACCAATTTGGTTGCTAGCGGTAAAACTGGCTACCATATCGTTAAGCATGTTGCTACCGGCCTGTGGTGCATTGGGCAACAAAATAAGGTTGCTATTGGTTTCTTCACCTAACGATTGCAAGGTGTCGTAATGTTGGGTTACTACAATTAACGCTGAAGCCTCTTGGCTGTTAATACCCACACGGTTTAATACTTCAACCGATTCTTCCAAACCTCGGGCAATCTCACGACGTTGGTCGGCAATACCTTGCCCTTGTAAACGCTTGCTTTCGGCCTCTGCTTTAGCTTTTTCAACGATTACTATACGTGCGGCGTCACCTTCGTATTGAGCGGCTATTTTTTCACGCTCTGAGGCATTAATGCGGTTCATAGCTGCTTTTACTTGTGGATCGGGATCAATATCGGTTACTAAAGTTTTTATTATATCAAATCCATAATCCAGCATGGCATCGTTTAATTCGGCTTTTACGGCTAGGGCAATATCATCTTTTTTAACAAATACGTCATCCAATTTCATTTTAGGAACTTCAGCTCGAACTACATCAAATACATAACTTGTAATCTGCTCGTGCGGATAATCCAATTTATAAAAAGCATCGTACACTTTTTGGCTCAGTACACGGTATTGAACTGATACTTTCAACCTTACAAATACATCGTCGAGCGTTTTCGTTTCTACAATAACATCCAATTGCTGAATTTTTAAACTTAGCCGACCCGCAACTTTATCAATTAATGGAATTTTAAGTTGAAGTCCGGATTGGCGAATGCTATGGAATTTTCCAAAACGTTCAATAACGGCAGCGGTTTGCTGTTTTACAATAAAAAAGGAGGCAAATAAAATAACCAGGCCAAGGATAATAAACGGAAGATAAAAGAAGCTCATAATGTTTAGTTAAAAGGTTTAAGAAAATTAAGATACAAAAATATACTATATTTGGTCGCTTAGAGGCTTACAAATGAAACAAATCAAACTTTTCCTATTAGTAGCTGTTACACTATGTTTTGTTACAAATAATTTTGCCCAACGTGGCAATTACCCCATAACCAATGGTTTTAACATTACCGGCGGAATTGCCAAATTCGATATTCTTACCGATAATTTTGAAACTAAAGCTTCCAATGGTTTTGCTGGTGGTTTTATGGCGAATGTTGATATCCCTTTGCGGTGGTATAATGTGAGTTTCGGTATGCAATTTTCTGAAAATCATGTTGAGGTATTGGGACGTCCTACCATGTTAAGCACAGAAAATGAATTTATCGATTATAAGTTGTTTGCCGTTCAGGCCGCTATGCTCATGCATGTTAAAGTGATTCCCAACCATTTTACCATTGATGTTGGCCCTATGATACAATACAACAGTAAATTGGAGTTTGACGATAAAAGCCAAGAAGGGTATTACATAAATAACTACGCCAACTTAACAGCCGAGGATATCACCAATATTTCGCAGTTTCATTTTAATGGCGCTGTTGGGGCTTCCGCCGGAATTAAAAATTTTAAGCTTAAAGCCCAATACATTTACGGCTTTACCAATATGCTTAAAAAATTGGAAAAACAGGATTTGGATACGAGTGGGGGAGATGCCCGTTTTAAAGGTAACCAAAGTATGTTGGTTTTAGGGGCTATGGTGTCGTTTTAATTTCGTTTAGAGTGTTTGTATATGGTTTGTTGCGTGGTTAAACGTCTAAGTTAGCAATTCTTTAAATTAATTAAAAATTAATCAGAAATACTTTTTCCGAAAATCTAAAGGCGTTATACCTGTTTTTAATTTGAAAAACCTTGAAAAATAGGCATAGTCCGAGAATTCTAGTGTATATGCGATATTGGCCAAATGGTCTTGAGAATGTACAATCAATCTTTTTGCTTCTAGTATTATCCTTTCAGAAATTAATTGACTTGTCGTTTTATTTAGTGTTTTGTTTACTACTCTATTCAGATGTTTGGTGGTTATATTTAATTTATCAGCATAAAATTTAGGGAATTTTTGACTATAAAAATGGGTGTTTATTAAATTCTCTAAAGCTTCAAGTATTTTAGAATAGTTTGGAGAATTAAGCTTTTCTAAATTGATATCAACCGTATATGCCCTTGTTAATTCTATATAAATGTTATTTAGTGAATTTACTATTTTAAACTCTCTTAAAAGATTGGTTTGTAAATATTCAGTATAAGCTTCCTGAAACTTAAGATTTATTTCCTGAAGCTTTTTTGGTGCTAATTCTAAAACAGGAGGATTCTGATTGGAATAAAAAAAAGGAAATGAATGGAGTTTATGTTCTAAAAATTTTAATTCATAGAATTCTTGAGAATGAAAAAAGATAAATCCTTGAGGCTGTGTTTCAAATTTCCAAAAATGTGTTTGTCCTGGTTTTAAAAAAAATATCTTTCCAGGATTTATACTATAAGAATTAAAATCAATTTCATGAGTACCTGTACCTTCAGTAAATAGTACACATAGATAGAAATTATGACTATGTGGTTTGTAAATTATATCCTTGTTACGCTGTATATGATTCGAAAAAGAATTTATATACACATCGTTGAGTGGTGCGGATTCTTTAAATTGATTAATGTTTAGAACTGGTGTTTTCATATTGTATGTCCTAAAAGTACAAAAAATGGAGAATATTTTATAACACTAAAAATTATTTACAGTCTTAATTTTGTAGTATAAAATATATTGTAATGAGTAAAGTTGTTGATGCATTGAATTGTAAGTGTCCGAATTGTAAAAAAGGAAAGATTTTTATGAATGGAGGGAACATATTATTATTGAATATTCCGAAAATGAACGATAGATGTCCAGAGTGCAATTATAAATTTGAAAGAGAAACTGGTTTCTTTTTCGGGGCTATGTTTGTGAGTTATGCGCTAGCTTCGGCTCAAATGATAGGAAGTCTAGTGATGTTTTGGTATTTTATTGATTTGTCACCTTTGAGAGTTTTTGCCATTATTTGTATGACAGCATTTTTATTAAGTACTATCAATTTTAAATTGTCAAGGTCTATTTGGATATATTTGTTTTATTAAATATAACTTTGAAGGTAGCTGAAATTATTTACAAATTCAATTTTTATGAAAACTAAAGAGCCCTTAAAATAGACCAGTAAATCCATTTTAAGGGCAATTTATTGGACGTCAGTTCGAGTGATTTTGAGTGGTTGCTGAGCGTAGCCGAAGCAGAACGAAAAATTGTTCCCGATAGCTATCGGGAGAGAACTATTTTTGTATTGAAAATTCTTTTCTCGATAGTTCTGCTGAGCGAAGACTAAGTGCAAATTTCATTCATTCTGTCATGAAATTTACTCGAAATGACGAATTTTTTGGGCTACAACACCTTTATAACATTATCAATACGCTTAACCGTTTCGTTCTTTCCGATCATAAACATAATATCGAACACATCAGGGCCTTGTAAGGCACCCACTAAAGCCAAACGTAGTGGCATCATTACTTTACCAAAACCAATGTCGTTGCTGGTAATCCAGCCTTTTATGTCTTTTTGTAGGGCGGTAACGGTAAAATCGTCAATATGTAAAACGAGGTCTTTTACTTTTTTGAGAATATCGGCTGTATCATCTTTAAAAGCTTTTTTGGATGCTTTTTCATCGTAGGCTGTTGGTGCGGTGAAAAAGAAGTGGCTCAAGTCCCAAAAATCATGAACAAAGGTGGCGCGTTCTTTTATTAAACCAATGACTAGGGCAATGTATTGCACATCGATATCATTATTAGCAGATTGCTCCGCTTCACTCGCAATGACGTTTAAATTCTCATCCACTATAGGCTTAAACTGTTCTGCCAAAATAGCGTCACTTTGCTCTTGCATGTAATGGTGGTTAAACCATTTGGTTTTGTCGGGGTCGAAACGGGCGCCCGATTTGTTTACTTTCTTTAAATCGAAAGCTTCAATCAATTGGTCCATCGAGAAAATTTCCTGTTCTGTGCCTGGATTCCAGCCTAAAAAGGCCAAAAAGTTAACCATGGCTTCCGGGAAATAACCGTCTTCTTTGTAGCCTCTGGAAACTTCGTTGGTTTTGGGGTCGGTCCATTCCAATGGAAATACCGGAAAGCCCATTTTATCGCCATCGCGCTTGCTCAATTTTCCTTTTCCTGTGGGTTTTAAAATAAGTGGTAAATGTGCAAATTCAGGAGCTTCCCAACCAAAAGCTTGGTACAATTGGTAATGCAACGCTAAAGAGGGCAACCACTCTTCACCACGAATAACGTGGGTAATTTCCATTAAATGGTCGTCTACAATATTTGCCAAATGGTACGTTGGCATCCCATCACTTTTAAACAACACTTTATCATCCAGAATATTGGTGTCGATTTTTATATCGCCACGGATGATGTCTTTTAAATAAAGCGTTTCATCCTGTGGACTCTTAAAGCGAATCACGTAATCTTCACCGGATTCAATTTTAGCTTGAGTTTCTTCCGCGCTAAGCGATAATGAATTTTTTAGTTTTAAGCGGTTATGCCAATTGTAAATAAAGGTTTTACCTTTAGCTTCGTGGTCTTTTCTGTGGAAATCCAATTCGTCCGCAGTATCAAAAGCGTAATAAGCATTGCCCGATGTAATAAGCATATCGGCATATTTTTTATAAAGCGTTTTGCGTTCGCTTTGTCGGTAAGGGCCATAGTTGCCGGTACTGGTGCTATGGGTAGCTTCGGTCGGCCCTTCGTCAAAAGGCATACCGCACCAATTTAGGGCATCGATAATGTACTGCTCGGCACCTTCAACATAGCGGGTTTGGTCGGTATCTTCAATACGAAGCACGAAGGTGCCGTTGTGTTTTTTAGCAAATAAATAATTGAAAAGCGCGGTACGAACACCGCCAATATGTAGTGGTCCGGTTGGGCTGGGTGCAAAACGCACACGAACGTTTTTGGTCATGTTTTTTAAGTTTTTGCAAAGATACAATCAAAATTCTTTAAGACACGAATTTCTACTGATATGGATACCGTTTTATCCTTTTTTCAATAGATGACAAAAATTGGAAAGCCTTTCGTTTTTGTAAAATGGAACACGTGTGATATTATCCCCTTGAGGGGATTATAGAGGTGTTTTAGGTAAATATTTTTTCGGGCATCAAACTTTTCAATAAATAATTCGTGAAAATTAGTGCCATTCGTGTCCAAAAAAAGACAACATGTAAAGACATCAATTTCACCAATTAACACGAATCTTTTCATTTTAAAAACCTATGATAATTGCGTAATACATTTGTGAATATTCGTCCAATTTGTGTCTAAATATGTTGAGCACCTACATTAAATTAACATGATGTTAGGCGAACAATAGCACATAAAGTTGTAGTTTAGTAAATTAGCGTGAATTTTTATAATTTATGAGCCATTTTAAAACCATACAAAGCAAACTTGAAGCTTTTATTAGGCGATTTTATACCAACGAATTGCTTAAAGGAGCTATTCTGTTTTTTACCATTGGGTTGCTGTATTTTTTGTTTACGCTGTTTATCGAGCACGTGTTATGGCTTAATACAACGGCGAGAACCGTACTGTTTTGGCTGTTTGTAGCGGTAGAGTTGGGGTTGCTTATCAAGTTTGTTTTTATTCCATTGGCGAAACTGTTCAAACTTCAAAAAGGGATTGATTACGAAGCCGCTTCAAAAATTATTGGTAAGCATTTTCCGGAGGTGAATGATAAATTGTTGAACGTCCTTCAGCTTCATCAAAGCAAAACGCAATCGGAATTACTGTTGGCCAGTATAGAACAAAAATCGATGGAGTTGACACCGGTACCTTTCAAATTGGCCGTAAATTTTAAACGCAATTTGGGGTATTTAAAGTACGCCGCCATTCCCGTGGTTATTTTATTGCTCACGTTTGTTTCAGGGAATTTTAATTGGTTTAGCGATAGCTACCAACGCGTGGTGCATTATAAAACAGCTTACGAACCACCCGCACCGTTCCAGTTTTTTGTGGTTAATGACAACCTAAATGCCATTGAGCACAAAGATTTTAAATTGATTGTAAAAACGGCGGGCGACGTAGTTCCTGAAACCGCACAAATTAATTATAACAACGAAACTTATTTTTTGCAGCATAAAGCGCCAGGTGAGTTTGAGTATGTGTTTTCGCAATTGGGCGAACCCGTTACGTTTCAGCTTTCGGCTAATGCAGTCACATCAAAACCCTACACGGTAAATTTGGTGGAAACGCCGTCGTTATTGGATTTTAAAATGGTGCTTGACTATCCGAATTATACCAAAAAACAAGATGAAACGCTAAACAGTACCGGTAATGCCGTTGTTCCAGAAGGCACTAATATCACGTGGAAGTTACAGACCAAATCGACCGATGAGGTGTTTCTGTTTTCAAAAGACACAGTGCTTTTTAATGCTGAAAAATCAAACCAGTTTGAGGCTTCAAAACAGGTGTTCAGTAATTTTGATTATTCCTTAAGTACGAGCAACAAACATTTAAAACATTACGAGAATTTAGGCTTTAATATTGATGTGGTTAAGGATCAATATCCTGAAATCAATGTGGAAATGAAACAGGATAGCTTGGATATGCAAACCCTTTATTTTAAAGGGCAGGTGAGTGACGATTATGGTTTCAGTAAACTGCAATTGGTGTATTATCCCATCAGTGACGAAAACAACAAACAGGAAGTTGTAATTCCGGTTTCCAACTCCAATATTTCCGAATTCATTTCAGCTTTTCCGAATGAACTTAATGTTGAAGCTGGGGTAGCTTATGAGATGTATTTTCAGGTGTTCGATAATGATGCCGTTAACCGATTTAAGAGTGCTAAAAGTGAATCGTTCAGCTATAGGAAACAGACACAGGATGAGGAAGAGCAGCGACGGTTAAAGGAGCAGGTGGAAACCATTCAGGATTTGTATAAGTCTTTGGAAAAGTTTGATGAGCAGGAAAAGGAATTGAATGAGTTAACGCAAACGCAGAAGGAGAAATCAGATTTAAATTTTAACGATAAGAAAAAGTTAGAGTCGTTCTTTAAACGACAAAAGCAGCAGGACGAAATGATGAAACATTTCAACCAAAAATTAAAGGATAATTTGGAAGAGTTCCAAAAAGAAAACCCCAATGAGGATGAATTTAAGGAAGCACTCAAAGAACGTTTAAAAGAGAATGAAGAAAAGTTAAAAAAGGACGAAAGGTTACTAAAGGAAATTGAGAAGCTTCAGGATAAAATCAGTCAAGAGGAGATTATCAATAAACTGGACGATTTGGCGAAACAAAATAAAAACAAAAAAAGAAGTTTAGAGCAGCTTTTGGAATTAACCAAGCGTTTTTATGTAGAAAAGAAGTTGGAAAAATTGCGTGATGATTTGGATAAATTGGCTGATGAACAAGAGGAGCAATCCAATAAACCAAAGGAAGAAAACACCAAGGAAAAGCAAGATGAATTAAATGAAAAGTTTGAGAAATACAAAGAAGAAATGGATGCTTTGGAAAAGGAAAGCGATCAATTAAAAAAGCCAATTGATATTCCTCGTGACAAATTAGATGAGAACGAAGTAGATGCTGAGCAACAAAAGTCGGCTGATGAATTAGAGCAAATAGAAGAACAATTGCCTTCCGAAAACGAAGAAAATTCTGAACAAAATAAATCTAAACAATCGTTACAAAAAGCAAAGCAAAGTCAAAAAAAGGCAGCCCAAAAGATGAAGCAAATGAGTGAACAGATGCAGGGTGCCATGCAAGCTGGTGGGGGTGAGCAGATGCAGGAAGATATGGAAACGCTTCGCCAGATTTTAGATAACTTGGTATTGTTTTCGTTTGATCAGGAAGCCCTCATGAATCAATTTAAAACTATTGAAAGCAGTCATAATAAATATGCATCGTATTTAGTCAAACAGAACAATTTAAAAGAACATTTTGAGCATGTTGATGATAGTTTGTTTGCGCTTTCTTTGCGTCAGCCTAAAATTTCCGAACAGGTTAACAAAGAGATTACCGATGTGTATTACAACATTGATAAGGCTATGACTTTGCTTGCTGAAAATCAAATGTACCAAGGTATTTCTAATCAGCAATTCGCTGTGACTTCGGCTAATAATTTGGCAGATATTTTAAGTGATATTTTGGACAGTATGCAGGAAAGCTTGAGTATGTCGGCTGGTAAGGGAGGCCAAGGCGATATGCAGTTGCCCGATATTATTATGAGCCAAGAACAGCTGAATAAAATGATGCAGCAGGGCATGAAAAAGGGAGAACAGGGTAAACAAAAGGAAGGTGAAGGTAAGCAACAAGGTCAGGGAGAAAAAGAAGGAGAAAAGGAAGGCGAAGAAGGTAATAAAGGAAAGCGTGGCGAGCAACAAGGTGAGGATGGCAAGCCAAGCGGCCAAGGAGAAGGAAGCAACGAAGACATGAATGGATTGCTTTATGAAATCTACCAACAGCAGCAACAGTTACGTCAGCAACTAGAAGAAAAAATTAAGAAAGAAGGATTTGGTGGAAATGGTGATGCTTTGGTTAGAAAAATGGAAAATATAGAATTGGAATTATTGAACAAAGGTTTTACGAATCAAACGCTTCAAAAAATGATGGATTTAAAACATCAGCTTTTAAAGATGCAGAATGCGACCCATCAACAAGGTGAGGAAGAAAAGCGAGAATCGGAATCAAACAAAACACAATTTTCTGGTACTGTAAACAATCAAATTCCAACGGCAAAAGAATATTTCCAGACCACCGAAATATTAAACAAACAAGCTCTACCTTTGCAACCGGTTTATAAAGAAAAGGTTCAGAAATATTTCAAGAAGCAAAATGATTAATTTCAATTACGAAGCGGAGTTTAAATTGGATTCAGAACAAGCGATTTCAGATTGGGTTGTCAGTGCTGTTTTAAACGAAAAACACAAACTTGAAGAAATCAATTATGTGTTTTGTGATGATGCCTATTTGCATAAATTGAATGTGGAATATCTTAACCATGATACCTTGACTGATATTATTAGTTTTGATTATTCGGTTGGGAAGACCATTGCAGGAGATATATTCATTTCTGTAGAACGCGTTAAGGATAATGCTAACGAGTTTAATGTTTCCTTTGAAGAGGAGTTAAAACGTGTCATTATCCACGGGGTGCTCCATTATTGTGGTTATAAAGATAAGACGGTTGATGAGGCCAGATTGATGCGGGATAAGGAGAATTACTATCTATCGAGGTTTAAAAAGAATTAATTTATAGGCCGTATATTTGCAAACTTAAATTTGATTGTTCCACGTGGAACATCTCAAAATAAATTCAAGATTTATGTTTAACGAAGAGTATGATGTTGTTGTGGTTGGTGCGGGGCACGCGGGTAGTGAAGCTGCCGCTGCTGCCGCCAATATGGGAAGCAAAACCTTGTTAGTAACAATGAATTTACAGAATATTGCCCAGATGTCCTGTAACCCGGCTATGGGAGGAATTGCTAAAGGGCAAATTGTTCGTGAAATTGATGCTTTGGGTGGTTATAGCGGTATTGTTTCAGATACCTCTGCTATACAGTTTAAAATGCTTAATAAATCCAAAGGGCCGGCTATGTGGAGTCCGAGGGTGCAGAGTGATAGAATGCGTTTTGCTGAAGATTGGAGAATGCTTTTGGAGCAAACGCCGAATCTTGATTTTTATCAGGAAATGGTGTCTGGACTTCTAATTGAAAACGGAAAAGTGGTTGGTGTTAAAACCTCTTTGGGAATTGAAATTAAAGCCAAATCCGTGGTGTTGACGAATGGCACTTTTTTAAATGGATTGATTCATATTGGTGATAAAAACTTCGGCGGAGGTAGAGCAGGTGAAAAGGCCGCAACCGGAATAACGGAGCAATTGGTGGATTTAGGTTTTGATTCTGGAAGAATGAAGACGGGAACACCTCCAAGAGTTGATGGAAGAAGTTTGGATTATTCAATAATGACCGAGCAACCGGGTGACGATAATCCTGAAAAGTTCTCTTATTTGGACGCAACAAAACCACTGAAAAAACAACGTTCTTGTTATATGACTTATACCAGCGAATTGGTTCATGATTTGCTTCGTGAAGGTTTTGATAGGTCCCCTATGTTTAATGGACGTATTAAAAGTTTAGGGCCGCGTTATTGCCCTTCTATTGAAGATAAAATTAATCGATTTGCTGATAAGGACAGACACCAATTGTTTATTGAGCCAGAAGGTTGGAATACGGTTGAGGTTTATGTAAATGGGTTTTCAACGTCACTGCCCGAGGATGTTCAGTTTAAAGCATTGCGTTCCGTAAAAGGTTTTGAAAATGTTAAGTTTTTTAGACCTGGGTATGCAATAGAATACGATTACTTTCCACCAACACAATTAAAGCACACTTTAGAAACTAAGCTGATTGATGGCTTGTATTTTGCTGGGCAGATTAACGGCACAACGGGGTATGAAGAAGCGGCTTCGCAAGGATTAATGGCGGGAATTAATGCTAGCTTAAAAGTTCAAGAAAAGGATGCGTTTACGTTAAAAAGAGACGAAGCTTACATTGGGGTGTTGATTGATGATTTGATTACAAAAGGCACCGAAGAGCCTTATAGAATGTTTACTTCTCGAGCGGAATATAGAACACTTTTAAGGCAAGATAATGCCGATTTGAGATTAACACCGAAAGGTTATGAAATCGGTTTGGCTTCTGAAATGCGATTAAAACGTATGGAAGAGAAGCATGAATCGGCTGAAAAGTTTGTTGATTTTTTCCAGAATTTAAGTGTTAAGCCTGAGGAGATAAATCCGATTCTCGAGAGTAAAGATTCTGCTCTTGTGAAACAATCTGGAAAGCTTTTTAAAATATTCGCACGTCCCAATATTGAGATGGATGACGTTAGAAAAGTGGAGGCAGTTGAAGCTTATATTCAGGAAAATGATTTGGATCGGGAGATCATTGAGCAGACCGAAATTCAAGTGAAATATTCTGGATATATCGCCAAGGAAAAAAATAATGCTGATAAATTAAGTCGTTTGGAATATGTAAAAATCCCGGAGAATTTTGACTATTCAAAAATCAAATCGATGAGCTTTGAAGCACGCGAAAAATTGAAAAAAATTCAACCCACAACGGTTTCCCAAGCCTCAAGAATTAGTGGGGTGTCACCAAATGATATTTCTGTTTTGTTGGTTTATATGGGGCGATAAAACTTAAAACTCAAACACGTTCCACGTGGAACATTAAAAAAGTACGCAGTATTCAGTTGGCAGTAATGAGTAATTTATCGTTCTTGTGAAGGCAGAATTTTAATTATTTGTATAATATATTTATGAATTCGTGGCAATAAAAAGCAACCAGAAACCTTTTTTTAAATGTAAAAGACTATTCTATTTCTGGAGAAGATTTTCTATTGTTGGAAAATAAAAATTACGAGTTGCTTACTAATCGAAATCGAAACTAATAGAGTACACTATTCGAATCAAAATTAATTATTTCTGAATAAACATTCGTGAATTCGTGGCTAATAAAAATAAACAAACCCTTTACTTAAACGTAAAAGACCATTCTGTTTCTGGGGAAGAATTTAAGTTAGTAGAGAACCCGCTATTCGGGTTTTTGGAAACCCATCCAAAACCATCCCCAGAAAAATTACCAGAATATTACGAAAGCGAGGATTATATTTCTCACACCGATTCCAAGCGAAATCTTTTTGAAAAGGCGTATCATTTAGTCCGTTCCTTTTCGTTAAAAAGCAAATTGAATTTAATCAATTGGTTTTCCGAAAATGAAAAAACGCTTTTAGATTTTGGTTGCGGTACGGGCGATTTTTTACAAACCGCCCAAAAAAATAATTGGAACGTTTTTGGAATAGAGCCTAACGAACAGGCTAGGGGTATAGCCAATAAAAAAACAAATGATGCTGTTTTTGATATCGGCCAACTTATAAAGTTTAAAGAGCACAGTTTTGATGTGATTACCCTTTGGCATGTTTTGGAGCATTTACCAAATTTGGAAGAAGACATATCGGTTTTTAAAAAGCTATTAAAGCCCAAAGGAGTTTTAATCATTGCTGTTCCGAATTATAAAAGTTACGACGCCAAACATTATAAAAACTTTTGGGCCGCTTACGATGTGCCGAGACATTTATGGCATTTTGATCGGAACTCTATTTCAAAATTAATGCAAAGTATTTCCTTTGAAGTTGTAAAAACAAAACCCATGTGGTTTGATGCATTTTATGTGAGCCTGCTTTCTGAAAAATATAAAACGGGAAAAATGAATCCTATTAAAGGATTTTACATTGGGTGGCTTTCAAATATTAAAGCACTATTCACAAAAGAGGCTTCTTCTTTAATTTATTTGATAAAAAACAGTTAAACTATTTTATCTAACAGTAAATAGACGATTGCTGTTCCAGATAGGCGATTGCCTTGACTTTTTTCAAAACAGCCTTAAAACGCTTTATTTTAAGTTATTTTTCATAGTTTTTGTTTATTGGTTTTGATTTTAAAAATAAGTATTGTTTATGTGTTAAATTCGGGACAATTCAACCTAACTTTATGGTTTACTTTGTTACATTTGTTCAAATCAAAAACAACAATCTAAATTAGAATTAACAATACGAGACAATGAGAAATGTTTTTTATGTATTATTGGCCATGCTAGTTTTAGCATCTTGCCAAAAGCCAAACAAAATTGGTTTTATTGATAACGGAACCGTAATTAACGATTATCAAGAAAAAAAAGATATCGAAGCTAAATATCAAGCTAAAGAAGAGAAATTTAGAAAAAGAGCAGATAGCATAGGGCAATCTTTTCAGGCAGAAGTTCAAGAAACGCAAAAAGAAGCGCAACGTTCTTCTCAAAAAAAACAACAAGAGCTTATGTCCGGTTTGCAACAAAAGCAACAACAGTTGCAACAGCAAATGCAAATAGAGAACCAGCAATTAACTCAAGAGTTTCAAACGGAAATTGATTCTGCTATTGTAAAGGTAAAAGATTTTGTTAAGGATTATGGAAAGAAAAACGGATATACTTATATTTTAGGTACCAGTGATGCTGCCGCCACCGTATTGTATGGGGAAGAGCAACACGATTTAACACAAACTATTTTGGATGCCTTAAATGCTGGCTATAAAAAGGAGGAGTAATTAACACTTATTTTAATAACAAAAAACCCTGTTAAACTAATTTAGCAGGGTTTTTTTGTTGAAATAATTATGCTAAGAAAACTTATTTTTTAGGCCCAATGCAACCCTTCGTTTTTTTGTTTGTCAATAAAAGTGATAATCAAAAAAACGAACAGTATGAAACATACTTTATTAGGTTTAGGCCTATTATTCTCATCTTTAATATGTGCTCAAAATTACACAATAAGAGGCAAGGTTAAAGACGCCAAAAACGGCGAAACCCTCATGGGTGCCACAGTATTTTTAAAAGGAACAAGTAGTGGTGCTGTTACTAATAATTACGGGTTTTATTCACTTACGGCAAGCCAAGGAAATTATACCTTAATTGTGTCCTACATGGGCTATCAGGACATTACTAAAGAGGTTAACCTTAGCGAAAATCTAGAACTTAATTTTGAATTACAAGAACTTTCTCAAACACTAGGGGAAGTTGTAATAACAGCAGAAGAACCTGAGCAAATTAGCATTAAAAAACCACAGATGAGTGTGTCTAAGCTAAATGCTTCTACTATCAAGCAAATGCCAGCTGTACTTGGTGAGGTAGATGTTATTAAATCCATTCAAATGCTACCGGGTGTTACCAATAATGGAGAAGGTGCTCCAGGATTTAATGTTAGAGGAGGAGCAGTGGACCAAAACTTAGTTTTATTAGACGAGGCTATTATTTATAATACGTCACACTTTTTTGGGTTCTTTTCGGTGTTTAATAACGATGCCGTTAAAGATGTTAAGCTCTACAAGGGTGACATTCCTGCTAATTTTGGAGGTAGGGTGTCTTCTGTTTTGGATGTGCACCAAAAAGATGGTAATAGTAAGGAATTTGAATTGAATGGAGGTATAGGATTGATTTCTAGTAGGTTAACAGCAGAGGCCCCATTATTTAAAGATAAAGGCTCCTTTTTAATTGCTGGTCGATCGTCTTACGCACATCTTTTAATGAAAAGTATAGAAGAGGTAAAAGATGATAAAATTTCTTTTTACGACCTTAACCTTAAAACAAATTACAACATAAATAAAAATAACAAAATTTATTTATCGGGTTACTTTGGACGAGACGTTTTCAACATTAATAACTTTTTAAAGAACAATTACGGAAATGTTTCAGGAAACTTACGCTGGAATCACATTTTTAATGATAAGTTGTTTTCTAATTTATCACTGATTTATAGCAAATATGATTACCAAATTATAATAGATTTTGTGAAATTAGATTGGGACGCCGATATCACAAATTACAATCTTAAATATGACTTTAAATACTACTTGAACAATAATTTAAAACTGGATTTTGGCTTTAGTAGTATCCTGTATAACCTTAATCCGGGTGAAGTAAAACCTACCTCTGATTCTTCACCAATAAATTTTTTAAAGCTAGATGAAAAAAGAGCACTGGAAAGCGGCATTTATGTGAGTGCTGAACACAAAATCACCGATAAATTTACGGCGCAATACGGGCTTAGATTAAGTAGATTTAATCGTTTGGGCGGTGTAAATATCACGAATTATCAAGATAATAAACCTGTAGTTTACAATAGCGCTTTTGGTATTTATGAAACAGGTACAGCGATTGGGGAAACTGCTTTTAAAAAGAATGAAAGCATTAAAACCTTCAATAATTTAGAGCCTAGATTGGGGCTATCATATCAGTTAAACGAATCGTCATCGTTAAAGGCGAGTTATACAAGGTCGGCGCAATATTTACACTTGCTTTCAAATACCACTTCGGTGACTCCTCTTGATGTTTGGACTCCTAGTGGAGCGTTTATAGAGCCGCAGTTATCTAACCAATATGCCATAGGCTATTACAGGAACTTTAAGAATAAAAAGTATTCTCTGGAATTAGAAGCCTATTATAAAAATGTTGATAATAGAATCGATTACATAGATGGTTCAGATTTAATAGGGAATAACAATATAGAAACCGAGATACTAAATGGGGAATCTAGAGCCTACGGACTTGAATTTCTATTAAGAAAGAACAAAGGAAAATTAACAGGTTGGTTGGCCTATACCTTATCTAAATCTGAACAAAGAACCCTTGGAGGCAATGCTGGGGGACCAGGTATAAACAATGGGGACTGGTACAATACGTCTTACGATAGAACACACGATGTGTCGCTAACGGGTATCTACAAGCTAAACAACAAGTGGAGTTTTAGTGCCAATGCGGTTTTCCAAACGGGCAGACCTGTTACGTACCCTGATAGCCAATATGAATATGAAGGCTTATCAATTGCTAATTTTAGTGACCGTAATGCCAGTCGTCTTCCCGCTTATCATAGGTTAGATTTATCGGCAACATACAAGCCCAAAAAGAATTTAAATCGAAAACTTCAAGGGGAATGGGTATTTGGTATTTATAACGTTTATAATCGAAGAAATGCCGCTTCAATTTCCTTTCTTCAAAATCAAGATACAGGTTTAAATGAGGCCACTAGATTATCCGTTTTTGGAGCCATTCCGTCAATTACTTACAACTTTAAATTTTAAACAGATGAAAACCTATATAAAATCAATTGCACTTTTACTCTTAGTCATTACCACGGCTTGCGAAGATGTTATAGATGTTACCGTTCCAACGGCTTCACCAAGACTTGTTGTTCAAGCGTCTTTAGACTGGCAAAAAGGGACCGATGGAAGCAATCAAGAAATTAAATTAAGTACATCAACGCCTTATTTTGATACCAATAGAACAAGTCCTGTAAATACCGCCATAGTAACCGTTACCAATAAAGATAATGGCGTAGTTTATAATTTCACGAATCAGAATGATGGTACTTATACCATCAGTAATTTTGAACCTATTATAGGCCATACTTACGAATTGGAAATACTTTATAACAACGAACGTTATTCGGCAACCGAAACCTTTATTTCGGTTTCTCCTATAAACCGTGTGGAACAATCTGTTGAAGGTGGTTTCGACGAAGAACTTTTAGATATTTCCATCTTCTGGAATGACCCAGTAGATATAGAGAACTTCTATCTTATAAAATTTATTGAAGCAGGTGATGTGGTACCTATTTATGAAGATTATCCCGATGAATTTGTAGATGGCAATGAGCTGGATACCTTTTTTGAAAAGGAGGACGACGACGACGATTCTTCAGCGAAATTCAACCCTGGTGATGTCGTAGAAATTAGCCTCTACGGTATCTCAAAACAGTATGACCACTACATAAGTCTACTCATTGAGCAATACGATAGTGCCGGCGATCCGTTTAGCACTATTCCGGGACAATTAAGGGGCAATTGCATCAATACAGACAACCCGGATAACTATGCTTTTGGTTATTTCAGGTTATCTGAATATGATACCGTAACCTATACGTTTCAATAATTGACTCATTGTAGGTTAAACACAAAAAATCAAAATGGATTTTATTAAATAAAGACAATATGAAAACAGTACACTTTGTTTATATGGTTTTTGCTTTTACAATATTTCTTAGCTCGTGTTCTGTAGAAGGCATTAAAGCATCGAATACCATAATTACAGAAGAGCGCACCTTAACTAATTTTAGCGAAGTACAGATCTCTAATGATATCGAAGTTGTGATTAAAAAAGGCACAGAGCATTCGGTTAAAATAACTACCAGTGATAATATTATAGACCATGTGCGAACCAGAGTGAAAAACGGTAAGTTAATCGCAAGCCTTTCTGGCAACATAAGAAGATTAAATGAGCTTAAGTTAGAAATTGTGATGCCCAATCTTTCGAGTTTAGAATTATCGGCAGATAGTTATGGCGTTTGTTCTGGTTTCGAAAACCTAGAAACATTACACGTAAAGGTTTCTAGCGATGCGTTTATTAGGTTAAACGGTTCTGCCAAAAACCTCACTATAAATGCCAGTAGCGACGCAAAAATTGAAGGATTTAATTTTGTTGCTAATACCTGTAATGTAAATTGTTCATCAGATGCTTCGGTGGCAATTCATTGTGTAGAACAATTACAAGGCAAAGTTTCGAGCGATGCAGTGGTGTTTTATAAGGGCAGCCCCATAGTTAATGTTTCCACAAGTAGCGATGGGGCCGTAATTAACACAAACTAAATGTTCTTGTTTCATAATAATTGTAACTTTCGTGCAACCCTTTACATTTTCTATTGTCTATAAAAATAGAACATAAAACAGAACCGATTCCATAATACAGTGTAGTGACTAACCAAGTAGTGTTCGCACATAAAGATTTTGTCGAGAAAAGCAAATTAGGCGACCGACAAGCGCAATATAAACTGTATTCACTTTACGTGAACGGTATGTTTAATGTATGTATTAGAATGGTGAAATCTAAAGAAGATGCCGAAGATATTTTGCAAGATAGTTTTGTAGAGGCTTTCAAAAACCTTAACAGTTTTCGTTACGAGAGTACTTTTGGGTCTTGGCTTAAGCGTATAGTTATTAATAAGAGTATTAATCACTTAAAGTTAAAGCGTGTTCCTTTGGTCTCCGTAGACGATTTTCAAAATAAGGTTCCAGAACCAGAGGAGGATACAAACATAACCGAAGAACATCTCAATGTGGATGTTATCATGTCGGCCATAAAGCAACTGCCTACGGGGTACCAGACCATTATCAATTTGTACTTAATTGAAGGTTACGATCACGTCGAGATTGGAGAAATTTTAGGAATCAGTAGTTCTACTTCAAAATCTCAATATCATAGAGCAAAAAAGAAATTAATAGCATTGATGAATTGATTGCATGGATAAATTAAAAAAATACACAGAAGAAAACAACACTCAGTTTGATACAAATCATTTAGATGAAGTAGACAAACTTAGGTTATGGGGAGATATAGTGGCAGAATTGCCAGAAGGACCAGTAAAGGTAATTCCGTTGTGGAGGAAATCTGTTTTTAAAACAGCGGCAAGTATCGTGTTGTTGCTTGGTTTTTCATTGTTTTTTCTACAATTAGACAACCAACAAGGCGATACGCAAATAGTCAATCAAGAGCTCAATGAAATAGATAGCCATTATCAACTTTTGGTAAATAATCAGGTAGAATTAATCAAGCAGAGTTTACATATCTCCAAAGCAGATCAAGACGATTTCTTATCGCTACTAGACGATTTAGATGAAGAATATAAAACACTAAAAAGCGAACTTAAATTGGGCATCAATAACGAAAAAATTATTGAAGCCATAATTAACAATTACAGAAAGAAAATAAAACTCATGGAAGATTTGCTAGAGCGATCGTATCCTATAAAAACAGATTTTGAAGATGAGGCGTATACATTATAAACTGTTGGTTTTTAAGATAATAGCATTGTTTTCGGGCATTGTTTTCGCTCAGAACAAGATTAATAAAGATTTAAAAAAAACATTTCCTCTCAATAGTGAAGGCGCGCTTTATTTAGAGAATAAATATGGTAATGTATTTATTAACGGTTGGGACAAAGCATCGATTCAATTAGAAGTTTCGGTAGAAGTAAAAGGAAAGAACCTGGACAAGGCCAAGGATCTTTTAAAAAGAATAAACCCCACATTTATTAATACCAATTCTCAATTAATAGTTAAAACCGAAATAGAGGAAAAAAATGCCTCGCTTTTCAATAAATATTTTAAGAAAATAGGGCCTTTAAATAGCGAAAAAACAAATAGTGATATAAACTATACCATATACCTTCCTAAGAACGCTGCCATAGAGATCTTTAATAAATATGGAGATATTATTATCTCAGATTGGTACGGAAAATTGAATGCCAATATAGAACACGGTGATTTAAGAATAACCAATGATTTAGACGACTCCAAAATAGCTATAAAATATGGTAATCTAAGAGCTAATGTGCTTAAGCATAGTCGTATTGATTCTAAGAATGCAACGGTATCTTTTGATGAATCTGAAGTTTTAAAACTACAATCCGATGGGTCGATAATGACTATAGAAAATGTTGGAAATTTAGATATTAACTCCAACAAAGATGATATAGAGATTAATACTGTAAACCATGTTTATGGAGCATTGAAATATTCCCAATTAACTTTAAATCATGTTGTTTCTAAGGTGAACTTAAATTTAAATTTGGCAGAATTGCGATTAAAGAAGCTTGAAACAAAGGCACCAGTTATAAATCTAAATCAAAAGTCTTCGGAGGTTTATGTAAATATTTCTGAAACCAGTTTTAATTTTAGTGCAGAATTAGAGCAAGGTGTTTTAAGATTACCTAAATCCATGCATAGCATAAACAGCAAGGTCCTTGATGAAAAGGATAAGATTAGGCAAATTAGAGCAGCTTATGGAGCCGAAAATCAAGGCATTATTGATATAATTGGATACAAAGGCATAATTATATTTAAGGAACTTTAATAAAAATCAATCAAAACATGAAAAAAGTAGTGATGCTTCTACTGTTAATCACAGTTAATTCGTTAGTATTTGGACAGAAAGAACAAGACTATGTAGAATTCGATGATAGAAAAAACGTTGTTCACGGAGTCTATCTGGGCTTCAATTTACATTACGGGAAGTTAGACAATAGAGATACTGGGTTTGGAAACTTTAAGTTTGCCTATGTAGCTAACAGGAAGATGGAGGTAGGCTTTGGTGGCACCGTTTTCTTTAATGAAAGGCCTAATGATAGACCAGACTTATTTAATGGCGATAAAATTGGAATGTTTGGCGCCTATGGTGGGCTACACTTAGAGCCTATTTTGTTTGGTAAACGCTTTGTTAGCGTTTCATTTCCTGTGTTAATTGGAGGTGGTGCGGTTGGCTTTTTTGGCAATAACTTTTCTAATAATTACGACGATTTCGACGACGATTTTGAAACCGATGATTTTGATAAATTCTTCATCGTAGAACCAGGAATTAATATACTCTATAACTTTTCTCGATATACCCAGTTAGAAACTGGCTTAAGATATAGGTTTACCAGCGACTACGAACAGCCATATAAAACAGGAGATTTAAATGGGTTTTCTGTAGGTATAGGTTTAAAGGTCGGTATCTTTAATATGGGAAGGAAAAAGAAAGTAAAGGATAATTTTTAACTAGCTTTTTTATGCAACAACCGCGTCAATTTAATAGATAGATCGGTGAGGATAATTTTAGAGTTACCGTTGCGTTCAATATGGTAAATGGCGTTTTGCAGTTCATCACTTATTTCCATAATATTATTACCGTGCACAAAAGGGGCAAAGTTTTCCAGTTTGAACTTTTCGGTTTTGGGTTCTAAAAACACCAAATCGGTAGCGTTATAATTCATAAGCAATGCTTGCCTGAAAAAGTCCAAACAAAAATTTAGGAACTGCTTTTGCGTTTCGCGGCCAGTTTTGGCAATATCTTCACTCCAAGAAATTAAATCGTGAATGGCCGCTTTGTTGCCCTTGGCTTTAAAAGCGCTGCGAATCCAGAAAATAAACCAGGTTTCAAATTGAATATCTTCAGAATCTTGATACACCAAATCGCAAGCCTTGTTGTAATTGCCGTTAGATTGGTGTGCGATTTTAGTAGCCGTAGCCTCATCAAGGCTGTATTCCTTGATTAAAGCCTCTTTAATTACGTCTTCAGCCAATGGAGGAAAACGCAGGATTTGGCAACGCGACCGGATGGTGTTAATTATCTGTTCCTCATCTTCGGCAATCAATAAAAAAATCGTTTTGCTGGGCGGTTCCTCAATCAGTTTTAAAAGTTTGTTGGCGCATTGGGTGTTCATTTTTTCGGCCATCCAAATTAGCATCACTTTGTAACCGCCTTCATAAGATTTCAGCGCAAGCGATTTTACAATTTCACCGGCTTCTTCAACACTTATCAGCCCTTGTTTGTTGTCCACCCCGAGCAGTTTGTACCAATCAAACAGATTGCCGTAGGGCTGTTGCTCCAAAAGTTGTCGCCATTCTTCCAAGTAAAAACTCGAAACGGGTTTGCTTTTCACCTTATCGCTGGTGGTTACCGGAAAGGCAAAATGCAAATCGGGGTGCGAAAAAGTTTTAAATTTTAGGTTGCAGGCCTCATTACCCGTATTGTTTTCGCCGTTGGTGTTGGCGCACAAAATGTATTGCGCATAAGCTAGGGCCATGGGCAATGTACCTGTGCCTTCTTTGCCAACAAACAGTTGGGCGTGCGGAATACGTCCGTTATCAACACTTTTGGTTAAGTGGTTTTTTATGTGGGTTTGGCCTAAAACGTTCTTAAAAAGCATAAGGCAAAAGTAAACGATTTTTAATAATTAAAGAACTTTGGAAATAGCCATTACAACCGAAAAATCTTCCTTTTTAAAAAAACTTGCGCTTCTATATCGTTTTCGTTAAAAAACAGATTTTATATAGCTTTTTAATTACTTACATTTGTGAATCACAATACTTAAAAAAGACAAATATTTTATACATGAAGACGCTTAACGATTTTAATTTTGAGAACAAAAAAGCACTGATCCGCGTAGATTTTAATGTGCCGTTAAATGAAAAATTTGAAGTAACCGATGCTACCCGAATTGTATCGGCAAAACCGACTATTATTAAGATTTTAGAAGATGGCGGAAGCTGTGTTTTGATGTCTCACTTAGGAAGACCAAAAGGTGTTCAGGACGAATTTTCGTTGCGTCATATTGTAGGTAAAGTGGAAGACGTTTTAGGCGTTGAAGTAAAGTTTGTTGATGCCTGTGTAGGTGAAAAGGCAGAAGAAGCCGTGGCTAATTTAGAGCCGGGACAAATTTTATTGTTGGAAAACCTGCGTTTCCACAGCGAAGAAACTGCTGGCGATAAAGCTTTTGCCGAACAACTTTCAAAATTAGGCGATATTTATGTGAACGATGCCTTTGGTACGGCGCACAGAGCACATGCTTCAACTACTATTGTTGCACAGTTCTTTGAAGGTAAAAAATGCTTCGGAAGCCTTTTGGCGCAAGAAATAGAAAGCATTAAAAAAGTTATGGAAACGGGTGAAAAACCAGTCTTGGCCATACTTGGTGGTGCAAAGGTGTCTTCAAAAATCACTATTATAGAAAATATTTTAGATAAGGTTGACCACTTGATTATTGGTGGTGGTATGGCGTTTACTTTTGTTAAAGCTCAAGGCGGAAAAATAGGGAACTCTATTTGTGAAGACGATAAAATGGGACTGGCCTTAGAAATTTTAAAGCACGCCGAAGAGAAAAATGTAAAAGTTTATATTCCAGTCGATACTGTTGCTGCTGATGATTTTAGTAATGATGCCAACACACAAATTGTTGATATCACAGCTATTCCAGATGGGTGGGAAGGTGTTGACGCCGGTCCAAAATCAGTTGAAATATTCAATGATGCCGTAATGAAATCGAAAACCATTCTGTGGAACGGACCTTTAGGTGTTTTTGAAATGGAAAATTTTGCAAAATCTACCATAGCCTTAGGTAACGCCATTGCTGCAGCAACCAAAAACGGAGCCTTTTCACTTGTTGGTGGGGGCGATTCTGTAGCGGCTGTAAAACAATTTGGGTTTGAAGACAAAGTAAGTTATGTAAGTACTGGTGGTGGTGCTATGTTGGAAAGTTTAGAAGGAAAAACACTTCCGGGAATCGCCGCTATTTTGGAATAAAAACATTTTCGTTTTTAATTTCACTGAAAAAACACGAATTTAGCCATATTATCGTTCAATAAACTGAATGGATTATATGGCTTTTCGTTTTTTAATGACTTTCCTTTTTTTTAATGTATTAACCGCTTTTTCGCAGGTTAAAGATTCTGTTTCGTTGCAAGCCAACAAAACGATAGATACTGTTTTGGCACAGACCAAGCAGTTTTTAAAGGATTCTATAGTAGACGGACAGCCAAAAAAAGTTCAGAGTATTGAAGTAAAACCCGATACTTTCGATATCAAGAACTTACAGGATAACAAGCTAGCTTTAGAGTTTGATGAAAAGTGGCTTGAAGAACTGTACAGTACCGCGCTGTTCGATACCATTTACAAGTCGGTAACCGAGCTAACCTACGAGGAGGTCGAATACCCCGAATTGCCAACCGATACGCTTAAAGCCCGTTTAAAAGAGCTCGATGCCCGTACACCTTTTAATGTAGAGTACAACCCTTCGTTAGAAAGTGTTATTAAATCTTACTTGAAGTACAGACGCAAACATCTTCAAAAATTAATGACTTTAAGTGCCTTTTATTTTCCGATGTTCGAGCGCGAATTGGATTTATACGATATTCCGTTGGAAGTGAAATATTTAGCTATTGTGGAGTCGGCTTTAAAGCCACGGGCCAAATCTAGGGTAGGGGCCACGGGCTTGTGGCAGTTTATGTTTACAACCGGAAAAATGTACGGTTTGGATGTGAGTAGTTATGTTGATGAGCGTAGCGACCCAATAAAATCAACCGAAGCAGCTGCAAAATACTTGGCTAAACTTTACGGCATTTTTGGCGACTGGGATTTGGCCTTGGCGGCATACAATTCGGGCCCAGGAAACGTAACTAAAGCCATTCGGCGGTCGGGCGGTTATAAAAATTATTGGAATATCCGTCATAATTTACCTCGTGAAACGGCAGGCTATTTACCAGCATTTTTGGCCAATATGTACATTTTTGAGTATGCCGAAGAGCACGGGTTTAAAAAGTATAAGCCCGAATTGGCCTATTTCGAAACGGATACCGTTCGAGTAAAGCAAATGATTACGCTCGACCAAGTTTCGGAAGTAACGGGAACACCCATTGAAGAATTACAGTTTTTAAATCCGTCGTATAAACTGGACATCATTCCTTTTATAAAAGATGAAAACTACACCTTGCGGCTGCCGCGTGACGTGGTGGGGCCTTTTGTAACCAACGAAGATTCTATTTATGCCTATGCCAAAGCAGAATTCGATAAGCGTGAAAAACCCATGCCACAGCTTATTGAAGCCAACCAGAGCGTGAGGTATCGCGTTAAGTCTGGCGATTATTTGGGGAAAATTTCCCGAATGTTCGGTGTTAGGGTAAGCGATATTAAACGCTGGAACGGCTTACGTAGTAATAATTTAAAAATAGGTCAGCGGTTAACTATTTTCCCAAGAAAGCCCAATATTTCTGCTCCAGCACCACAAGTAGTTACTAAAAAACCAAAACCCATAACCGGAGAAGTAACCACTTATACGGTACAATCGGGAGACTCCCTTTGGAGTATTTCGCAAAAATTTCCCGGAGTTTCTGTTCAAAATATTAAAGATTGGAACGGTATTAGTGGTACTAAATTAAAACCGGGAATGAAACTTAAAATAGGTAAAGGTTAGTTCTCGAATAAATTAAACGAAATTATGCGATATATTGTCTTATCATTCATTTGTGTGATGTTTTTTGTTTCGTGTGGAGACAAAAACAAGTCTAAGTCCGAGCGTTTTATCCAAGATTCTTCAGGGGCCATCAATAACGTTTCTGTTGTAACCGAAAATGAAATATGGGACGGACGAGTGGGCGAAGCTATTCGTGCCGTTTTGGCTAAACCAATTTACGGGTTGCCTCAGGACGAGCCCATGTTTACCATTAGCCAAATACCACCAGCCGTGTTCTCTGGCTTTGTAACCAAAAACAGAACCGTTTTAATGGTAAAGCTCAACAGAGAAAAAGGTATTGATTTTTCAGAAAATGTATATGCCAAGCCTCAAAAAGTGATTACTGTTTCAGGGAAAACAAGAGAAGAGGTGATTGAAGTTTTACAGGAAAATGATGCTAAAATCAGAGAAACGTTCCGCAATGCCGAAATTGCCGAAAGGCAGCGCCAAATGGCAAAATCGCCGCACAGCTTTGAATCTATTAAAGAAAAACTTAAGCTTACAGTAGGCTTTCCTTCAGTTTATCGGGTCGCCAAATCGACCGATAATTTTTTCTGGATTAGAAAAGATATAACCACCGGAACAACCAATTTAATGATTTTTGAATTGCCCTATTCGGCTATTAAAAGAAATGATAGTTTGGTCAACCAAGTGATTAAAATAAGAGACTCGGTAGGGAAGTTACATATTGAAGGCGGAGTTGAAGGTTCCTATTTGGCAACTGAAGAGGCTTACACGCCTTATTTGGCAGAAACCATTATAGATAATAAGCCAGCTTTGGAAACCAAAGGTATTTGGGAGCTTAGAAATGCCTTTATGGGTGGGCCTTTTATTAATTACGCTATTGAAGACAAAATTAACAAACGCTGGGTTGTACTTGAAGGTTTTGTGTTTGCGCCCTCGGTAGACAAACGGAATTATATGCTAGAAATGGAAGCTATAATAAAAACCGTTAAATTGGAATAAATAATAAAATCAAAGCGAAAAAAAAGACCAGCTTAAAACAAATTAAGCTGGTCTTTTTTCTTCCGCACTATAAAGTAGCGTTATTCTTTTTTTTCGCCGTTGGCTTCCTCTTCTTTACTGGCATCCTTAAATTCTTTAATGCCACTGCCTAATCCGCGCATTAATTCTGGTATTTTTTTACCTCCAAAAAGCAATAAAACCACAACAACAATTAATGCGATTTGCCATGGGCCGATTGCTAAAGGTAACATATGTAAGTTCATAATCTTTATTTTAACAGCAAAGTTAATAATTAAAGTTAAATAAAAACGTTTTCAGCATAACTTTAGCAATTTCAAAGCAGATAAGCGGCATGACGGTTTACTCGGTTTTAACAGATGGGTATTGAATAAATTCTATTATTTTTGTTTTTAACATGAAAGGGAAAAAAAAGGAACCAAAAAAAATTAAACGAAAACTGCTCGATAAATATCGGTTGGTCATTCTGAACGAAAACACGTTTGAAGAGCGTTTATCGTTTAAATTAACCCGGCTCAATGTTTTCGTCATGGGTTCGTTATTGGCCATTTTTTTAATCTCGCTCACGTATTTAATTATCGCCTTTACGCCGCTAAGGGAATACATTCCGGGATACTCCTCAACCGCGTTAAAAAAGAAAGCCACCGAGCTAACCTATAAAACCGACTCGCTGCAACAAGCTTTGGCTATGAACGAACGTTATTACGAATCCATTAAAAAAGTATTAACCGGAGATATTAGTAGTGCCGATTTTAATAGAGATTCTATAGTTGAAGCCGTAAAATTGGAAGCGAGCGAGGTAGATTTAACACCTATTGCCGAAGATTCTATTTTACGTGAAAAAGTAGATAAAGAAGACAAATACAATTTGTTTGAATCGGCTACTTCGGTGTCGAACTTTATATTATTTCCGCCAGCAAGCGGTGAAATAAGCGAGCCCTATAACGCTCAAGAAAAACATTATGCCGTTGATATTGTTGTGCCCAAGGGCACGCCCATAAAGGCGACAGCCGATGGTATTGTTGTTTTTGCTGAATGGACGGCCAGCACGGGCTACGTGATTATTTTAGAGCACAGTTATGGTTTAATATCGGTATACAAACACAATGCATCGGTTACCAAAAACCAAGGCGATTTGGTAAAGGCCGGCGAGGTAATCGCCACAGCAGGTAATGAAGGCGAACTGTCTACCGGGCCACATTTGCATTTTGAACTTTGGAATGATGGCTACCCCATTAACCCCACCAACTTTATAGATTTCAACTAAATGGCATCATTAAAATCGTTTTTGGCTAAACCATTTTCAAAATTGGTTTATAAGCGCATCAAAAAATGGGCAGATAATCCTATTGAAACCCAGGAAAAAGTTTTTCAGAATTTAATTTCCGAAGCCGCAGGCACCGCTTTTGGTAAAGACCACGATTTCGTAAGTATAAATAACCATGCCGATTTTGTAAAACGTGTGCCGGTAAGGGATTACGAAGGTCTGAAACATTATGTTGATCGGGTTGTTGCAGGCGAGGAAGATGTACTTTGGAAAGGCAAGCCCATTTATTTTGCCAAAACCTCGGGCACCACATCGGGTGTTAAATACATTCCCATTACCAAAGAAAGTATGCCTAGCCATATTGAGGCGGCACGAAATGCTATTTTAATGTACATTCACGAAACCGGAAACATCAGTTTTGTCGACGGCAAAATGATATTCCTGCAAGGCAGCCCCATTTTAAAAGAGCAAAACGGGATTCAATTGGGTAGGCTTTCAGGTATTGTAGCGCATTATGTGCCCAAATATTTGCAAAAAAACCGCTTGCCATCGTGGGAAACCAATTGTATTGAAGATTGGGAAACCAAGGTCGATGCTATTGTGGAGGAAACTTTGCCGCAAAATATGACGGTTATTTCGGGTATTCCGTCGTGGGTACAAATGTATTTTGAGAGAATTCAGCAGAAAACAGGCAAAAAAGTAGGCGAGGTTTTTAAAAATTTCAATCTGTTTATTTTCGGAGGTGTTAACTACGAACCTTATCGCGCCAAGTTTGAAAACTTAATTGGTAGAAAAGTAGATAGCATTGAGTTGTACCCGGCGAGTGAAGGTTTTTTTGCTTTTCAGGATCAACAGGATCAAAAAGGCATGTTGCTTCAGTTAAATTCGGGCATTTTTTACGAGTTTATAAAAGCTGATGAATTTTTCAACGATAACCCTAAACGCATCACTATTAAAGATGTTGAAGTGGGCGTAAATTACGTGATGATTATTTCTACCAATGCTGGTTTGTGGGGTTACAATATTGGCGATACTGTTCAATTCACTTCAGTGAAACCGTATCGTGTTATCGTTTCAGGTCGAATTAAGCATTTTATTTCAGCCTTCGGCGAACATGTTATAGGGAAAGAGGTAGAGCAGGCCATGCAAGAAGCAACCGAAAATACAGAAATTAGGGTAACCGAATTTACTGTGGCGCCGCAAATTAACCCAGAAGCGGGCTTACCTTACCACGAATGGTTTATTGAGTTTGAAAATGAACCAAAGAATCTATCCGATTTGGCTAAAAGACTCGACGAGTCGCTCCAAAAACAAAATTCGTATTATTTCGATTTGATTGAAGGCAAGGTGCTTCAGCAATTAAAAATTACCAAAGTAAAAAAAGATGGTTTTCAGGAATATATGAAATCGGTTGGTAAATTAGGCGGCCAGAATAAAATACCAAGACTTTCAAACGACCGAAAAATTGTTGATTCATTTTCAACGATAAAATCGCACAATTAATAGTATATTTGCCCCGGATTTAATGATACTATGAGTAATAAAAAACATCATGCACGAACGCGAGCCCAAGAAAGCTCGAATGCCATTGAGCGCATGTATATTACCATGCGTCATTTATTCAACCGTGGGTTTTACAAACCTATGGGCATTTCGGGCGAAACTTTAAGAGAAGCGTTACTTACCTTGCGCCCCGAAATTTATGGGTCTATCGCCGAAGAAAAAGCCGAACTGGAAGGATTGCTTTATGTAATTGATAGGCTTCCCATTGGCATTGAACAATGCTCATTTATTAACCTAACGAGTGATGAGGGCTACGGTAATTCGCACTTCAAACCCATAATTCCGGAAAAACGACGCAGGAATTGTTATCGGATTGATAGCGAGCAAATGAATATTGAAATAACCCGAGGGCGATCGGATATTTACGATATTTTAACGCACTTAACCTTTATGTTTGTTGAGTCGCATAAAATCAGTTCGAAGGTCATTATAAACGATGAGGGGCACACGACCCGAGATTGGCAAAAACTGGAAAAAATTGTGCTGGCAAACAATGAGCTCTCTCAAGAAGAACGGGAGGTAGCCATTACCCATTTGGCCAGCATTTTAGGAAGAACTTTTAAGGAATTAACTAACATTTACCACAAATTTGCTACGCCCAATCAACCAGAACGACTTTTACATATTATATATTGGTTAGGTAAACTGGCCATAGAAGAGCAAGTTCATTTCAACAAAAGAACCATTACGTTTAGTCCCATATTGCGGGAACGTATTGGCCACCATATTCATGGAGAAATATGGGCAGATAACATCAAAGAAACCCTATTCAATAACCAGTTGATGGAAAGGCCGCTGCATATTATAAGTGCTAATATGCATAGTGTTATGAACACTCTTTTTGCTCATCACAGTATAAAATCTAAAGGCAGTACTAAAGGTATTTTTGGCCTCTACGAAGATTTAAGCAATAAAGACAATCAAGCTTTACGTAATAAAGTAACCAAAGAAGCCCTTAGCAAAGGGATGATTTATCTTAAGGACTCATCTGGAGCTAATATTGACGTTCAGATATTCGATACATCGAAAATAGATTTAAATAAACTCGATATTAAGGTTACACCTGCGGTAATAGAAAAAGAAAAACCCGTCATTTTGGTGATGGATTATGCTTTTGGCGAGCAGGCCTATGAAACTATAGATGAATTATTGAAACCTTACAAGTGGAAGGAAAAAGACATTCATTTGAACGTGGAGTCGGTGTCCATTATGGGTAAAGCCGGTATTTTAGAAGGCGGTAAGGGTGACATAATGATACCCTCGGCTCATATTTTTGAAGGTACAGCAGATAATTACCCTTTTTACAATCAATTGAAAAAAGAAGATTTAGAAGGGCAAGGTGTCGATGTTTACGAAGGTACCATGATAACTGTTCTAGGAACATCGCTTCAAAATAAAGACATCTTGAAGTTTTTCTATAACTCCACTTGGCAAGTTATTGGGCTTGAAATGGAAGGTGCTCATTATCAAAAAGCCATTCAGGCAGCCTCCAAAGTTAGAGGTAGTATTAAGCCAAACGTTAAAGTAAGATATGCTTATTACGCCAGCGATAACCCGTTGGAAACCGGGGCTACTTTAGCCTCAGGAGGTTTAGGGACTTCGGGAGTAAAACCCACTTATTTAATTACAAGAACCATATTAGAACAAATATTAAATTAATAGATTGCAATTATGAGTAAAGATTTGCCACAACAGCAGCCAAATCAATCAGAAGAAGTCGATTTAGGCCAGTTATTTAAGTTAATTGGTAATGCTTTTGATCGGTTTTTTAAATTTATAGGTAGTATTTTTACAAGTATCTATAAAGTGATTTTGGCTTTGTTGGTTCATATCTATAAAAGATTACCTTGGTATGCTGGTGCAGTGGTTTTGGGAGTGGTTGTAGGTTTTATAATTGATGTGAATTCCAAAAAAATGTATGGAGCCAATATGTTTATTGAAACCAACTTTAATTCTACAAGGCAGGTTTACGAAAACATCAAGCAATTCCATCAACTGTCTTATTTGGATAAAGATTCTTTGGAACTGGCAGATAAATTAAATATTTCGCCGGGCTTGGCGTCAAACTTAAAAGGCTTTTATGTTGAGCCTGACTTAGATGAAAATAACATTGCCGAAATGTATTCTCGATTTTATGAGCGCTTGGATTCTATATCAAGGTCTGAGATGACGTATGATAGGTACAGAGAATCTTTAAAGCCATATAATTATAAAATACACAAGATTGGTGTAGCTTCAACCGACAAGCATATCTATAAAAAAATAGAGAAGGCGTTTGTGAATCAAATTTCCGATAATGAATATTTAAATGATTTACTAAAAACCAACCGAGATATACTTGAAAAGAAGGACCAAACCTTGCTTCAGCAAGTTCAGAAGACAGATTCATTAGCAAATGAATATTTAAGAATCAGAATTAATGAATCTCAAAAAGATGTTGTTCCTGGATCTGGTACCAATCTCTATTTAGGAGATGCAGAGTCGTCTGCTGGGAATTTAATTGTTGATGAATCTAGAATTGTACAGTTAAGGTTAAACTATGAGAGCCAAAGAAGGAAAATAGACAGTGTTTTAGCGGTTCAAAAGAATGTCGTTAATGTTTTGGCGACCTTCCCTGAATCAGGTTATGATATTAGAGAGTGGTACGACAAAAAGAAGTTCGTGTTGCCATTAGTGTTATTCGGTATTACATTTTCGATCTTCTTGTTTTTAGGTTTGGGGAAATTCCTCAAAGAACAGAGTTGAATAATAAGTAAGTAATCAAGTTTATGGCTATTTTAGTTACAGGCGGAGCAGGTTTTATTGGGGCAAATTTTATTCATTATTATTTGTCTAATAACCCATCAATCACGTTAGTCAATTTAGATAAACTCACGTACGCTGGTAACCTTGGTAATTTAGAAGAAGTTAAAAACCATCCGAATTATTCATTTGTAAAAGGTGATATTTGTGACAGGAGATTAATTGAAGAGCTCTTCGATAAATATGATTTCAATGGAGTTATTCATTTTGCGGCAGAATCGCATGTTGATAACTCTATAAAAGACCCAAGTGCTTTTGTTAATACTAATGTTTTGGGCACTTTCAATTTGCTTGATGTAGCTAAAAACCATTGGATGGAATCGCCCCAACAGGTAAAAGAAAGTCATAAAAACTCACGGTTTTTACATATTTCAACCGACGAGGTTTATGGTACCTTAGGTTCTGAAGGTCTGTTTACCGAGCAAACCCCTTATGCGCCTAATAGCCCTTATAGTGCCTCAAAAGCATCATCAGATTTTTTGGTTAGAAGTTATTATCATACCTACGGAATGAATGTGGTTACTACAAACTGTTCCAACAATTATGGTCCGAAACAACATGATGAAAAGTTGATTCCAACCATTATTCGTAAAGCCATATATAACGAAGATATCCCAATTTATGGCGATGGAAAAAATATTAGGGATTGGTTATACGTTGAAGATCATTGTAAAGGAATAGAGCTGGCTTTCAAAAAAGGGAAGGCTGGAGAAACCTATAATATTGGAGGGAATAACGAACGTAACAATCTATATATAGCGAATAGTATTTGTGAAATTCTCGATGATATTCGACCAAAAGGCAAATCGTACAAAGCGCAAATAACTTTTGTAAAAGATAGGCCTGGTCATGATTTTAGATATGCCATTGATGCTTCAAAAATTGAAAATGATTTAGGTTGGCGTGCTGAGGAGAATTTTGAATCAGGTATTAAGAAAACCATTGAATGGTACTTAAAAAAATACGATAGATAAATGAAAGGAATCATACTGGCAGGAGGATCTGGCACGCGTTTGTATCCACTAACCAAAGTGGTGAGCAAGCAATTAATGCCTGTTTACGATAAGCCTATGATTTATTATCCGGTATCAACATTATTGTCGGCCGGTATTAATGAGATATTAATTATCACCACACCAAAAGATTTACCTAATTTTAAGGAATTGCTTGGCGATGGATCCAGTTATGGCTGCCTTTTCGAATATGCCGTACAGAAAGAACCCAATGGGTTGGCTGAAGCTTTTATTATTGGAGAAAAATTTATAGGGAAAGATAGCGTGGCCCTTATTTTGGGGGATAATATTTTTTACGGGTCTGGTTTAGATCTAGCCCTACAAAAAAATATCAACCCGAAAGGAGGAGTTATTTTTGCATACCACGTCCAGGATCCACAGCGTTACGGAGTGGTGGAATTCGATAAAGACAATAAGGCTGTATCTATTGAAGAAAAACCCGAACAGCCAAAATCTAGCTATGCTGTTCCTGGTATATATTTTTATGATAATTCAGTAGTTGAAATAGCCAAAAACATTACGCCTAGCAAAAGGGGGGAGTTGGAAATAACCGATGTAAATAAAACCTACCTCAAACAAGGAAATCTTAACGTCCAAATATTGGACAAGGGAACCGCATGGCTAGATACCGGAACATTTACCTCGCTTATGCAAGCCTCACAATTTGTAGAAGTCATTGAAGAACGACAAGGGCAAAAAATCGGTTGTATTGAAGAAGTGGCTTACTCGATGGGTTACATCAGCAAAGCACAGCTTAGTGACTTGGCACAACCGTTACTAAAAAGTGGTTATGGAAAATACCTTCAACAATTAATCAAAGAACATGAAAGTTGAAGAAACAAATTTAAAGGGGTGTTTTGTTGTAACCCCAAGGGTGTTTGAGGACGAAAGAGGGTACTTTTTTGAAACCTTTAATGAAAGCGTGTTTCAAAAGGAAACAGGTGTGTCCGTTAATTTCGTTCAAGATAATCAGTCAAAATCGAATAAAGGGGTTTTAAGAGGGCTTCATTTTCAAACAGGAACGTTTGCTCAAGCCAAGTTGGTTAGGGTTGTAAAAGGAAAGGTACTTGATGTTTGTGTCGATTTAAGAGATGGCTCGGCAACTTTCGGACAACATTTTTCAATAGTTTTAGACGGAGAAAAACATCAACAGTTATTTGTGCCCCGGGGTTTTGCTCATGGATTTGTGGTTTTGGAAGACGACACCATTTTTTCATATAAATGTGATAATTTTTATAATAAAGCTTCAGAATCCGGTATTATTTATAACGACAAATCTTTGGATATTGATTGGGGTTTTCCTGAAGATAAGTTAATCATTTCAGAAAAAGACAAGCAACTTCTTCCATTAAACCAAGTATTAAGCTAAATGGATACTAAAGTTTTGGTTACGGGAGCCAATGGGCAACTAGGAAAAACAATTGAGGAGTTGTTCGCTAAGAATAATTTGGGTGTTGATTTTACTTTTGTTTCAAAAACCGAATTCGATATCAGAGATTTGGAAAAAGTGTCTTCCTTTTTTGAAAAAAATGAGTTTGACTTCTGTATAAATTGTGCTGCTTACACCAATGTAGAACAAGCTGAAAAAACTCCAGAAATTGCTTATAAAGTTAATGCAGAAGGGGCTAAAAACTTGGCTTTGGCTTGTAAAAACAATGATGTTGTTTTAATCCATATTTCAACCGATTATGTATTTGACGGAGAAAAGACCACGCCTTATACTGTGAAGGACAAAACTAACCCCATTAACGAATACGGTAAATCGAAACTTTTGGGAGAAGAGCATATTCAAAGTATACTTTCAAAATATTTTATCGTAAGAACCTCGTGGTTGTACAGTAAAAAATATGGGCGCAATTTTTATAAAACCATTTTAGCTTTAGCCGAAGAAAAGGACGAACTGTCTATAACTACTGATCAATTAGGTTGCCCAACCGATACGGAGAGCTTAGCAAGGTTTGTTGTAGGTTTGATAGCTGAAAAGTCGAAAGCGTTCAGCATACAACACTTTTCGGATGATGAGGTGATGACTTGGTACGATTTTGCTCGAAAAATACTGTCAGAAAACGATTTAATTAACAAGGTCAACCTTGTCAAAACTAGCAATTATGTTACTTTTGCACAGCGGCCGAGGTATTCGGTAATAAAAACGGGAGGATAGTTTATATGTCAACCAATCACAAACCCTATCATTATAACATTTCTTAACACCCACTAAGATATAAATAGCAATTAAATAAATGATTATTAGGTCTTTAAAGTTTATAAAAAGTTTTATAGAATATTTTGCTTGTTGTTTATACGATATGTTGAAAGGCTTTTATTTTTCTAATATGGTCTTCAAAAGGAGTAAAGATAAAAGGGTGTTAGGTTCTAATATTATGATTAATCTTCACCGAATAGAGAAAGGGCTCACTTTAAGGAACGTTAAGCCCTTATTTGGAAAATGGTTTTTTGGTAAGTTATTTCAAGATTTAAAATCATTTGAGGAAATAAATGGTAGTGATTACCCTCAAAATATTTCAATATCTGCATTATCTGAGTATAAAAAATTTCATCTAGAGAAAAACATTTCAGAAGAAAAATATCCTTTAAACTTGATAGAGAAAGAAGACACAAGGGCTTTATCAGGCACAAAAAAAGTTGAAGAATATAATAGTTCTATTAACAGTGAGAACCATTTTTTTAGTTTAGCTCGGTCTCGATCAAGTATTAGAAATTTTTCAGCAAAAGCTAATTTGGAAGATGTAAAAAAGGCTGTTGCACTTGCAATAAAAACACCATCAGTTTGTAACAGACAGCCTTGGAAAGTTCACTATTATCAAAACAAGCATGAGATAGAAAGTTTGCTTAAATACCAGAATGGGAATTTAGGTTTTAGGGATAATATACCAGGTTTGATAATAATTACAGGAAACTTGAAAGAAATGGAGTTCTCATATGAAAGACACCAGATTTTTACAGAAGGCGGTCTTTTTAGTATGACATTGATTTATGCTTTACATTCTCTGGGTATAGGAACGTGTTGCCTAAATTGGTGCTCTAAACCATTAAATGACTGGAAGGCTCACAAAGCGGCAGGTATACCCCAAGACCAGGAAATCATCATGTACTTGGCCGTTGGCATGTATGAAAAAGATATTAAAACAACCATATCACCTAAAAAGCCTTTAACTGATGTTTTACATGTTAATTGATATTGCTAAATAGAAGGTTTAGTGAATATTCTTTTTGTGTTTCTAAAATATGGTTAACCTTATTGAATTCAATAGGTTTGAGGGCACTTAAGGCAAATTCGTCTATTTCGGATTCTGATATGGCTCTATGCCTTAAATTGAAAGTATCTAAAATATTCTGCATTCGCGTTTTACCTCTCTTTTCATTATATATACAAATAAACTCTTTATTGAATAAAATTGAAAATGCCACACCGTGGAAAGAGTCTGTAATAACTAAATCAGCATTTTTTATGTTGGCTATCCATTCTGAAATCTCCGGGAATTTTTCCTTCTTTCTGTTAAACAGAATATTTGTTAGCGATATTCTACCAGAATTTTGTTTGTAATTTAGAGTGATTTCTTTATCTAAAGAACGAGCTATACTTTTCACAAAAGCAACTTTTTTCTCAGAAGCATCCAGTAAATATTGTGTTATAAAGCCACTAGGTCTTTCTACTTCATCTTTGAATGAATAAGCCTCTTTTGGCGATAACAGTACTGGATCCAAAACCATATGGGCGTTTGTTTCAAATAGTTCTTTGCATATGTTCACGCCAGATTTTTCTCTTACCGTAACCAGTGAAAAAGATTTTAAAAGGCTTTTAATAACATTTATGTCTTTTTGGTCGCCACTATAATAATCAAGACCAAAACTAGCCGCATAAGATATTTTTTTAGTTTGTTTTGGAGCAAAATCTAAAAAATAACTGTAGCCTAAACCTCTTGTATAATCTTTTCTCCACACTTGGTCGCTCCCCACAATTAGATAGTCAAAATTTTTAAAATCAACTGAATTTAAGTTGTTGCTAAAAATAGAGCTTTTCGGATATAGGTTTAATCTATTTTGCCTAAACAGGTTAAAGGTTTTTGCAAAAGGTTTTGTTATTGCTGTTTTTAGTCTGCCTTTAAGGCCTAGGTTGGGCGTTAAATTAATGATATGGGTATCATGTCCCTTTTCGGTTAAAACTGTTTGTAAAGAATATGCCTGTAATACAGCACCATAGTTGTTAGAATAGTGATATGTTAAAATTCCAATCTTTTTTTTATCCATTTTTTTGTAAATGTTTTTTGATTTCTGAAAATTTCAGGGCTTCTAGGGTTATGGTATTTAAAAAGCTATATTCCTTTACAAAGTAATTACAAACAAAACCAGCAAAGAAATACGTTATTAAAGAGATGTAAGAGGCAGCTATGATTCCATAATTAGATATCAAAATTAAATTAGATATTATGCTTATGGTCGCAGCTATTAAGTTTCTTAAATACGCTTTTTTTTGGAGGTCTTGGATAATGATTATATATCCTGTTGCTAAAAAAATAGACTCAAAGACGTTCTTCCAAATAAGAATCTTAAATGGGTAGATGGATTTAACGTACTCCTTCGTGAAGACCATTTCAATGATGTTTTCTGAGAAGATAAAGAAAATAATAGAACATAAAACCGAACTCAATATAATTATTTCAAAAAATAAAAGGCGGTTTTTTTTGTAACTTGCTGTATCGATGGTTTTATTTAAAATTGGCCCGCCAACCATAATAATAACCATTGTAGAGGTTAGCAGTGCACTGGCTATTTTTTGAGCAGAACTATAAATGCCGGTTTCATAATCGTTTAAAAAATAATTGATAATTATCAAATCCATTTTCTTGTAACTGAAAATTAACAGACCAGCAATAAAAAGAGGAAAACTTTTTGTTATTAAATATTTAGTTTTGCTGAAATCCATTTTAAGTTTATAGGATTTAAATTTTGTTGTAAAAATGAATACAAGTATTATAAACTCAATGAAATAAGCAGCTAAATAATAATAGAGGATAGTTGAAAAGGAGGATTTTAAATAGATTAAAACCAATAAACTTACCAAGGTGAAAATGTCTCTAAAATTGAGGGCAATAGAGGAATATAAATTTTTGAACTTTCCAATAAAAAAGTTTTTGAAAGCATAACCAATTGAAGCAAAATTTGAAACAGCAAAGATTAAAATCATTTTTTGCATGTCCACATCGCTCTCTAAAAAACTAACGCACAACGCTAGAAGTGAGTAGCTGGATATAGAGGCAACCAATCTAATAAGCAAAGAACTTTCGATTATTTTTTCGTTTTTAACGGTTTCCCTAATTTCGATTCGCTCTAAGCCAAATTCAGATAGAATCAAAAAACCAGAAGAAAAAGCTATAACATAGCTAAAGCTACCAAATAACTCTGGCCCTAAATAGTTTGCCAGAATGAAGTTGACTATGAAAACAGAAATAAGATTAAGCCCTTTACCTAAAGCCTCCCATAAAAGATTATTAAACAAAACTTTTTTTACCATCAAAAGAAAAATAAAGAAATGGCAAAGTTAGTTTTTTAAATATTTACATCTAAGTTTTAAAGGGTTTTTATATTGTCTTACTTTTGCCTTGAATTGAAACCTAAGTTTTAGGCTGTTTTTATGAAAAATTGATGAAAAAAAAAGTACTGGTTCTTTCGTTAGGCCGAACGAATAGTTTGCCGTTATATGCTGAAAATATTGTGTCAAATTTTGAGAGTTTAGACTTTGATATCCTCGTTTCTAAAAATAGGTCATTAAAAAACCCTGTCGTTAAATCAAAAGAAATAATAACTTATAGTAACAAGTTAAGTTTTTTCTTTAACACCTTAATTTATCTACCCATATTAATTTTGTGCCTTCTGCCAAAAATCAGAAAAGATTACAAGGCACTGTATTTACCATACAAGCATTTTTGGGATTTACCATTTATTTTCCTCTTTAAATTATTTAACAAGGAAGTCATTTTTACGGCACACGATGGAGTTTTGCACAAAGGCGAGCGTAATTGGTTAACACAGTCCATGAATAATTGTAGGTTGAAAATGGCTAAAAAGGTTGTTTACCTTACTGAGTATACACGCAGGCATGTTGAAAGGGAGTTGGGGATAGTTGTTAATTACGAAATTGTACCTCATCCTATTATTGAGAATAAGTTTGTAGAATTTAATTCAAAAAAAGACAGAACCAATAATTTGTTATTCTTAGGAAGGATTGATAAGTATAAAGGGGTTGAATTATTAATGGAAAGTGCAATTATTTTAGAGAATTCTTTTGATAAATTAATTATTGCGGGAAAAAGTTTGTACGATGTTAACTATTTAAAGCATGATAAAATAGAAGTGCTAGATAAGTATCTCTCTGAAGAGGAAATAGGAAAATTGCTGTCTTGGGCAGATGTACTGATTCTGCCTTACACGGAGGCAACACAATCAGGTGTGATTTCCTTGGGTATTTATGCAGAGTTACCTATGGTTTGCACAAATGTAGGGGGGTTTTCTGAACAATTGGCAATGGATGAGTGTTTTTGGTGTGAGCCTAATTCAGAATCCTTAGTTAATGCTATAATTGATAGTTTGAGTAATCAGGAAAAGAGAAAGAATATAAAAAAAGCACTGATAAAGAAAAAAAGTCGGTTGTCCTGGAATAACACAGCGGCGCAAATAGAGGATTTGTTAATTTAAAAGGTAAAGGTATTCTATGAAGGTTTCTTATTTTAAAATAAGCTTCTTGTTAATTTCTCTTTTAGGTTTATTAATAGCTTATTCAGGTTATTACTTTTTACCAACTAGATTTTTTAACGATACAAATTTACTTATAAACGACCCTTGGAACGAAATAGGGTTTAAGGGCTCTTACCCATTAACTATTTTATTTTATAATATTACTGGGCTAAAGCATTTATCTTTTCCCCTAATTGGTGCACTCCAATTTATTGTATTAATACTGTTGGTTAGGAAAATAGGTATATCTAAGAGATTTCATGTTTTATCTGTGAAAAATGTATTAGTTTATTTTTTCATTCTAGTTACAGCAATCTATTTAGCTATGCCAACTAAAGAGTTTATTACTTTTTGTTTTACAGGATTACTGGTTTTGTTTTTTAAATGTCGTAAATTAAGTTATAGAAAAACCATAGTGGTTAGTATTATAACTTTACTTCTTTTTGCATATTTTTTTAGAGAGTATTATTTTTTAGTTGTTTTGACAGCTTTGTTTTTATTTTTTATAAACAAAATAAAGCTTAAGTCCCAAAGGATGGGTAATCTTGTCTTTGGATTATTATTTGTTATTTTCCTATCTTTGAGTCATGGTGTTATTAAAGGGGTTTTTATATCCCAAAACACAAGGGAAAGTCATAATGAGTGGAGAGCCAGAATAGGAGATACAGACAGTAATTCGGCCATAATTTCTCCAATTAAAACAGACACATGGTATGGTGAATCATTTGGGATTTTGTATGGTTTTTTTACGGTGAACCTTCCTCTAAATTCAATATTTAGACATATTTTATCGCCTCAAATAGTAGTTTTTGGTATTTGGCAACTTATTTTATTCGTGATAATTTACAAGCGTTATGGTAACTGTTTAAATAATGGTAAAAAAGAGAATTATGAATTGTGGTTGTTTTACTTTTTAATTTCTTATTTTATTGTACAGGGTGTATTTGAACCAGATTTAGGCTCTGCTATTCGTCATAAGGCAGGCATTTTTCCGTTAATTTATTATTTAATGTATTATGAGGAGTTTAGAAAGGAATTATCATAATATTTATCATTTTTTTTTATGCTTGCTTCCTGTTTCGTTCATATCAATGAAATTAGCTAACGTACTCGTTGCTTTTTTTGTGTTATTTAACGTTGTTTTTATTAAAAAGATACACCATACAAAGACTAGTTTGTGGCTCTTTGGGGCAATAGCCATACCTTTACTTTTGGATCTTTTGTTTATTTGGAATAATAGTAGTTTTTATTTGGCGGTAAAAGCAACCGAAAAGCACTCCCTATTTCTTATTTTTCCTTTGTTCATTCTGGGCTATAAAGGAAAATTAGACTTAAAACGCTTAGTAAAGCACTACAGAGGCTTAATGTTAATTGTTTTAACAATTCTATTCATAAGGTATATTTTTTTATATTCCGATAACTTTTTGAAATATTTAAAAGGGAAACATCTCTGGGAGATGGGTTATCATTTCTCAAATAGTTTCGGTAACCATGCACCCGCCTTAAATATGGTTATTGCCTTCATAGTTGTTATAAATTTCTACCTTTTATTAAAAGATGAACGAAGAAAATGGAAGGTTATTGGCAATGGTTTTATGTTTTTTTTGTCTTTTTTTTTCTTGATGTATGTTAACACCAGAGTTGCCATTGCTTCAGCAGTCTTTGGATGTTTAATTATATCATTTGTCCAAGTGTTTCGAGATAAGAATAGAAAGAGAACTGTAAAAACTATACTTCTGACATTTGTATTATTCGTATTTGGAATAACGGTTTTTTTAAAGGTTTTTCCTTATTCGATAAAAAAATTTACTGAAAAAAGCTTCGCCGATATGGACAAGGTTGGTCGCTTAGATGAATTTGAAAATCCTGAAAGTCAAATTTATGGTGCCTTGGTTACTAGGGTTACTATTTGGAAATCGACTTTAGAACTCGCCAGGAAAAAGTTTGTATTCGGTTATGGTGCTACTGAAGCAAAGCTCGCTCTTTTTGAATACTACAAAAAAACCAATCAAAAGTTTTTGTTTAAATATAAATTTCCTGTACATAACCAATTTTTAGATTATTTTCTAAAATATGGTATATTTGGTATCATTGGATTAGTGGTGTTTTTTAGCGTATTGGGCTATTTGGCAATAGTAAATAAAAGTCTCATTATGATGTTTTTTGGGTTACATTTTTTTCTGTCAAATTTAACAGATGATTTTTTGATTTTATTCAGCGGAATCAGTTTTTCGGCTTTTTGGCTTTCAGTTTTTGGTAAAATAACATTAAATAGAAACATTAGGTTTGAAAAGAATTAAAGTAGCACATGTTTTAGATTCGGTTGGGGGAGTTGAAGTATACCTCCGCTTAGTTGTAGAAAATATAAATTGCAATAAAGTAGAAAATATAATAATTCACAAACAAAAAAATGCTAAAAAAAGATATTATGATAAGAGTAATAACGCTATACCTGAATTTAATATTGATATCCAAAGAGAAATAAATCCAGTAAAGGATCTCAAGGCAATCTACCAAACCATAATGGCAATAAAGAAGGAAAGGCCTGATTTAATTCATGCGCATAGCGCAAAAGGAGGTATTATTGCAAGAGTCGCCTCTCTTTTTTATAAAGTAAAAGTCCTTCATACACCCCATGCTTACTCTTATTTAAGCGCTAACAGTAAATTAAAAAGAAGCGTATTTTTGCTTCTAGAATCTTTTTTTGCTAGACGAAACTCATATCTTCTAGCTACTTCAAAATCAGAAATAGAAAGGGGAATAAGTGATGTGGGATATAAACCTGAAAAAACAATTCTGTTTAATAATTCAATATTGCCGATTGAAAGAAATAACGATGAATTTACCAGTGTAAAGCTCCCAAAAAACTACATTTGTACCGTTGGTAGGCCTTCTTATCAAAAAAATATTGAAATGATGATTGAGGTTATCAAAAAGATAAAAGAATCAAAGCCGGATATTCATTTGGTTTTAATGGGGGTTGGTGAGTATAGCCCCAACAAAGAGCATGTACAAAACCAGATACGGAAATATAATTTGGAAGGAAATATAACTCTGGTAAAATGGATAGAGCGTGAAAAGATTTTAAAAATAATAGAAAACTCGAAGCTATACATTTCAACATCAAGGTATGAAGGTTTGCCGTACTCAATTATTGAAAGTTTAGCGCTTTCAAAATCGTGTGTAGTTACTAATTGCGATGGAAACAGAGACCTTGTTGAAGATAATTATAATGGGTTTGTTGTTGAAAATTTCAATGTGGATGATATGGCATCAAAAATCTGTGAGTTGCTTGACAACGATTTGCTTCGAACAAAATTTGAACAAAACTCATATATTTTATTTAATAAAGAATTCAACTTAAAGAATAATATATCTAAACTTGAGAAGATATATAGTGACTTAATATTAAATTAATTATATTTTTGCATTTTCCACTTGGAGTAAAAGTTCTTTAATGAAAACGACCAAAATCTGCTGCATAGGAGCCGGATACGTAGGCGGGCCAACCATGGCTGTCATCGCCCAGAAATGTCCCAATATAAAAGTTACAGTAGTTGATATCAACGAGTCAAGAATTAATGCTTGGAACGACGCCGACTTAAACAAGCTGCCGGTTTTCGAACCCGGTTTAGATAGTATTGTTAAAGAAGCTAGAGGGCGAAATCTTTTTTTCTCCACTGATGTGGATACGGCGATTGATGAAGCCGATATGATTTTCATTTCGGTAAATACCCCAACTAAAACCTACGGCAAAGGTAAGGGCATGGCAGCCGATTTAAAATACATCGAGCTTTGTGCCCGCCAAATTGCAAAAGTAGCCAAGGAAAATAAAATTGTAGTTGAAAAATCAACCCTCCCAGTGCGTACTGCTTCAGCGATTAAAAATATTTTAGACCATACGGGTAATGGCGTTAAGTTTCAAATACTATCAAACCCAGAGTTTTTGGCTGAGGGTACGGCGGTACAAGATTTGTTGAAACCCGATAGAGTGTTGATAGGGGGAGATACTTCTGAGGAAGGAGAGCAAGCCATTAAGGCTTTAGTTGATATTTATGCTAATTGGGTGCCTAAAGACAAAATTTTAACGACCAATGTGTGGTCTTCAGAACTTTCAAAGTTAACGGCCAATGCGTTTTTAGCCCAGCGGGTATCTTCAATAAACGCCATGTCGGTTATTTGCGAAAAAACAGGGGCAGATATCAAAGAAGTTTCAAAGGCGATAGGAATGGACTCCAGAATTGGCCCGAAATTCTTGAAAGCTTCAGTAGGCTTTGGAGGGTCGTGTTTTCAAAAAGACATTCTTAATTTGGTATATATTGCCAAAAGCTACGGACTTAACGAAGTTGCCGATTATTGGGAACAAGTTATTTTGATGAACGATCACCAAAAAAATCGATTCTCGGATAATATTGTACGCACCCTTTATAATACCGTTTCGGGAAAGAAAATAGCGTTTTTGGGTTGGGCCTTTAAAAAGGATACTAACGATACCCGTGAATCTGCCGCCATAAAAGTTGCAGATAACCTATTGAATGAACAAGCCCATGTTGCCGTTTACGACCCTAAAGTGAAAGAGGAACAGATTTATGCAGACATGGATTATTTAAATTCAAGACATTCAGTGGAAAATAGGGCTTTATTGAAAGTTAATAGTGATCCTTATGAAGTGTGTAAAGATGCTCACGCCATAGCTGTATTAACCGAATGGGATGAATTCAATACTTATGATTGGCAAAACATTTACGAGAATATGCAGAAGCCAGCATTTGTTTTTGATGGAAGAGGGCTTTTAAATCATAAAGAGCTTGAGGAAATAGGCTTTATTTATTACAAAATAGGTAGAGGAACTAAAGTATAAAAAAATAAAAATGAAAAGGGTACTCGTTACTGGTGCGGCTGGTTTTTTAGGTTCACATTTGTGTGACCGATTTATTAAGGAAGGGTTTTATGTAATTGGTATGGACAATTACATTACTGGAGATAAAAAAAACCTAGCACATTTAGCGAATCATCCCCGTTTTGAATTTATAAAACACGATGTAACGGAGTTTGTTGAAATTGAAGGGAATTTAGATTACATCCTTCATTTTGCTTCACCGGCAAGTCCTATCGATTATTTAAAAATCCCTATTCAAACTCTAAAAGTAGGGTCTTTGGGTACTCATAATTTATTAGGGTTGGCAAAAGCTAAAGATGCCCGAATATTAATTGCTTCAACTTCAGAGGTATATGGTGATCCGCTAGTGCACCCTCAAACCGAAGATTACTACGGAAACGTTAACACTATTGGTCCCAGAGGGGTTTACGATGAAGCCAAGCGTTTTCAGGAATCTATCACTATGGCGTATCATAGATTCCATGGTTTAGAAACACGAATTGTACGGATATTTAATACCTACGGCCCTAGAATGCGATTGAACGATGGACGTGTTATCCCTGCATTTATAGGGCAGGCGTTACGAGGTGAAGATTTAACCGTTTTTGGTGATGGATTGCAAACCCGTTCGTTTTGTTATGTCGATGATCAAGTTGAAGGCATTTACAGGTTATTATTAAGCGATTATGCATACCCTGTTAACATCGGGAATCCGCACGAAATCACTATTAAAGATTTTGCTGAAGAAATTATAAGGCTAACGGGCACCAAACAAAAGATTGTTTACAAAGATTTGCCTCAAAACGATCCCCTGCAACGCCAACCTGATATTAGTTTAGCAAAAAAAATACTAAATTGGGAGCCTAAAATAGACAGAGCCGAAGGCATGAAAATAACCTACAATTATTTTAAAACACTTACCAAAGAGGAACTGTTTAAAAGCGAACACAAAGATTTTGCCCAACACATAAAAAAATAAAAATTGAGCACTTTTAAACAAGGCCGGTACTCCGGATTTATAAAACCCATTTTGCACCTCATTGATTTTAGTATCATTGGCGGTGTTATATTCTTGTTTGAGATTAACCTGAATAACATTTATTTGTTTTTGGGTTATGCCTTCGCATCTTGGCTTGTCATTGCTTTTAAAAATCAGTTTTATGAGGTCAATAGGTACACTAAAGTCATACAGGTTATCACCTTGTTGTTAAGACAAATTATCTTCTTTTCAATTATACTATATGCTTTTATTGGGTTTTTTAAACAACCGAGTATAAGTCGGTTGTCGCTTGGAAACTATTTGTTGACGGTTTTTGGATTAGTTTCATTTTTTAAGTTTTTGTTTTTCTTTCTCTTAAATAAATATAGAGCAGTTTTAGGAGGAAACCTTAGAAGGGTAGTTGTTATTGGTGATACAGAAAAGACTAGGCAATTAATGCGTATTTTTAAAACCAGATTGGATTTTGGTTACGATTTCAAAAAACAGTTTAAAACGCAAAAGGAGGGTTTTTCGCTGCAAAAATGTTTCGACTTTATTATTGAAAACGACATCAATGAAATTTACTTTTCGGTGGCCGATTTATCCAACAAACAAATAAACCGATTGATCGACTTTGCCGATAATAATTTACGGGAATTAAAATTTATACCAGATAACAAGGATATATATTCTAAAAAGTTAAAATACGAATATTATGATTATATTCCTATTCTATCGTTAAGGACTATTCCTATTCAAGAAAAGGTTAACCAATTGACCAAGCGAACTTTCGATATTGTGTTTTCCCTTGGCATTATCATTTTTGTGCTATCATGGCTTACGCCCATTTTGGCCATCATCATAAAACTGGAATCAAGAGGCCCCGTATTTTTCAAACAATCCAGAAACGGGTTTAATTATAAGGAATTCGACTGTTACAAGTTTCGTTCCATGACGCCCAACAAAGATGCGCATTTGTTTCAAGCGACAAAGGGCGATAACCGCATTACAAAAGTGGGGGCTTTCATTAGAAAGACAAGTATTGACGAGCTCCCTCAGTTTTTTAATGTACTTTTCGGTGATATGTCGGTTGTGGGACCAAGGCCGCATATGGTAAGCCATACCAATATGTACGCGCAACGAATAGATAAGTTTATGGTACGCCATTTTGTAAAACCGGGCATAACAGGATTGGCCCAGATAAGTGGTTTTAGGGGCGAGATAGAAACCGATAAAGATATTATCAATAGAGTAAAATATGATATCTTTTACATAGAAAACTGGTCGTTGTTATTGGATTTAAAAATAATGATACAAACTTTGACCAATGCGTTAAAAGGCGAGGAAAAAGCTTATTAATAAATAAGCGCTATGAAAACCACAAAAGTGTTATACATAGGAAACAATCTGTTTAGCAAAACAGGTTACCCCTCTATGTTGGAAACACTCAGTAATTTGTTTAAAAAAGAAGGTTATGTGGTCATAAAGACCTCTAGTAAATCAAATGTGGTGCTCCGGATGCTCGATATGGTTTTCAGTATATTTAAGCACCAAAAAACTACTGATGTCGCTTTAATTGACACTTATAGCACGCTAAACTTTTATTACGCCTATTGCTGTGCTATTTTGCTAAAATGGTTTAGAAAGCCTTATATTCCTGTTTTACACGGCGGAAATCTTCCTGAAAGGTTGAAAAAATCGCCTCGAATGTCTAAAGCCATTTTTTCGAATGCATTAGTTAATGTGGCACCATCCGAATATTTGTCGGAAGCATTTCAAAATGCAGGCTTCAAAACCCTCTGCATCCCCAATGTGCTAGAAATAGAAAATTACCCGTTTAAAGTTAGAGAAACAATACATCCGAAACTGTTATATGTAAGGTCGTTTGCCAAAATTTATAACCCCGAAATGGCCATAAAAGTATTGTTTGAGCTAAAGAAAGATTACCCAAATGCCACATTGTGCATGGTAGGACCCGATCGTGATGGAACCTTGGAAGATGTAAAAGCACTGGCAAAAAAACTTAATTTAGAGAATTCTGTGGAGTTTACCGGCGTTTTAACAAAAGAAGCATGGCACAAAAAATCTGAAGCATTCGATGTTTTTATAAACACCAGCAATGTCGATAACATGCCGGTTAGTATTATCGAAGCCATGGCGTTAGGTTTGCCGGTTGTAACCACCAATGTAGGCGGAATAAAGTTTTTGGTAAAGGACAATAAAACTGGATTTTTAGTTAATTCAAACGATGTTGGTGCTATGGTTAATAGCATTAAAGATTTGATTGAAACCGGCCCTAGGGATGTTACCAAAAACGCCCGAAAGCAGGTAGAGGCTTACCAATGGAATGTGGTAAAACACCAATGGAAACAATTACTGGACAAGGTATGAAGGTGTATAAATGGCTCTATATTGTTGGACGAAATTTGAGGAACCCTTCATCAAAAAGGATTCATGAATTTTTGAATGTGTCGCAGGGCTATTCGTTGGAGCAGTTGGAAGATTTTCAGTTGAAAAAACTAATGGAACTTGTTGCGTTCGCGTATCAGTACTCCCCATTTTATCGAAAAGCTCTGGATGAAAATGACATAAAGTCTGCTGATATTAAGTCCCTTTCCGATTTAAAAAAACTGCCCATAATCACCAAAAGGGAACTGATTCAGTATAACTCTGAAATCCATACGAACTATAAATTCAAAAAAACGTTTAAGGCAAAAACATCGGGGACGTCGGGCCAATCGTTGGTGTTTACAAGAAACGAATATGCCGATTCGTTTAATAGGACGGTCATCAACCATAATTACAGCAATTATGGCGTAAATCCTTGGGATAGAAATGGCTATTTTTGGGGATTCAATCAGTTGTTTTTTTATAAATTGAAAACCAGATTGTTGGATGCTTTTCAAAATCGATTTCGGGTATTTTCGTATTCAAAAACCGAAATGAATCGATTTATAAAAAAGCTAAAAGATGCTCAATATATCCATGGTTACTCATCAAGTATTTACGAAACGGCAAGGGCCATAAATGCCTCAGAAATTAAAAAGCCGACCAAAATCAAAATGGTTAAGGGGACCTCCGAAAAGATTTTTGATTACTATCAACCGGAAATCAAAAAGGCCTTTGGAACAAAAATGATTAGCGAATATGGCGCAGCAGAAGCGGGAATCATTGCTTTTGAATGCACTAAAGGCAATATGCACATAAACATGGAGGGTGTGATTGTTGAAGAGGAAAACAATGAAATTTTGGTCACCAACCTGCACATGCTTTCTTTTCCGATAATTCGATATCAATTAGGCGACTATATCAAATTGGCGCCAAAAAATAAGGTTTGCGCCTGCGGAAAAAAGCATCTCATTTTAGAAGACGTTTTGGGCAGAATAGGGGAGACAGTTTACGGAATTAGCGACAAATACCCCAGTTTGTATTTTTATTATATTTTTAAGAACCTTTCGGAAAAGCATGGATTGAATTTAGAATATCAAGTCATTCAAAAACAAAAAGGGCGGTTGAATTTTAATGTTTTTTCCAATTTATCAACCCGCGAAAAACAACTTTTATCAAAAGAAATTGAAAGTTATTTTAAAGGCGACATAACATACAGCATAAACACCGATGCCGAATTGGTAGCTACAAAAAAAGGAAAAAAGAAAAGTTTTATTTCAACCATCAATGAGCACTAACACCCCCCTTGTCTCGGTCATTACAGCTTGTTACAATTCTGAAAAATACATTTCGGAAACCATAACTAGTGTGCTCAATCAAACCTATCAAAATTGGGAAATGTTGTTGGTTGACGATTGCTCGAGCGATAATACCATTTCAGTAATCGAAACACTTCAGAAGTCAGATTCGCGAATAAAACTGTTTCAACTTAATGAAAATTCAGGAGCAGCCGTGGCCAGAAATAAAGCCATTAATGAAGCGAAGGGCGAGTTTATCGCTTTTTTGGATAGCGACGATAAATGGTTTCCATTAAAACTCGAAAAGCAAATCCGTTTCATGCTGCATAATGGGTATAATTTAACGCACACCGCATACCAATGGGTGGATGAATCTGGAAATTCTTTAAATAAAATTTTAAATCCGCCACAAGTTTTAAGTTATCGAGACATGCTTTATTCCAATAAAATAGGCTGCTTAACGGCCATTTATAACCGGACTAAATTGGGAAAAGTGTATATGCCGCTTATTAGGAAACGACAAGATTATGCCTTGTGGCTTAAAATATTAAAAACCGGAGAGCAGGCTTATGCGCTACCGGAGGTGCTTTCTCAATATAGAATAACAAACCATTCTATGTCTAACAATAAGTTCGATTTAATAAAATGGAATTGGAAATTGTTACGGCAAGTGGAGCGGCTGCCGGTACTAAAATCGGCCTACTATTTGGTTTGGCACGTCATTATAAAAATGAAAGGATAGCTTTTGCAATAAAAACTCGTACATCTATTAGCAGCTTTAATCAAAAGCAATTATTTTTGTGCCTTTAATAAACACACAGAACATGAACATCTTAATTCTTGGCTCAGGCGGAAGAGAACATACATTTGCTTGGAAAATAGCACAAAGCCCAAAATGCAAACAATTATTTGTAGCTCCCGGTAACTCCGGTACGGCAGAAGTGGCAACCAACGTAAATATTAGCGAAACCGACTTCGATGCTATTAAAGAATTGGTGTTGAATGAAAATATAGAATTGGTGGTGGTTGGCCCAGAAGCGCCTTTAGTAGCGGGGGTTCACGATTACTTTTTAAACGACGATGACATTAAGCATGTTAAAGTTATTGGGCCACAAAAAGCATCGGCAGAGTTGGAGGGCAGTAAAGAATTCGCCAAGGAATTTATGATGCGTCACAACATTCCAACGGCAGCTTACGAGAGCTTTACGGCCGAAACCGTTGAGAAAGGCTATGCATTCTTGGAAACTTTAAATCCACCGTATGTATTGAAAGCAGACGGGTTGGCAGCAGGAAAAGGAGTGGTGATTTTAAATGATTTGGATGAAGCCAAAGCCGAATTGAAAAGCATGCTCGTTGATGCCAAATTTGGTCAAGCCAGTACCAAAGTGGTTATCGAAGAGTTTTTGGATGGTATCGAGTTGAGTTGTTTTGTGTTGACTGATGGCGAAAATTATAAAATCTTACCAACAGCAAAAGATTACAAGCGTATTGGTGAAGGCGATACCGGATTAAATACTGGTGGTATGGGAGCCGTTTCGCCCGTGCCTTTTGCTACCGACGAATTTTTAAATAAAATTGAGGAGCGCATTGTAAAACCAACTATTGAAGGCTTTAAAAAAGACAAACTGCCTTACGTGGGCTTTGTGTTCATTGGGTTGATAAAAGTGGAAAATGACGACCCAAAAGTAATTGAATACAATGTTAGGATGGGCGATCCAGAAACCGAAGTAGTATTCCCAAGGATGAAAAACGATTTGGTTGAGGTGCTTCAGGCGATGGGCAACGGTACTTTAAACGAAATAGATATTGAAATAGACGAACGTGCGGCTACAACGGTCATGTTGGTTTCGGGAGGTTACCCTGAGGCTTACGAAAAAGGAAAGGAAATAACGGGTATTGAGGCTATCAATGGCTCTATTGCGTTCCACGCCGGCGCACAACTAAAAAATGGTAAAGTTATAACCTCTGGTGGACGCGTTATGGCAATAACTTCATACGGAAATACGTACCAAGAGGCCATAAAAAAATCTTACCAAAATATAGAAAAACTACATTTTGATAAGATGAATTATCGTAAGGATATCGGATTCGATTTATAGAAACGAGTGCGAAGAAATGCTTTTGTCTTCTTCGTTGTTGTCGTTAAATATTTTTAGCTGTTTCATCCAGTAAACCATGGCTACAAAACCAATAAGCATGAAAATCCATGAAATGGTATTGGCGGCAAACCAGTTTTCTAACTCAAGTGCTTTTAAGGCATCGTACGGAGCAAACAGTACATTTACAAATAAGTCCTGTATAGCGTAAAATAAGTCTTTCATTTTGTGTTTGTTTATTGTTTACCAACCGTTTTATAGTTAGTATATTTACTACGCAAAAATACAAAAACAGATAATGATAACAAGTTTTTTTAATAAATCTAAACCTGTAAACTTCGTTATTGTGTTTTTAATTACACTATTGGCTTTTATAGTGGCCAAAACCCATATGGGTTACGATGCTATTACAGGTGGTTTTTTGTTTAAACAGGTTTTGCTTTTATTGGTGGCCTATAGCTCCATTCTACTTTTAAATTTTGTAGTCGGAAAAAATAGTTTGTCTAAAAAGAATCACTACGAACTCTTATTATTCAGCCTGTTTTTTTTAACCATTGTAGAAACCACAAACCAAGCAGAAGTGTTATTGGCTAATTTTTTTGTGCTTTTGGCTTTGCGGAGGTTGCTGAGCGTGCGTTCGCAACGTGAGTTGAAAAAGAAGTATTTTGATGCCGCATTTTGGATAGCAGTGGCCAGTCTATTCTATTTTTGGGCTATTTTATTTTTTGTTTTAATCTTGGCTTCTCTGGTTTTGTATTCCGATAACAATATTAGGCATTGGGTGGTGCCGTTTTTGGGAGTCACTTCGGTGTTTGTTATTTCGGTGGCCGCATCAGTGATTTTTTATGGTGGTTTTTTTAATGTTTTCGATTTGTCTCTTCAGGTTGATTTTGATTTTTCAAAATACAATTCCACGAAATTTTTAATTGCCATTACCCTGCTGTTGTCCTTTGGTTTGTGGTCATTGTTCTTTTATGTTCGGAATATTAAGCAGAAAAAGAAGTCGAATCGAGCGACTTTAAAAACGGTTGTTTTGGCTGTGGTTATTGGCTTTGTAATTGTACTTTTAACGCCCAATAAAAATGGAAGCGAGTTTTTGTTTTTGTTCGCTCCCTTGTCCGTAGTGGTTTCAAATTATATCGAATCCATCTCCGAAAAATGGTTCAGGGAAGTGTTTTTGGGTGTGTTGATTATTGTGCCTTTTGCACTGTTAATGCTGTAGCTTTTCGCCAAAAGCTAAATCGCCTGCATCACCAAGCCCAGGAACAATGTAACCTTTGTCGTTCAGTTTTTCGTCAACGGTAGCAATCCATAAATGCACGTTTTCATCAAAATGTTTTTCAACAAAATCGATTCCTGGTTGAGCACCAATAACACTCACTAAATGAATGGCTTTTGGTTTGCCAAAGGGCCTTAAAGCCCTAAAGGTGGCGACAAGTGATTGTCCTGTGGCCAACATCGGGTCGGCCAAAACCAATGTTTTTCCTTCCAAATTGGGGCAGGCGAGGTATTCCACAATAATTTCAAAATCGTCAGAATGGGTTTTATGGTGCCTGTACGCCGAAATAAAGGCATTTTCAGCTTTGTCAAAATAATTGAGCAATCCGTTATGCAGCGGAATGCCAGCTCTTAAAATGGAGCACAAAACCACATCGTTTTTTGGAAGTGGTATTGGCGAAGTCCCCAAAGGGGTTTCAATCGCTTTCTGCTTATAATTTAGTGATTTACTCATTTCATAACCCAAAATCTCACCAATACGTTCAATATTGCGCCGAAAACGCAAGCGGTCGTTTTGGACGTCGGTGTTTCTAATTTCAGAAATAAATGTATTCAAAATGGAATTTTGAAGCGATAGGTTATGGATTTTCATTTTAGTCAAAAAGAATTATGCTTAAAGTTAATGAAACCCGTTTAAAAATTCAGCCAGAATAGTTAAAACAATCCCAATACGATTCAAGCGAACCTAAAATATTGTTTAAATTACGTAGTTTTGTGCTTTTTAAAACCAATAGCATGTTTACAGATAAGGCAAATAAAATATTTCAGGACGTTATAGAAAAATACCACGTTGTTAACACGGTAGATCAGCCGTTTGAGAACGCTTATGCGGAAAGCGATTTAATCGAGCATTTGTTGTACAGAAAATGTTGGATTGACACCGTGCAGTGGCATTATGAAGATATTATTCGCGATCCACAAATCGACCCGGTAGCGGCATTAAAATTGAAACGTCAAATCGATGCTTCCAACCAAGACCGCACCGATATGGTAGAATATATCGATAGCTATTTTCTGGATAAATATAAGCATGTTGAAGCGAAAGAAGATGCGACGATAAACACCGAAAGCCCAGCATGGGGTATTGACCGTTTGTCAATTTTAGCATTGAAAATTTACCACATGAATGAAGAGGCTACACGCGAAGACGCTACAGATGCTCACCGCGAGGCATGCCAAAAGAAATTAGACGTTTTGCTAGAGCAGCGCGTAGATCTTTCAACCGCTATCGATACGCTTTTAAACGATATTGAAAATGGTGGTAAATACATGAAGGTGTACAAGCAAATGAAAATGTACAACGACGACGAATTGAACCCTGTGCTTCGTTCGCAGAAGTAAGAGAGTGACTAAAAAGTAATAAATAAACGTCATTGCGATAAGATTTATTTCGAAGCAATCTCATAATCAAAACCTTGATTTTCAAGATGGCTTCATTTTGTTTGGAATGGCGACTTTTAGAATTCCTCAACAAATAAACCCAAATGCCCAAACCAACAAAAAACATCTTAGTCATCCGTCTTTCCGCAATGGGCGACGTGGCTATGACAGTACCGGTTCTAAGAGCATTAACAAAACAATACCCCGAGTTAAAAGTAACCCTTTTAACTCGGGCTTTTTTTGCGCCATTTTTTAGAGACATTGAAAATGTAAATGTTTTTTCGGCTGATTTAAAAGGTAAACATAAAGGTGTTTTCGGACTTTATAAATTGGCACGCGAACTCAACAAAAGCCAGTTCTATGTAATAGCCGATTTGCACAATGTGTTGCGAACAAAAGTTTTAAAACAGTTTTTGCGATGTAAACGTTTTATTTCAATCGATAAAGGACGAAAGAAAAAAAAGCAGTTAACTTCTGGGAAGATTTTTGAGCCGCTAAAAACCACCCATCAACGCTATGCCGATGTGTTCAAGGGCTTGGGCTATCCGATAGATTTATCAAATCCTTCGTTTCCAGAACGAGTGGAATTGGGGTCAAAGCTTCAAAAGTTGCTTGATGGGTCTTGCAAAACAATGATTGGAATAGCACCTTTTGCTGCCCACGAAGGCAAAATGTACCCGTTGGAACTCACCAAAAAAGTAATTGAAGCTTTAAGTAAAGATTATAAAATCCTGTTATTTGGTGGCGGAAAAAAAGAGATTGATATTTTAAATGAAATGGAATTCGCTTTTGAAAACACAGTAATCATCGCTGGAAAACTGACCTTGGATGAAGAACTGGATGTTGTTTCCAATTTAGGTGTTATGCTTTCCATGGATTCTGGAAATGCCCATATTGCAGCCATGTTGGGTATTAAAACAGTCATCATTTGGGGCGTTACGCACCCCTATGCTGGCTTTGCGCCGTTCAATCAACCAGACGATTATGCTCTGTTGGCAAACAGAAACCAATTTCCAAAAATACCCACGTCGGTTTACGGCAATAAATATCCTGAAAATTACGAAGCCGCAGCTGGGAGTATTTCTCCTGAAGTTGTAGTTGAAAAAATTAAGTCAATTATTTAAGCTTCTCACCCTTTGGGGGAGATGCCCGCAGGGCAGAGGGGGCTTACACATCATCATAATCCACCGAAATAGTAGGTGTGGTTGGGTGAGCCTGGCAAGTTAATATCAAACCTTCGGCCACTTCATTTTCAGTTAAAATATTGTTTTGTCGCATGGTTGCGGCTCCTTCAGTAATACGTGCCAAACAGCTGCTGCAAATACCACCTTGGCAGGAGTAGGGGGCGTCTAAATCCTCATCGATGGCTGCTTCTAAAATGGTTTGCTTAGCAGACATTTCAAAAGTTGAGGTTTCATCATCAACGGTAACCGTAATTTGTGTTTTTCCTGGGGCAACGTTAATGCTTTCATCTTTAACATCGGCAGGCTTGGCGGCTTTAAACAGCTCAAAGTGAATTCTATTAGGGTCTACATCATGTCCCGTTAACACATCTTTTACGGTATGTATCATCGCTTCGGGGCCACAAAGGTAATAGGCATCTACATCAATGTGTTTGTGCTTGTTTTTCATCACGTAGTTCACCGTGCTTTTTTCAATTCTTCCGAAAATGGAATCGTCGTCCTCGTCGCGTTGGCTAAATACAAATTGAATGGAAAAACGTTCGTTATGTTGGTTTTGAAGCTCCAATAGTTCATTTAAAAACATGGTTTCTTCAGTGGTCTTGTTGCCATAAACCAAAATAACTTTGCTATAAACTTCTTCTTCCAAAGCACATTTTATAATGCTTAAAATAGGGGTGATACCACTACCGGCAGCAAAAAGCGCGATGTTTTTGGTTTTGGAATCGTTTGGTGTAAAAACAAATCGGCCTCTAGGTGGGGCTACTTCCAATGTGTCACCGTCTTTTAAGGTTTTGTTGGCGTACGATGAAAAGGTACCGTCTTTCACCTCTTTAACGGCAACTTTCAATTCACCACTTTTGGGAGAAGAACACAGCGAATAATCGCGACGCACTTCGTTGCCATCAATTTCTGTTTTCAATGTAATGTACTGCCCCGCTTGAAAAGAAAAGGTGTCTTTCAAGTTGCCTGGAACGTTAAAAGTGATGCTGATGGATTTGTCGGTTTCCCGAGTAATATTTTGTATTGAAAGTTTGTGAAATGATGACATAAAAAAATAATTTTTAGCAAAAATAGTGAAGTTGAGGTGTAAATTTTAACTTTGGGAGTAACAATTGGATTAAAAATTTCACTAATGCATTGTATTCAAAACAGATAAAAAAAGAGAGCATGAAAAAATTATTGGTGTTATATGGCTTTTTAGTGTTTGCTACTACACAAGTTCAGGCGCAAGACCATTCAGATTTTAAAAGTGAAACGGTTGAATTCTTAAAATTAACCGGAGCCGGCGATGCGTTTGTAAATGCCATTGACCAAATAGGAACCATGGTGCCAAGCGATAAAAAAGAAGCCTACACTGAAGAGGCCAAAGGCACATTGGCTGGCCTGTACGATAAAATCGCCGAATTGTACATGGCCGAATTTACTCATGAGGAAATTAAAAAACTCGCTGCTTTTTACAATACCGACTTAGGTAAAAAACTAGCCAAAAAGCAATTGGGATTAACCCAAAAAGCCATGGCTTTTGGGCAAACTTGGGGTATGGAAGTACAGGGTATTGCGCAAAAATATCAATAGTACGAATTGGGGTTTGGTTTCAATGTAAGTTTTTGATAGCTAAGCGTTTTGTTTAAAAGTGTTTGCATTTTATAGCTAAATTCAAAAAGATGCTTATTTTTACCACTCTATTATAATAATGGTGCGAGTTTACAGTTATTATTTAGACTAAAAATACCAGTATTGAAAACCTATAAAACCATACTTGTTGTCTTTTTTTCAATCTTCTTGGCCGTGGGCTGTTCAAGAAAAAAAGACCGATTTGTTAGTCGAAATTACCATGCCGTAACTGCCGAATTCAATGCGCTTTTCAATGGCTACAATGCCTTGGAAGAAGGTAGGCAAACCCTAAACGACGCGTATTTCGATAACTATTGGGAGGTGTTGCCCATTGAGCGCATGCAGATTTTTGAAGATGTGGTGCTGCCGGGGCAATCTAAAAACGAGAATTTTACCCGTGCTGAAGAAAAAGCCGTAAAAGCCATTCAAAAGCACAGTATGAATATTGAAGGCAAAGAGAAGAATCCGCAAATGGATGAGGCGTATTTACTCTTGGGAAAAGCCCGCTATTTCGATCAGCGGTTTGTACCTGCTCTTGAAGCCTTCAACTATATTCTTTATAAATATCCGGCGAGCGATAAAATTAACCAAGCTAAGGTTTGGCGCGAAAAGGCCAATATTAGATTGGATAATAACGAACTGGCCATTAAAAACCTAAAACGATTACTTAGGCAGGAAGAATTGGAAGGGCAGGATTTGGCCGATGCCACTTCCATTTTGGCACAAGCTTACCTAAACGTTAAGGTGGTCGATACGGCCATTACATTGTTGGAAACCGCATCGGCAGCTACAAAAAGTAACGATGAGCGTGGCCGTTATCGTTTTATCCAAGGGCAACTTTACAACCAATTGGGTTACAAGGATAGCGCCAACTTGGCGTTCGATAAAGTCATCGAGTTGAACCGTAAAACGCCAAGAATCTACATGATTAGCGCGTATCTGGAAAAAGTAAAGAATTTCGATTTTGAAAATGGCAATAAATTGGAACTTACCGAGCTCCTTGCCGAACTTGAGGAAAATCGTGAAAACCGTCCGTTTTTAGATCGTATTTATTATCAAACTGCCGAGTACCATTTGCAAAATGGATCCGACTCTTTGGCGGTGGCTTACTATAACAAATCGCTTCGTACCAATTCTGAAGACAACATTTTGGTTGCTAAAAATTACGAAACGCTGGGCGATATGAATTTTGATGCGTCCATTTATGCCAAGGCCGGAAAATACTACGATAGCACGATGGTCAGTTTGGTTGAAAACTCGAAACCTTACCGTGTTATCAAGCGGAAGCGCGAGAATTTGGATGATGTGATTCGTTACGAGGCTGTGGCTAAGGTTGATGACAGTATTTTGAGGTTGGTAAATATGCCCGAAGCTGAACGCTTAGTCTATTTTGAAGCTGTGGTGGAAGATTTAAAAACTAAAGCTGAAGAAGAAAAAAAGGCACAGGAAGCTGCCGAGCGGAACAGTGGTTTGGTAACCGTTAATAATCAAATGGGGCAGCGTATTGGTCCGCCGGGAGGCAACCAACAGGCAACGGCGTTCTATTTTTACAATCCTACAACGGTATCATATGGTAAAAATGAGTTCGTTAAAATTTGGGGCGACAGAAAATTGGAAGACAATTGGAGGTGGTCTAGCAAAGCGATTACCAGCGGAGGAAATGCAGGTGCTTCAACAACCGATGTGGTGGCTTCTGCTGATGAAGATGAACGTTTCGACCCGCAGTTTTATATTTCGAAAATTCCTTCCGAAGAAAAAGTTATCGATAGCATATCAAGAGAGCGCAACTATGCGTATTATCAATTGGGATTGATTTACAAGGAAAAGTTCAGTGAATACGAATTGGCAAAAAGTAAGTTTCAGGATTTACTGAAGAGCAACCCCGAAGAGCGTTTGGTCCTGCCTTCAAAATATAATTTGTACAGAATTTATGAGGCTTTGGGAGAAAACGGCGAAGCAGCGATTGCCAAACAAAAAATTATTTCGGAGTATCCCGATTCGCGTTATGCGTTAATTTTAACCAATCCGGAATTGGTTTCGGGAACTGATGAAAACAGTCCGCGCAGTTTATACGAGTCATTGTACGAACAACATCTTAATCAGGAGTATGCCGAGGTGGTTTCAAAAAGTGAAGAATACATCAACAGGTTTGATGGCGAGCCTATCGTACCAAAATTTGAGTTGCTTAAAGCTACGGCCATGGGGCGTTTGCAGGGTTACGAGGCTTATCAAGCGGCTATTAACCATGTGGCGACTACCTACGCCAACACCCCCGAAGGTAAAGAGGCACAAGATATAGAAACTAATATTTTACCTAAATTAGCAAATAAGGAGTTTGTGGTTTACGATAGTATTTCGGGCAACTACAAAGTGGTTTTCAAATTCAAAAGTGCTGATTTCGAAACGGTAACATCGTTTAAGAAAACTTTGGATGAGGTTCTGGAAAACATTAGGTACTACAATCTGAAATCGTCCATGGATGTTTATAATGCAGACACCAAATTAGTGTTGGTGCATGGTCTGAAAACCGAGCAAGTAGCCAAAACATTTGATCAGCTGTTGACCAAAGAAGACCGAAAAAAAATAAAAATCCCCTATTTTGTGGTGTCGTCCGCAAATTATCAAATCATTCAAATCCATAAAAATTTGGATACGTATTTGAATATCGATAACAATTAAACTTAACACTATGTTCTCTGAAAACAAAAAAGGTAAACAAATGGCAGAAAATACTTCCGGACAAAATATAATAGCCCAAGGCACTAAAGTTGTTGGCGACGTTAGCAGCGAGGGCGATTTAAGAATTGATGGCATTATTGAAGGAAATGTTAATACTTCTGGCAAGGTAGCGGTAGGTAAAACGGGTTTCATAAATGGTACTTTAAATGGTACCGATGCCCATTTTGAAGGCAAGTTTTCTGGAAAGCTCACCTTATCCGGTACATTAAATTTAAAATCGTCTGCCCATATTGAAGGTGAAGTAGTTGCTGGAAAACTATCGGTAGAGCCAGGAGCAACTTTTAATGTTACGTGTGTCATGAAAGGCGATGCCAAAAACGCTAAATATGCCGAACAATCAACAAAACAACCAAAACAAGAAACCCCAGCAGCCAATCAATAAATATATTAGGTTTACCACTATTGCCATACAAATGGGGTTAACTATTTATTTGGGCAGTAAGTTGGGTGAGTGGTTAGATGTTAAATTCAACAATACAAATCAACTATATTATAAGATAGTTACTTTGTTGGCCGTTTTTTTAGCCATGTTTACTGTTATAAAACAGGTAATAGATGTCACCAATAAAAAATAAATGATAAAAAGAATACTCGTTTTTGCACTATGTGTGGTGGTATTGTTTGCCATAGCCTTTTCCATTCATAACCATTTTGTTGCCATTCAATCATTTAGTTTGTGGCAGGTGTACTTATTTCATGCGGTAGCTTCATTAATAATATATGTTAGCGTTGAACTGATAAGCGATGTTAGGCCTAACCAAGCAGGTTATGTGTATTTAACCTTTACATTGGTTAAATTGGGTTTGTTTGTTTTGATTTTTAAAAATGAAGTGTTCGAAAATGAGGTTTTAACAAAGAGCGAACGCATAGCATTAGTAGTGCCTTTATTCCTGTTTTTAACCGCAGAAGCAGTGGGGGTTTCAAAGTTGCTTAATAACAAATAGTTAAGTTGTTTAGATTTTTTGAAAAGGTTAAAAACTCGTTGCAAAAAAACTAAGTAAAAAAAGGGTTTGGGTTTTTAAATTATTGTGTACATTTGCACAAAATTTTAGAGAGCGTAATTCTTTATTTTTAAAAATTATGATGGTAGCGAAAAAATCTGTCAAGTTTATTGCAGTTTTAGTTTTATTTTTGACATCAGTATCGAGCTTTGCAAAAGATTCGGCGCAAGACGATAACCACCACGGTGCGGGAGATCAAGTAGATTCTCCAGAAGAAATTAAAGAATACATTGCGCATCACTTAAAAGATTCTCACGATTTCCATTTATATACCAATAATAAAACGGGTTCTCACGTAAGCTTTCCGCTTCCTGTTATTGTTTGGACCAGCGAAGGTTTAAGGGTTTTTATGTCTTCAGAATTTCACCACGACGATAGCGGTTCTGTTATTGTTGAAAAAGATGGTGTAAAATTAACCAAGATTCACAGTAAAATATACGAACTAGAGTCAGGGGCTACTCAAGTAAATTTTGACGATGAGCACCATGCTACCAATGCCAGCCGAGTGTTGGATTTTTCTATCACTAAAAGCGTGTTCGGTATGCTGTTGGCTGGATTGTTAATGTTGTTAGGTTTTGGAGCCTTGGCAAAAGGATACAAAAAAGGAGCGATACCAACTGGTTTCGGTCGTGTTTTAGAGCCGTTGGTAATTTATGTTCGTGACGAAATTGCAAGACCAAATATTGGTGAGAAGAAATACAGAAAGTTTATGGGCTTCCTGTTAACAGTGTTTTTCTTTATTTGGATTTTGAATTTATTAGGTTTAACGCCGCTAGGTTTTAATGTAACAGGTCAAATCGCTGTAACAGCTTGTTTGGCTATTTTTACAATGATTATTTATTTGGTTAGCGGAAGCAAGGATTTTTGGCAACATACATTGTGGATGCCGGGAGTGCCTGTGGTTTTAAGACCTATATTAGCCGTGATAGAATTGGTAGGTTTTGTGCTGATTAAACCATTTTCGTTATTGGTACGTTTGTTTGCCAATATCACAGCGGGACACTTTGTTGTAATGAGCTTAATTGCTTTAATGATTACCTTAAAAGTGTCTTTCGGACCTGTAGTTTCTACGGGTATGTCGTTAGTGTTATCATTATTTATAATGGTAATAGAAATTCTAGTGGCGTTTTTACAAGCGTTTATTTTCACGATGTTATCATCGTTATTTATAGGAATGGCTGTTGAAGAACACGACCATCACTAATTAAAAATTTGTTTAATTAATATTTTTAAAATCAATTAGTATGTACAATTTAATTGGAGCAGGATTAATCGTAATCGGTGGTGGTATCGGTTTAGGTCAAATTGGTGGTAAAGCCATGGAAGGTATTGCACGCCAACCTGAAGCAGCTGGTAAAATCCAAACTGCCATGATTATCATCGGTGCCTTATTAGAAGGTTTGGCTTTCGGTGCGTTAATCTTAGGGAAATAATCATCCCGAAAAAACAAAAAGAACAGTTTTCTGCAACGGTTGGTTGCAGAAACTGTTTTTCAAAAAATTAAACAAAACAATACAAAACGTATTTTATATAATTATATATGGACCAGTTATTAAATGATTTTTCGCCAGGATTGTTTTTTATGCAAGCCATCATCTTATTAATCTTAATTGTATTAATGAGAAAATTTGCTTGGAAACCTATTTTAGATTCTTTGCAAACACGTGAAGATGGTATTAAGGATGCTTTAGAATCTGCTGAAAAAGCCAGATTGGAAATGCAAAACCTTCAAGCAGATAACAAAAAGTTGCTAAACGAGGCCAAGGCCGAAAGAGATACTTTGCTTAAGGAGGCACGCCAAATGAAAGATAAAATGATTGAGGAGGCTAAAAGCGAAGCTGAGGTTCAAGCTAACAAAATGATTGAGCAAGCGCAAGTTGCTATTGAAAGCGAGAAGAAAGCGGCCATGGCAGAGCTAAAAGGGCAAGTGTCCGGATTGGCTTTAGAAATCGCCGAAAAAGTGGTGCGTAAAGAACTTTCTAGCAAAGACCAGCAGTTGGAATTGGTAGAAAGCATGTTGACTGAGAAATCTTTAAACTAAGCAGCACATGTCAAGAGCAGCAGTACGTTACGCAAAAGCATTGTTAAGCCTGTCGATAGACCAAAAAACAGCCGAAACTGTTAATGGCGATATGGAGCTTATTGCAAGCACCATTGCAGAAAGCAACGATTTAAACGCTATGCTTCAAAGTCCGGTAATACCTGCTTCAGCAAAAAAAGCGGTGTTGTTGGAGGTGTTTAAATCGGCAGATAAAAGCACCCAAAACTTAATCGATACTTTAATTGCGAATAATAGATTAGATATTTTAGGTCAAGTGGCTTCAAAATACAACCAGTTGTTCGATGAATCTAAAGGTGTTCAGTTGGCTACCGTTACAACTGCAGTGGCCTTAACAGCCGATTTAGAGAAAAAAGTATTGGCCAAAGCAAAAGCGCTTTCAGGTAAAAACGTTGAAATAGAAAACATAGTGGATGAAAGCATTTTAGGCGGTTTCATTTTACGAATAGGCGATATTCAATATAACGCCAGTGTTGCAAATCAACTAAATCAATTAAAAAGAGAATTTACATTAAATTAAAACTTGCCCTTAACCAAAAAGAAGGGCGAAATACATAACAAGATGGCAGAAGTAAAACCAGCTGAAATATCAGCAATCTTAAAAAAACAACTTTCAGGTTTTGAAGCTAGTGCTTCATTGGATGAGGTAGGAACTGTATTAAACGTAGGTGATGGTATTGTTCGTGCTTACGGATTATCTAACGCACAATACGGCGAATTAGTAGAATTTGAAGGCGGATTGGAAGGTATTGTACTTAACCTTGAAGAAGATAACGTTGGTATTGTATTACTTGGTGGGTCAACTGGTGTAAAAGAAGGTTCTACAGTAAAACGTACAAAGCGCATTGCTTCTGTAAACGTTGGTGAAGGTATTGTAGGCCGTGTTGTAGATACTTTAGGTAACCCAATTGATGGTAAAGGAGCTATTGAAGGTGAAACTTATGAAATGCCGCTAGAGCGTAAAGCGCCTGGTGTTATTTACCGTGAGCCTGTAACCGAGCCATTGCAAACAGGTATTAAATCTATCGATGCCATGATTCCTGTTGGTCGTGGTCAGCGTGAGTTGGTAATTGGTGACCGTCAAACGGGTAAAACTACGGTTTGTATCGATACCATCTTGAACCAAAAAGAATTTTACGATGCAGGTGAGCCTGTATACTGTATATATGTTGCTGTAGGGCAAAAAGCTTCTACTGTAGCGAACATTGCAAAAACTTTAGAGGAAAAAGGTGCTTTAGCCTATACTACTATTGTTGCTGCAAACGCATCAGATCCTGCTCCAATGCAGGTTTATGCTCCAATGACGGGTGCTGCTATAGGTGAGTATTTCCGTGATACTGGTCGTCCAGCATTGATCATCTATGATGATTTATCAAAGCAAGCGGTAGCTTACCGTGAGGTGTCGTTATTGTTACGTCGTCCACCAGGACGTGAGGCTTACCCAGGTGACGTATTCTACTTGCACTCGCGTTTATTAGAGCGTTCGGCTAAAGTTATTAACGATGATGCCATTGCAAAAGAAATGAACGATTTGCCAGAAAACCTTAAGCCAATGGTAAAAGGTGGTGGGTCGTTAACAGCATTGCCAATTATTGAAACACAAGCAGGTGACGTATCTGCGTATATCCCAACTAACGTAATTTCGATTACTGACGGACAGATTTTCTTAGATGGTGATTTATTCAACTCTGGTGTGCGTCCTGCCATTAACGTAGGTATTTCGGTATCGCGTGTAGGTGGTAACGCCCAGATTAAATCTATGAAGAAAGTATCGGGTACGTTAAAACTGGATCAAGCACAGTTCCGTGAATTGGAAGCGTTTGCTAAGTTCGGTTCAGATCTAGATGCTTCTACCTTAAACGTAATTGAAAAAGGTAAGCGTAACGTTGAAATCTTAAAGCAAGCACAAAACGATCCTTATACAGTTGAAGATCAAATCGCTATTATTTATGCCGGTTCTAAAAACTTGTTAAGAAACGTTCCTGTTGATAAAGTAAAAGAATTCGAAAGAGATTTTATAGAGTTCTTGAATGCTAAGCACAGAGATGTATTAGATACATTAAAATCAGGTAAATTAACTGATGAAGCTACAGATACATTAACTACCGTAGCAAAAGATTTAGCAGGAAAGTATAATTAATTCTGAATTCTGAATTCAAAATTTAAAAAATGGCAAACTTAAAAGAAATACGTAATAGAATATCGTCGGTATCTTCAACGATGCAGATTACCAGTGCCATGAAAATGGTATCGGCTGCAAAGTTAAAGAAAGCCCAAGATGCTATTACTGCCATGCGCCCGTATGCTGACAAGCTAACCGAGCTTTTACAGAGTTTAAGCGCCACTTTGGATGCCGATTCTGGAAGCAAGTTTTCAGAGCAGCGCGAGGTTAAAAAGGTGCTTATTGTGGCTATTACTTCAAATAGAGGTTTGGCAGGTGCATTTAATTCCAATATAATCAAGGAAGTTAATAAATTAACTTCAGAGACTTACGCCAACCAAGAAGTATCTTATGTGGCTATTGGTAAGAAAGCAAACGATGCCTTCAAAAAAACCAATAAAGTTATTGCCAACAAAAGTGAAGTTTTCGACGATTTAACTTTTGAAAACGTTGCAGAAATAGCCCAGCTTTTAATGGACAAATTTGTGGCTGGTGAGTACGATAAGATTGAAATTGTTTACAACAAATTCAAAAATGCCGCTACTCAAATTGTAACTACCGAGCAATTTTTACCAATCGTTCCGGTAGAAGGTGAAGCCAATTCTAACGCCGATTACATTTTCGAGCCATCAAAAGAGGAGATTGTAGAGCAATTGATTCCTAAGTCGTTAAAAACACAACTTTACAAAGGAATTAGAGATTCTTTCGCTTCTGAGCACGGTGCCCGTATGACGGCAATGCACAAAGCAACTGATAACGCCAAAGAGCTTAGAGACCAGCTTAAACTGACGTATAACAAAGCACGTCAGGCCGCTATTACTAATGAAATCTTAGAGATTGTTGGTGGTGCGGAAGCATTGAATAATTAATAAATTCCTGTGTAAACAGGAATCTTATAACAAAACAAAGAACCCGACTTTTAAAAGTCGGGTTCTTTGTTTTTAATTTAACCTTTAAGTATCCCTGTATCTTTGGTTAGCATTAGCTAAAAACGTATTTTTAGCACAAACAAAAAGGCATTTTTGAGCGCATTTAAATCTCTTTTTAAACAAACATTTATATATGGCTTAGCGACGGTTTTGCCACGAATGCTCAGTTTTTTATTGGTGCCGCTTTATACCACAGAGGGCGTGCTGTCATCCGTCGCTGAATACGGTGAAGTCTCGGTTATTTTCTCATATTTCGTGCTTTTTAATGTCATATTAGCCTATGGCATGGAAACCGCATTTTTTAGGTTTTTCAATAAGGAAACCGATAAAAACAAAGTAACCAGCACAGCCACATTGTCGTTGATAGTTTCTTCGTTAGCTTTTTTTCTACTGGCCTTACTGCTGAAAAATCAAATTGCTGAGTTGACGAATATCAACGCTAAGTACATCACATTGGTTATTTGGATATTACTTCTCGATGCCCTCGTAATTATTCCATTCGCTTGGTTACGTGCCACAGAAAAACCCATGCGTTATGCTGTTATCAAAATTTTTAATGTCATTATCAATATTGGGTTGAATTTGTTTTTCCTTTTGGCTTTAAAAGATTTAGCATCAACCGGAGGTATTTTCGAAAGTCTATATATCCCGAATTTTGAAATCAGCTACATTTTTATCGCTAATGTGGTCGCTAGTGGCGTTACGCTGCTACTGATGATGCCGTTTTATGTCAAATTAAACTTCACGTTTAATTCGAGTTTGTGGAGACAAATGATGAAGTATGCCTTTCCGGTGTTAATAGCTGGTGTGGCGTTTTCCATAAACGAGACCTTCGATAGAATTTTATTGGATTATTTATTGCCAGACGATGTAGCCAAAACACAAATAGGCATGTATTCGGCCTGCTATAAATTGGCTTTGTTCATGACCTTGTTTGCTACGGCATATCGATTGGGCATTGAACCCTTCTTTTTTAGTCATGCCAATACCGAAAATCCACAAAAAAACTACGCTAAGATTTTAGAGTTTTTCGTGGCGTTTGGAGCCGTTATTTTGCTTGCTGTTGTGGTTTTTGCCGATATTCTAAAACCCATAATTGTACGAAGCGAAGCTTATTGGGAAGCTATGTGGATTGTGCCCATTATCCTAATTGCTAATTTTTGTTTGGGTATTTACCACAATTTATCGGTATGGTACAAAATTACCGACCGCACCAAATTCGGAGCCTATATTTCCATTTTTGGAGCATTAATAACCCTGGCGCTCAACTTTTGGCTTATCCCAATCATCGGGTACAAAGGCTCAGCAATCGCCACCTTATCGGCTTATGCTACCATGATGCTGTTGTCGTTCTATTTCGGAAGAAAATATTATCCCATTCCGTACAACTTTAAAAAAATCGGGGTTTACCTATTTAGTTCCGTTGGACTCTCATTCGTATCCTTTTATCAATTTAGAGGCAATTATCTTATAGGAATTTCGATGTTAATTGTATTTTTGGGAATCGTTTATTTTTCTGAAAAGGAAGAAATAAAGCAATTATTGAATAAAAAATAGAAACTTGTCAGCTTTTTAAAAGCTAATTAGACCTGATACGCTAAAATAATGTCATGCTGAGCGGAGTCGAAGCATCGATTTAAAATAGAATATTAATGAAAATAAAAATTATAAATAAGTCCACCCACGATGTACCGCATTACGAAACCTTGGCTTCCGCAGGAATGGATTTGCGGGCTAATCTATCCGAGCCGCGCGTGCTAAAACCATTGGAACGAAGCATTGTCGGTACAGGGCTTTTTATTGAATTGCCCGTGGGTTACGAAGCCCAAGTGCGGCCACGTAGCGGATTAGCAGCAAAAAAAGGAATCACCGTTTTAAATGCCCCGGGAACAGTTGATGCCGATTATAGAGGAGAAATAGGCGTGATTTTAGTCAACCTTTCAAACGAAGAGTTCGTCATACAAAATGGCGAACGTATCGCTCAATTGGTCATTGCTAAACACGAGCGCGCTGAATGGGAAGAGGTTGAAGAACTTTCAAGTACAGAAAGAGGTTCTGGAGGATTTGGGAGTACAGGAACCAAGTGATTAACGAATAACGATTTTTGATTTCAGAATAAAAAAAAATCGTGTATTCGAGGCAAAACGAATTAGCAATTAAACAAATAACGAATCAACTTTAAAAAATGAAAATAATAGTCCCAATGGCAGGTCGAGGCTCTCGACTTCGTCCGCAAAGTTTAACAGTTCCAAAACCATTAATTCCGGTGGCCGGGCAACCTATTGTACACCGTTTGGTAAAAGACATTGCCAAAGTATTGAAACAACCCATTGATGAGATTGCCTTTGTACTGGGCGACCCCGCGTGGTTTGGCGACGATGTGGTTGCTAGTCTCGAAGATTTGGCTAAAAGCTTAGGAGCTAAAGCCTCTATTTACCGTCAGGATAAACCGTTGGGTACCGGCCACGCCATTATGTGTGCCGAACCATCGCTTTCTGGGCCTGCGGTTATCGCTTATGCCGATACCTTGATTCGCGCCGAATTCGATTTAGACCCCCAAGCCGATAGCGTTATTTGGACCAAACAAGTGGAAAATCCCGAAGCTTACGGAGTGGTTAAACTCAATGGCAACGATGAAATCGTGGAATTGGTTGAAAAACCTGCAGATTTTGTGAGCGACCAAGCCGTAATCGGCATCTATTATTTTAAAGATGTTGGTGTTTTAAAAGGTAAGCTACAAGAAATTTTGGATGAAAACGTTATGAATGGTGGCGAGTACCAAATTAATGACGGTATTAAACGCATGATGGCCGACGGAAAGATTTTTAAAACCGGAACGGTGGATGAATGGATGGACTGCGGAAACAAAAATATTACCATTGAAACCAACCAACGTATGTTGGGCTTTTTACAGGCCGATGCCGAAGAGCAATTGGTGGCCGATTCAGTAAAATTGGAAAACTCTAAAATTATTGAACCCTGTTTTATTGGTGAGAATGTAGTGTTGAAAGATGCTACAATTGGACCTTTTGTATCTATTGGAAACGATTCTACCGTAGAAAACTCGACCATAAAAAACAGTTTGATACAAACCCATACCAGTATTAAAAATGCCAATCTTGAAGATGCCATGATTGGAAATAACGTTAAATACGATGGTAAATTTACAAGCGTGAGTATTGGTGATTATTCGGTGTTGGAATAAAATATAGGCGTCATTCTGAATTGTCACCCTGAGCGGAGACGAAGGGTTGTTTCAGAATCTCACAACCTTTGGAACACTATTTGAAGTTTTGGTCATGTCGAACGCAGTGAGACATCACAACATAAATGAAAAAGAAAAACTACATATTCATTTTCCTTTTCGGAATGGTATTCATTCCGCAGGCAATTTATGCCCAAATAAATTTCAATAATACGCCCAATGACGATTTGGGCGATAACGAAGATAAGTTCCAAGAGCAGTTTTACGAAGGGCTAAAGCAAAAAGGGATTGAGAATTACGATAGGGCTGCTGAAGCTTTTTTTAAATGTATTGAAATTGATAAGTCGGTACCCGTGGTGCATTTTGAATTGGGAAAAAGCTATATCGCCCTAAAAAACTTCGGTGAAGCCGAAGATGCTTTAAAAGAAGCGGTAGACCTCGACCCCGATAACGAATGGTTTTTGGATGAGCTGTATGGTTATTATGTGTCGCAAAACGACCATAAACGAGCCATAAAAACGGTGAAGCAGCTGGTGAAATACCATCCGGATTATAAAGAGGATTTGGCAGCGCTTTATCTTCAAAATGAAGATTATGATGATGCCCTCGAGATTTTAGACGAATTGGATGCCGAATATGGAATTTCGGTAAGTCGCGATATCATGCGAAACCGCATTTACGAAGCTACCGGACGCAAAAAAGACCAAATAAAGAATTTGCAGGAACGTGTTGAAAGCAACCCCGAAAAAGAGTCGAACTATTTGGCTTTGATTTTCCGCTATAGCGAAAACAGCAACAAAGAAAAGGCTTTTGAAACAGCCAAGGAGTTGTTAAAAATCAACCCTAACTCTCAGTTGGTACATCTGGCACTTTATAAATTTTATTTGGATGACAACGAGGCTGAAAAAGCTATCGAATCGATGAAAATTGTGATGAAAAGTAGCGAAATAAAACCCGATGCCAAACTTAAAGTACTCACCGATTTTGTACAGTTTGTGGGCGACAACCCCCAGTACGAAACCGATTTGATGGAAGCCACCGCTATGGTTAGTGGTACTAATAACAGCAAAACCCTAACCGAGCTTGGGCAGTATTACTTGGCTAAAAACAATAAGGCCAAAGCCCTCGAAAATTTTGAGGCAGCCCTGCAATTGGGACCTAATAATTTTGGTGTGTTACGTAACGTCATGCTGTTGTACCTCGATTTAAAAAAGTACGATTTGGCACAGGCAAAAAGTAGCGAATCTATTGATAAGTTTCCGGCGCAGCCTTTGTTTTATCTAATCAACGGGGTCGCTAATAATGAGCTCAATCAACCTAAAAAGGCTATCGAATCGTTAGAAATGGGACTCGATTTTATTATCGACGACACTAAAATGGAAACCGATTTTTATAAACAGCTCAGCAAAGCACACACCTTATTGGGAAATACCACTAAAGCACAAACGTTTAACGATAAAGCAAAATAACTAGAACCCCAAAACTAATGCGCAAATACCCTTATATAGTTTTAAGCTTTTTGGCTTTGTTATTGTTTAATTGTAAATCGGCTAAAACCTTGGCCAGTGGAGAGGCTAATTACAAGTTATCCACCAAACAGCTTATCAAGGCTAACGGAAAACAAGCTGCCGATTTTAACACCTTGCAAGCTCGGTTAAAAATCACTTATTCTGAAGGCGAAAAATCACAAACCCATTCGGTGTCCTTTAGGGCGAAAAAAGATGAAGCCCTTTGGATAAACGCTTCCTTTTCGTTGCTTAGGGCCTTAGTAACTCCCGAAAAAGTGAGTTTTTACAATAAATTGGACAATACCTATTTTGATGGCGATTACCAATATTTAAGTGATTTATTGGGCACCCAACTTGATTTTGAAAAAGTACAGAATCTGTTGTTGGGCGAAACCATTTATAATTTGAATGAAGGGCAATACAAATCTACTGTTGATAATGATTCCTACGTGGTTCAACCCAAAAACCAAGTGACTCTGTTCGAGATTTTTTATTTGTTGAACCCGAAAAACTTCAAAGTGACTTCACAACAAATATCGCAACCCCAAGAGATGAGGCATCTCCAAATTGATTACTTGTCGTACCAAGAGGTAGAAAAACAAATATTTCCGGAGCGCATAAGGGTTATGGCGGTTGAGGCCAATGAAGAAATAGCGATAGATCTAGAGTTTAAAAGCGTTTCACTCAATGAAGATTTAAGGTTTCCGTTTAAAATACCTGCTGGTTTTAAAGCCATTGAACTTTAATGATAATACCGTTTTTTAAAAATAATATACTTTTTGTTTTCAGCGTATTATTGTGCTGCAACATGGCGTTTTCGCAAAATAGCAAACAAAAGCAATTGGAAACGAGGCGCCAGGAATTGCGTCGCGAAATCCAGAAAATTAATGAGTTGCGCAGCGAAAACCAATCGAAAGCCAAATCGGAATTATCGCTTATTGAAGATTTCAACTATAAAATCAATGTACTCTCCAACCTGATTAAGGTCACCAATCAGCAAGCCAATTTATTGACTCGGGAAATTAACTCAAACCAACAAAAAATAACCGATTTGCGGACAGAGCTAAAGCAGCTAAAGGAAGATTATGCCGCTATGATCGTGAAATCCTATAAAAGCAAAAACCAGCAAAGCAGGATTATGTTTTTACTGTCGTCGGACGATTTTAAGCAGGCCTATAAGCGTTTGCAGTATATGAAGCAATACACCGAGCACCAAAAAAAACAAGGTGAAACCATTAAGGAAAAAACGGCCGAACTTCAGGCCACTAACGAAAATTTATTAAAGCAGCAGGAAGAAAAAAAGAAGTTGATTGCCGAAAACCGAACGGTGCAAAAATCATTGGAAAAAGAACGGGCCGAGCACCAAGTGCTCATGGCAACCATTAAAAAGAATTTAAGTCGCTATACGGCACAAATTAAAGAAAAACAACGCGAAGCCGATAAGATTGACCGTGAGATAGACCGATTGATTAAAGCGGCCATTGCCAAATCGAACGAAAAGGCCGGGAAGCCTAAATCGTCCACCAGTTTTGCCTTAACGGCGGAAGAAAAGGTTTTGGCGTCTAATTTTGTTTCAAACCGAGGTAAACTGCCCTGGCCCGTTGAAAAAGGCTTTGTGCGATTGGGTTATGGCTCGCAACCGCACCCCATCAACAAATCACTGACCATTAAAAGTAACGGTGTGCGTATTGCTACCGAAAAAGGGGCCAAAGCCCGAGCCGTGTTTGATGGCGAAGTGAGCGAAATACTGATTATGAAAAACGTAAACCCCATCGTGATGATCCGCCACGGAAACTATTTAACGATTTATAAAAACCTATCGGAAGTTTACGTTAAAAAGGGAGATAAAGTATCCACCAAACAGGAAATTGGTAAGGTGTTTACCAACTCCAGCAATGGCGAAACCATCTTGAGTTTTACCATTTCCAAAGGGTTTGTTACCGAAAACCCTAGCAGCTGGATTTATAAGATGTAAGCTGTTCCTGCTTAGCAAAAAAAACGCGTGGATTATTTTTTTAGAAAATAACTTCTCGATAAACATTTTTACCAGGTTTATTTTTTTGCGTAACGATTTAGAGCCTGTTTAGGAATTTATGATTAAATATTTTATAGATTATTTTTGGTGCGGTATGAGGCAAAATTTTTAAGCATAGCATCGCTACGGTTCAAAATTTTAACGAAATAACGTACAAAAAGAAACATAAAAGAATAATTGATAAATTCCTAAACAGGCTCTTAAAACAGGATTTGTGAATTGGTTGTTTTAACAAACTCTTTAATGCTATTGTAGCGCAATAACATAAGTTTGTAGTATATTTGCAAAAAAATAAACATTCATCAAAATCAGGTTCAAGATTAGTTTTGTTTAGACTTTGAAAAGCAGTCGTTTTAAATATAGTATAGTTGGCTTCTTCCTGTTGCTTTCGTTATTTATGAAAGTAGCTGGCTTGCATGTGCTATCGCATTCAGAAGACCAAGACCATGCTGCTGACCATTGTACGGTTTGTGACCATGCCATAACACACAACTTAACGCCTGCTCTTGCTCTTGATGAACCATCTTTTTCTGTAGAAAACACAACCGATTTTGTTAGAAAAGGAGAACTAATCGAGTACCATTTTGCTTTGGGCAGTTCCACCTCTGTACATCAACTTTTTTCTAGGCCACCTCCGGCTTTGTGGTGTTTTTAAAAAGTGCATAATCCATAAGTTTTTTAAGCTTATTGCAGTTGATATAGGCAAACCTTTTGCCAATAAAGTTTTTTATCCATTTTGGGTTTTGCACTTCCTGTCGATTCTTCGGTTGAACAGAACATAAAATTTTAATTTTTAATATGTTTCAAAAAACGCTCTGCGTATGGCTGTTTTTCAGTCTTTTCGCCATGGCATTTGCACAGAACACTTCTACTATTGAAGGTTTTGTGCTTAGCGCCATCACACATGCACCTATTGAAGGGGCCTCTATTAAAGGCAACGGACTCTTTGCGGTTTCATCTGCATCGGGCAGGTTCGTATTGAAAAATGTAAAAAACAACTATTGTGTTGTTACCATTTCCAGTTTAGGTTTCGAAACCAAAACTGTCCATTTAAAAAAGTATTCAGAATCAGAAGCGGATGTCATTAAGATATTCTTGGACGAAAAGGCTACCGCACTAGATGAAATCAGTCTGACAGGAAAATCTAACCAAAGAAAAGCCCAAGAACTTCCCATTATTTCTGAACGTATTTCAAATGAATATTTGGAAAGCAACAGAGAAAACAGTTTGATGCAAACACTCGAAAAAATACCCGGCATTAGTACCATAAATATTGGTTCAGGCCAATCAAAACCTGTTATTAGAGGGCTTGGGTTTAATCGGATTATGGTGGTTCAAAACGGGATAAAACATGAAGCGCAGCAATGGGGAAACGACCACGGACTGGAAATAGACCAGTATAACGTCAATGCTATCAATATTGTTAAAGGTCCCGCATCTTTAATGTATGGTTCTGATGCCATTGCGGGGGTGGTCGATATTTTGCCGTCTGAGACGCCGCAAAAAAATAGTTTTAACGGTGAAGTTAATTTGTTAGGGGAAAGCAATAACGATTTGTTTGGTATCTCTACAGGGATACAGGCTAGAAAGAACAAATGGTTTTACAAAACGCGGCTTACCTACAGGGATTATGGCGACTATAAAGTGCCAACCGACAGGATAAACTACGAGAACTACATTTTTGAATTACAAGACAATAATTTAAGAAATACTGCCGGAAGAGAGGCAAGTGCCAGCTTTAATGTAGGATATACCACGAAAAATATAACTTCGGAAACGGCATTTAGTAATGTCAATTCTAAGAATGGTTTTTTTGCCAATGCCCATGGTTTGGAAGTGCGTAATTCAAACATCGATTATGATAGCTCTAGCCGCGATATTGATTTGCCTTTTCATGAAACCAACCATTTTAAAATTACCAACAATACCAAGATAAAACTTAACGAGCACACGCTTCTCATTGACTTGGGCTTTCAAAACAATAACAGGTCTGAAAACTCCGAGCCTGTGCCACATGGTTATATGCCCAAGCCCGAAAGCAGCAAAGAAAGGATATTTGTAAAAAACACCTATAGCCTAAATATAAAAGATGATTTTAAACTCAACCAAAACCAACACCTTGTTACGGGAATAAATGTAGAGCACCAAAATAACAACATTGGTGGTTGGGGTTTTTTAATACCCAATTACAAGCGTTTTACAGTAGGAGGGTTTGGTTATTTACAATGGGAAATAAACCCTAATCTGCATTTGCTTACGGGTGCCCGTTACGATTTTGGCATAGTGAAGACCGAAGAACACTTTGATTGGTTTCGTTCTACCGTAAATAATGCCGATGGCACCACATCCCAAGTTTATTTGCAACGTGCACTGAATAAAACATTGGATTTTGGAAGCTTTAGCGGTTCGGTAGGGTTAAGCTATATTCAAGATAAAACCAATTATAAAATAAATATTGGGAAAAGCTTTAGGATGCCTTTGGCAAACGAGTTGGCTTCAGATGGTGTAAATTACCACATGTACAGATTCGAGCGGGGTAACCTAAACCTCAAACCCGAATCGTCGTACCAAATAGATGCCGAAATAAACCATAATGCCAATGCGTTCAGCATTAATGTGAGTCCGTTTGTCAATTACTTCAGCAATTACATTTACTTAAACCCTACGCCGAATTACTACGAGAGTTTACAGATTTACGAGTACACGCAAGCCGAGGTTTTTAGATTTGGTGGAGAGCTTAAAGCGAGCACCACTTTCTTTGAAAAACTAAACCTCGAAGCTTCTGCCGAATATGTTTATTCCAGACAAACCAGCGGAGCTAAAGAAGGGTTTACACTGCCTTTTTCTCCGCCACTGTCGGGTATATTGTCGGCCAGTTACCAATTTAACGACGTGTTGTTTTTGGACCATCCGCAATTTATGGCCGATTTTAAAGTGGCGGCACGGCAAAATGAAATTGTACCCCCTGAAGAGCAAACCAACGGGTATCAAATATTAAATCTTTCGTTTTTGGCCAATGCCCATCTTTTTAATAGGAATAATACCGTAAAAATGCGGCTGAAGGTCAACAACGTTTTCAATACCAAATATTTTAACCATACCAGTTTTTACCGCTTAATAGATGTGCCAGAAGCTGGACGCAACATTTCCATATCCTTAACCATTCCTTTTTAAATATTAATAATAAACACTTAAATCAAAAATCAAAATGAAAGCAACAATGATTAAATCAAGTTTTAAATTTTTAGCAATGGCCGCTTTTGTGGGCCTAAGTTTCCAATCTTGTAGTAATGACGACGACAGTGTGTCGTTAAACGCCCCAGTAATTTCAAATTTTGAATTCGGTGAGGGCAGCACGCATTCTACCGATCCAGTAGCTTACAAAGGCAGCGACATCCATTTAGAGGCCGAAATAAATGCCGAAGCTACCGTTAAAAGCATTTCACTTTCCATCCATTCGCACGATTTAACACCCGGTGAAGGAGAAGTAGAGTGGGATTACGAAATGGTTTATACAGACAGTAAATATTTGGTTATAAACCCTGAGTTTCATGAGCATGTAGATGTACCCAGTAACATTCCTGCCGGAGAATACCATGTAGAGTTGGTGGTTACAGACGAACTAGGAAACAGCACCGAAATAGATGGGCACATTGACATTATGGATCCTATTGCCATAAGCGACGTTTCTATTGATGAAACCGTGGCAAGAGGTTCCGATTTTCATGCCGAATTTATGATCAATGCCGTACACGGTATCCATAACATTGCTATAGATGTCCATGCCCACGGTTTAACCCCTGGTGACGGAGAAGTAGAGTGGGACTTCGAAGAAATTTTTGATGGTGACAAATACCACGGAAAAACAGAAGTAGAGTTCCATGAGCACATTGATGTTCCTGCAACGGCTCCTGCCGGCGAATACCATATTGAATTTACCGTTGAAGACGAAGAGGGCAATACCACTTCTTATGACGCCCATATTGATGTAACAGAGTAATTACAAAACCAAAATAGATTGTTTGGGAAGTTTACTACGACTTTCCAAACAATCTTATTTTTAAAATAAGATGCTATGAAACGATTTAAAATTTATATAAACCTAATGTTTTTGGCTGTGCTATTTACAGCTTGCTCAAGCAGTGATTCAGATGAAAAGGATTTGGAAAAACCAACCATAACCGTGAATTACGATGACGGTTTTCCGCAAGGTTGCCAAGAACTACAGAGAGGTCAAACCTACACCTTTAAAGCCATGGTAACCGATAACTTGTCTCTGGCTTCCTACAGTTTGGATTTACACCACAATTTTGATCACCATACCCACGATGATCAAGTGACATTATGTGACTTGTTGCCCATTAAAACCGCAGTAAACCCATTAATTTATATGGAAAGCTTTAGTATTGATGGCGACTTGCAATCTTATGAAATAGCTGTGCAAGTTGCAATTCCAAATGATGTTGACACAGGCGATTACCACTGTGCCTTTTCTGTTACCGATGTAACCGGTTGGCAAAGTAGAACATCAATCGATGTAAAAATTGTGGACTAACAATTAATTATACTCTAAGAGGCATTTTAATAATTAGTATGACTCAAATACTAACATTTTGTAGTAATTGGTGACTATGTAAATTAATACTTACAACAGAGGTGCTTTTAAATATATCGAGTTTGAAATTAATGGCTTTTAATAGTGAGTCTTGTTGGGTAATCTGATAATGATTAAATAATTGTAAAATATGAAATCAATGTTCGATGTTGTAATTATTGGTGGAAGCTATTCGGGGCTCTCTGCCGCTTTAGCCTTGGGGCGTTCATTGCGAAACGTTTTGATTATAGACGGTAATTCTCCCTGTAACAAACAAACGCCGCATTCACATAATTTTTTAACCCATGATGGCGCAACTCCCAAAAGCATTTCAGACATAGGAAAATCCCAGGTTTTAGCATATGAAAGCGTTGACTTTGTTGAAGACTTCGTTACCAAAGCCATAAAAACCGACAATACATTTAAAATCCGAACCGCTTCAAAAAAGACTTTCTTTTCCAAAAAAATAATCATAGCGACGGGTATTAAGGATATCATGCCATCGATTAAAGGATTTTCAGAGTGTTGGGGCAAATCCGTGGTGCATTGCCCGTATTGCCATGGGTATGAAATTAAGGGTAAGAAAACAGGGCTTATCGCTAATGCCGATATTGCACTTCACCTCGCACCATTGATTAGTAACCTGACCTCTAAATTGGATATTTTAACAATGGGTAAGCCTAAATTTGAATCTGATGCTATTTTAAAATTCAAAAACAATAATATATCCATTATAGAAAAACCAATAGTAGAGATAGAGCACCAGCAGGGCGTTGTTACAAACGTTGTTTTTGATGATCAAACCAAAATGGATTATGAAGCCCTTTATGCACCGCTACCGTTTGAACAACACAGTAGTGTTCCGGAGCAATTGGGTTGTAAACTGAACGAGCTGGGGTACATCGAGGTCGACATGTTCAATAAAACCACTGTCGATGGTGTTTTTGCCTGTGGGGATAACTCATCGAGGATGCGTTCTGTGGCCAATGCCGTAGCTTCTGGAAACTTGGCTGGAGCTGTAGTAAATATGGAATTGTCACAAGAACTGTTTTAAAAAACGTCCTATTCAAATAGCGCTTTCAACTCACTAGCCTCATTAGGCTTCATTTTTCCCGCCAATAATAAACTCAATTGTTTTCTTCGCAAAGCAGCGGCAAAGCGTTCTTTTTCCAAATCGGTTTCTGGTACCAATTCGGGCACGGCAATGGGTCTTCCGGTTTCATCAACCGCAACGAAGGTATAAATGCCCTCGTTGGCTTTGGTTTTTTTGCCCGATTCACGGTCTTCAATCCAAACATCAATAAATACTTCAATAGAGGTTTTAAAAGCACGGGATACTTTGGCCTCAACCGTTACCACACTTCCCAAAGGCACTGCGCGGCTAAATGCCACATGGTTTACCGAAGCCGTAACCACAATACGGCGGCTATGGCGTCGGGCAGCAATACTGGCAGCGCGGTCCATACGGGCTAAAAGTTCACCACCAAACAAATTGTTCAATGGGTTGGTTTCGCCGGGCAAAACCATATCGGTTAAAATAGTAAGCGATTCTTTAGGTGTTTTGGCTTGCATGAAGTCGAATTTAATGATGCTGCAAAGATAAAGGTTTTAATGTTTTAGCAGAATCATTTAGATAGGTTTACCTAACTTTGCAACCAAAATGGGGTGCTCTAATTTAGGGCTGAGATGATACCCAAGAGCATATGTTCTATACCTGATTTGGATAATGCCAACGTAGGGATTTTTCAAAAAAAATACATCGGTTGTATTTACGCCAAAGTGTCATCGGCCTGTTTTTAAAATCTATGGAAATTCAATGATGACCGATTTATTCTCCCAGCTAACTTTATTACAGTGGATAGGCACATCCTTTGGTGTGGTACAGGTGCTTTTGGCCAGAAAAAACAATATCAATAACTACCTGTTTGGTATTGTTTCCATTTTAATTAGTCTTTGGGTGCTTTACAAATCGAAATTATATGCCGATATTTTGCTCAACCTTTACTACTTGGTGATGAGTATTTACGGTTGGTTTTATTGGAAATTGGGCAAGCAGAATACCGAAGCGCCCATTTCATATTCCAGCACGAAAGAACATGGTATTGCATTGGGTGTTGTAGTAGGCTGTTTTTCACTGATGGCCTATTGGTTAAGCCAGCATACCGACTCTGATGTGCCCATTTGGGATGCCATTGTTGTGGCTTTCGCTTGGGCTGGCATGTGGCTCATGGCCAAACGGAAAATTGAAAACTGGGTGTATTTAAACATTAGTAACTTTATATCGGTGCCCCTACTTATTTATAAAGAATTATACGTTTATGCGGGATTGACCACATTTTTGTTCATTGTGGCCGTGTCCGGATATTTTAAGTGGAAACATATTCTCGATAATAAAACACAGGAAGAACATGCAAGGGCTTAGTGAATTGTGTCTTGGTAAAGAGGTGTTTTCTGAAGAAACCTTGAATTGGATTGCTGAAAACAAACTTTGGAATATCTGGTTACCCAAAACGCATGGTGGATTGGAGTGTGCTTTAGCTGAAGGTTTGCAGAAACTCCGTAAACTAGCTGAAACCGATGGCAGTTTGGGGTGGACGGTAACCTTGTGCAGCGGCGCTAATTTTTTCTTCGGAAATTTAAAAAAAGAGGTTACCGATGCCATTTTTTTGAATTCTGAAAAACCCGTATGTTTTGGTGGCAGTGGCGGTGTTTTTGGTACGGCTGAAAAACAGGGCGAAGGCTATATCATTTCAGGAACTTGGAAATATGCTACGGGCGCTCCGCATTTATCGCATTTTACCCTGAATGCCAAAATTCTTGAAAATGGAAGAGTTCTGAAAAATGAAGAAGGAATGGATGTGGTGCGCTCTTTTGTGTTGGATAAAGACAATGTTAAAATCATACCAGATTGGAACGCCATGGGGCTTAAAGCTACGGCTACCCATTCGTTTAAGATAAAAGAAAAATGGGTGCATAGTAATTATAGTTTTTTGTACAACGAAGTGTATCATGATGCGCCTATTTTTAAAATTGACTTTTCGGTATTTGCCGATTTAACCCTTTGGGTAAATTATATTGGAATGGCCGATGGTTTCTGTAATGAAGCCAAAACTGTCCAGTCGCATACAGCACTATTGAAGGATTTGGAAAATACCATCGCTGCAGCGGATAGTGCATTAAATAAGTTTGTGTTTCAAATTGAAGAAACTATTAATTCTGGAGGTGCCTTTTCAGAAAAGTGGGTGGCCAAAATACATAATGAAGCTTCAAATTCGGTAAAAGCACTTTCAAAAGCCATTATAGATCTCTACCCCATGTTAGGCATTCGGGCGTGTAATGAGAACGAAAATATAAATCGTATTTTTAAGGATTACTTTACCGCAACTCAGCACCGAAATTTTACGAGATAGACTTTTTTTAATGTGGGTTTATTTAAAACAAAAAAGCAGAAAACGACATGCGCTTCCTGCTTTTAAAATTATATGAACATCAACAAATTTAATCCAGTTTTTTAACTAAAATCCAAGCGTCTTTGTTGTGCGATTTTCTAATATCTCTAACAGCAGTTAAGGCTTCTTTACCTGTTTCGTAGCTTCCGTAAACCACTTGGTGCAGTCCGTATTTGTTCACGCCAATTTTTCGGGCGTTATAGCCTAATTTTTTAAGTTGTTTTACCCTTTTGTCGCAATTTTCCTCAACCCTAAAAGCACCGGCCACAATGTGGTAGTTTCCGGTTTGCTTGGTAACGTTTAGTGTTGCGGCAGGCAACGGATTTAAACTAAAGGTAGCTTGCTGTATTTTAGTGTCCAACTGCTTTGTGGCTTCCTCTTGGGCCATTTGGTTATGCTGCTCAATTTTATTCACATAAAAGTTCGAAGCAGCCATACCACCAAGCGTTAATGCAATTAAAGCCACGGCGGCGTACTTTAAATACGGCTTGGCTTTGCGTTTTTCTGGGGTAACACCAATAGGAATTACTTTTTCGATGTCTTCAACTACTTCTTTGTGTTCTTCACGAGCAATAGAAGGCACTTCAAATTGCGATAGCCCAAACGAATCGGTAAGGTAGTTCAACTCGTATGTTGGCTCGAAAAGAATTTTTCCTTCCTGATTAAAAACCAAATCGCCAATATTTTTGAATGTCAGGGTTTCGCCTTGCGTTAAGTAAGATTTTAAAAGCCTTACACGTTTTTCAATTTTTTTATTGGCGGTTTCAAAAGGTATTTTTTCAACCTCGGCAATATAATTGGCCAAAAGCCCGTCGTTTTTCTGGATTTGCTCATTAAAAGAAAGCACTTTTTTAGGAGCATAAAACGTATGGGAGTCTTCGTCAATCGTTGCCGATACTCTTTGTGTTAAAAATGCGCCAAACTCTGGAATGGTAACGCATTCATATCTATATAGTAAGTCGCTAATGTAGGTTTCTAGTTGCATGTAAACAAAGTTAAAAAATTATGTTTTTGCTTAAAATTTAAGTGGAAGTATTTATTAACAGACTAAAAATTCTTTTATTTTAGACTAAAAATCAATCAGATAGAATGACCGAAAACGACCTGCTTTACACTTTGGCCCTGCAACATGTACCCAATATTGGCGACATTACCGCAAAACGACTGATTGCACATTGTGGCTCTGCCGAAGCCGTTTTAAAGGAAAAGAAGCAAAATTTGCTAAAAATAGATGGCATTGGAAGCGTAACGGTGAGCGATTTGTTTAAAACCCATCATTTAAAGGAAGCCGAGCTGGAATTAGAATTTATAAAATCTAACCGTATTAAAGTATTATATTTTCAGGAAAGTGATTATCCCGAAAGACTGAAACATTGCATCGACGGACCAATTTTACTGTTTCAGGCGGGGAATATCGACGTGCAAAATCAGCGTATCATTAGCATTGTTGGTACTCGGAAAATTACCACTAGTGGTATCGCTTTTTGCGAAAGTTTAATAGAACAGTTGGTGCCTTATAATCCTATAATAGTTTCTGGGTTTGCTTACGGAACCGATATTACCGCCCACAAAGCTGCGATGAAAAATAATTTGCAGACCATTGGGTGTTTGGCTCATGGCTTGAATCAAATCTATCCTAAAGTGCACAAAAAATACATGGTTGAGGTGGAGAAGAACGGTGGCTTTTTTACCGATTTTTGGAGCACCGATAAGTTTGACCGTAACAATTTTTTAAAGCGCAATCGGGTTATCGCTGGGTTAAGTGAGGCGACTATTGTTATTGAATCGGCCGAAAAAGGCGGAAGTTTGGTCACTGCCGATATAGCCAATAGTTACAACCGCGAAGTGTTTGCCGTTCCCGGAAGAACAACCGACAGCCAAAGCACCGGCTGTAACAATTTAATAAAGCAGCAAAAGGCGCATATGCTAACGGTGCCTGCTGATATTCCATATATTTTAAATTGGGAATTGGAAGGCAAAGAAAAACCAGGCGTGCAAAAGCAGTTGTTTGTAGAGTTAGACGACACCGAAAAAACCATTTACAATTTCCTAAAGGAAAACGAAAAGGAACAATTGGATATGATTGCCATCAATTGCCAAATCCCCATTTTTAAAGTCGCCAGCGTACTGCTCAATATGGAACTGAAAGGCGTGGTGCGCCCGTTACCCGGAAAAATGTTCGAGGTGGTTTAAAATTCCTGCGGAAGCAGGAATCTCATAATTTTATTGTACTTTTCTTCTTTCAAAACAGACTTTATGAATGCTTTTATTTCTATCATGTTAATTATCATTCTTGTATTGATAATATCAGATGTGTTTTTTCTTTGGAAAATATTTAAAAACATAGGGAAGAGAAAAAAAGGACTCCCAGATGAAAGGTACTTCGAGTTAAAGTATAATATTAATCTTTTAAAGGCTGTTTCTGCAATATTAATATTTCTCGTTGGGTTTTTAGGTTTCAATAGCTACAATAATATTACTGAGAATATTGATAAAGACTTTTCAGAAAAACTTGAAAAACAAAATGCACGGATTGATATATTAACAACAAAACTTCGTAATTATGAAAGTCTTGTGGATTCCTTAGAGGTAAAAGAAGGTGAATCAGTTAAAAATCTTGGCGAAATAAACCAACAGTTTGTGGAGATTAATAACAAGATAAAACAGATACAAGAAGATTTAAAATATACAACAAAGGTTTACGTTGTAAGAGATTTGAAATTTTACCCTAGTTTAAGGGTGGGTAGTCGTAAAGAGTCTCAAACCTATTGGTTTAAAGAAATGAGTACTATATATGGGGAAAGATTACCTAAATTTAAATCAAAACCCTTAATAACTTTAGAAGGAAAGTCTATTAATCTAGATATCGCTGTATTAACAAAAGATTATATCAAGATTGGCTCAGGTCTGGAACACGGATATGATGAAGATGAACCAGACCCAGAATTTTACTATTTCGATATGTGGATTGCAGAACCCAACTAATACCCAACCTTCTCCCGAACACGTTTCAACACATCATTAGCTACCAACTTTGCTTTTTCAGCACCAATGGCTAAAGCGTCATCCACTTCGTTGAGGTTGTTCATGTAGTGGTTATAGCGTTCGCGTTCTGTGGCAAATTTTTCAACAATCAATTCAAATAAAGCTTGCTTGGCATGACCGTAACCATAGTTGCCATTTTCGTAGTTGGCTTTCATGGTTGAAATTTGGTCGTCGTTGGCCAATAGACTATAAATGGCGAAACAGTTACAAGTTTTCCAATCTTTAGGTTCTTCAAGAGGTGTGCTATCAGTTTGGATGCCCATAATTTGTTTTCTCAACTTTTTGTCGGCCAAGAAAATATTGATGGTATTGTTACGGCTTTTGCTCATTTTTTCGCCGTCTATGCCGGGAACCAATTTGGTGTTTTCCTGTATTTTGGCTTCTGGAAGCACAAAAGTTTCGCCCATTTTAGAGTGGAAACGCGAAGCTACATCGCGCGTCATTTCCAAATGCTGTAACTGGTCCTTTCCAACAGGAACAAATTCGGCATCGTAAGCCAAAATATCGGCAGCCATAAGCATGGGGTAGGTGAACAGGCCTGAATTAACATCTTCCAATCGATCGGCCTTGTCCTTAAAACTATGCGCCAAGGTTAGACGTTGGTACGGAAAAAAACAGCTTAAATACCACGACAGCTCAGTAACTTGCGGAATATCGCTTTGCCTGTAAAACACGGTTTTTTCAAAATCCAAACCAAAAGCCAGCCAAGTAGCAGCCACAGCATAAGTGTTAAGGCGCAGTGTTTCTGCATCTTTAATTTGCGTTAGGGTGTGCATATTGGCAATAAAAAAAAACGACTCGTTATTTTGGTCGTTAGCCATTTTTATTGCGGGCATAATCGCGCCTAAAATATTGCCTAAATGTGGTATTCCTGTACTTTGTATTCCTGTAAGTATCCTTGCCATATCCTCATCTTTCGACTCCGCTCAAGATAAACTCCAGTGGGAATCTTATTAATGTTAATCTCAATTTTGATGTTTGGCAAAGGTAATTTTTTTAATAGAATTGCTCAATACAATTGTGTATTTTTGGGTTCGATGAAAGTTTTCAAATACATTTTCTGGACACTTTACCGCATTTGGTTTTACATTTTAGTGGCATTGCCCATTATTGCATTGTTTCCAGTGCTTTTAATTTCCATTTTGAAGGAATCGTGGTATCCATTCTTTTTTAGGTTGGCTAGATTTTGGGCCAGATTTATATTAACAGGAATGGGCTTCGTTTATAAAATTGAGCGTAACCAAACGCCCGAAAAAGGTAAAAGCTACATGTTTATAGCCAACCACACCTCAATGGCCGATATTATGTTGATGCTGGTTTCGGTTAAAAACCCCTTTGTGTTTGTTGGCAAGAAGGAATTGGCTAAAATTCCCCTGTTTGGTTTCTTTTATAAACGCACTTGTATTATGGTAGACCGCTCTTCGCCAAAAAGCAGACAGGCCGTTTTTTTGCGTGCCCAACGCCGACTCAAATCGGGGCTGAGTATCTGTATTTTTCCCGAAGGTGGTGTGCCGGAAAAGCATATCTTGTTAGATGAATTTAAAGATGGTGCTTTTAGGCTGGCCATTAACCACCAAATACCTGTTGTGCCCATAACGTTTGCCGATAATAAAAAACGATTTTCGTACACTTTTTTTAGTGGTAGCCCCGGCAGGATGCGCGTAAAAATCCATAAATTTTTATCTACGGAAGGGCTTACCATTGAAAACACCAAGGCGCTAAACGAAAAAGCTCGAGGAATTATCCACCGGCAACTACAGGAGTTTAATAAGAATGTATAAAAAAAAACTGCTCTGGGGACGAGCAGTTTTTTTGAAGGCTTAGCAATCATCTGTTAAAATGATACCTACCCACATCTAACCAAAAATTAAAATTTTATAGCAAACCCAGTGTAAACACCAATAAAGAATGGTGTAAAATTACCAGAGGTGTTATTGAAGGTGTTGAATTGATATTTAAACATGGGCTCTAAATTCAAGTCGAATGTTTTCGAAATCTGATAATTTAAGCCGAGCCCTAAGTTGGCGCTATAGCTCACTTTATTAATGTTTCTAGCCTCGCCCAAAAAAACCATCGGTCCGTTTTCAGCGCGCGAATACACTTCGTTGTTATCTAGAAAGAACGAGCTAAAACCGCCAATAACGTTGACTCCAAATTTTTTGTCCGATAACGTGTATTGCACCTCCAAAGGCACTTCAATATAGCCAAAGGCCTGATTTATAGTGGTGTTTGAAGTAAGTAATGTTTGCGGTAAATCTTTAGCATTTAAAGCTTTCGAGCTCACAACCGAATAACCGGCTGAAGCTCCGCCAGAGTTCACGTTTTGTAAGGCATTGCTATTAGAGCTCAGGCCAACCGATTGGTATACAACAATATCGTTAGTATTGTATCCCAGATTCACTTTATTGACCCCAGAGCGTATTTTTAATTTTTTGTTTACGGCATAACTGGCCGAAATACCGTAACTCATATTTACTTCGCCGGTTTTGGAATTGTTGTTAAATTGCGGGTCGATAGACGAGCCTTCACCAAGGGTGTTAAAGTAAACCGGAGCGGCATTGGGCGCAATACTCCAACGGTTTTGTTGGTTGGAGATTTCGTTTTCCAAAAGGTCTTTGTTTTTATCGATGGCTTCTTCAATGGAAAGTGCATCATTTTGTTCCTTGTTTTCGGTTTTAGCTACTGCAGTGTTGTTTTTTTCAGAAGCAGTATTAACGCTGTTTTGGGCGTTTTCTTTATTCGAAAGCGTAGAACCATTATTGTTTGAAGACGCTAAAGTTGGATTGCTATCATTATTTCCGTAGGGTGTAGTGTTTGCCTTTTTATCTTCGGAAAGCTTAACGGTCGTATTATCCTTATTGGTTTGTATAGTGGCTATGTGCTTGCCTGAAACCTGATTTGAAGCAATGTTTGTTTGATTGTTTTTATTATTTTTTGGGGTAGAGGTTTTTGCAACTGCATTGGTGTTTGAAGCAGAAACACTTACTGACGAAGCCTCATTACCACTAACCAACGTTTCGTTTTCAGGTGTTGTGCTTGTTTTGTTTTGGTTCGAGATGCTCTCACTGTTTTCAATTGTAGGAAGCACTTTCTTGATATCGTCATCAACCACATTTTCGGTGCCGTTTAACGGATTAGGGTTTGTGTCTTCAAAAAGTAAGTTGCCTACAGTTAAAAATAGCAGTAATAGCGCCGCCGCACCAGCATAGCGCCACCAAATTGGGATAATGCGTCGCTTTTTCTTTTTTCCATTCAGTTGCGCCTCAATGTTCTGCCAAACGGCATCGCTGGGCTGGGCTTCAAAATCTTTAAAGCTTTCCTGAAAAACGCGATCTATGTGCTTTTTTTCACTCATTATATTAATTATAAACGAGATGTTGTTTCACTCGATAATCGAGGTTGGTTATTATGTTGGGCTTTCGCCATATAATGATCTTAACTTTTAATAATGCCCCGTAACTTTGCTTTGGGGGTGTTTACTGTTTTCAATGTTTTGTTTTAAAATCTGCCGGGCACGTGCCAAATTCGATTTGGATGTGCCCACAGATATGTCTAGCATTTTTGCAATCTCTTTATGCGAATAGCCGTCCAGTACATAAAGGTTAAAAACCAATCGGTAGCGGTCTGGCAATTCTTGGATAATCCGCAATAAATAGTCCATTGAAACGCTGTCTTCATCAACTTCAACCTCAACCGCCTCAATGCTTTCCTCATTAATAATATCGAAAACCTTCTCGTTACGGTAGCGTTGCAAAACGGTATTTACCGTAATTCGTTTTATCCAGCCTTCAAAAGAACCTTTGTTTTTATACTGTTCAATTTTTTCGAAAATGGTTAAAAATGCGTCCTGCAGATTGTCTTCCGCCTCGGCATAATTCCTAGAATACTTCAAACATACAGCGAACAACTTATTGGAATACAATTTGTAAAGTTCGCTCTGTGCTTGAGTACTTTGGGTTTTACAATTTTCTATGAGTCGATCTAAACTCAAATTAAACATGTATTAATTAAAAGATTTTTTACTCAACAACCGGTACCTCGATGGTTAAATACTGAGATTCGTCGTTTTCGTCTTTGCCTTGCCAAAATTTAAAGACATAGGAACCATTGCTGGTTACTATAAAATTAAAGGTGGCCTCGGTGAGCACATCTTCAAGTGTTTCGCAGTCGCTGTTTTCAAACACATAGTTTATGGGAGCTACCGTACGTTGGTTATTTTCCTTTTGGTAGTAAAACTCCTTAAAACCATGGCAGGTAGAAGGCCTGAAATATGAAACGGTGATGGGGTAGGTTTCTCCCATTACAAATTCATCAGGAATATCTACGCTTTCAACTGGTAACACCTCAAAACTGTAGCTAGTGCCATCGTCATTAATGCTACAGGAAACGAACAGCACGAGTGCTAAACAAAGTAAAGCAAATTTTTTCATAGCAAATAAATTTAGGGTTAAATACATGTTTGCACTATGTAGACGCCCAAATGAGTAAAAGGTTGCGTAAAAAATCTACTTTTTTGTTGTAAATGTTTTAAGTTTAACGGTTTGTGTGTCTGGGGGTGGGGCTCCGATAGATTAAATCAGAATGATTTTTGTAGAAAGGTAAGGGTTGGTTTGCCACGAATTCACTAATAATGCATTAAAGGAAAATTACTCGTGAATTCGTGGCTTGTAGAAATTATTCTTTTCCAGAAACGGCTTTTCTAACCTTTTCTTCGAGCTCGTCCATAAGCTCCGGATTGTCTTTTATAAGCGATTTTACGGCATCGCGCCCTTGGCCAAGTTTGGTTTCGTCGTAACTGAACCACGAACCGCTTTTCTTTACGATTTCGTAATCTACGGCCAAATCTAAAATTTCACCCACTTTACTCACACCTTCACCGTACATAATATCGAATTCGGCGGTTTTAAATGGTGGGGCTACTTTATTTTTAACCACTTTAACGCGGGTTTTGTTTCCGGCCACATCACCATTGGTTTCCTTAATTTGTGTAGAACGACGGATATCCAATCGAACAGACGCATAGAATTTTAAGGCATTACCACCCGTTGTTGTTTCAGGGTTACCGAACATTACACCAATTTTTTCACGCAATTGGTTGATGAAGATAACGGTACAATGTGTTTTGCTAATAGACGCGGTAAGCTTTCTTAGGGCTTGCGACATTAAACGTGCATGAAGCCCCATTTTAGAGTCGCCCATTTCGCCTTCAATCTCACTTTTTGGTGTTAATGCGGCAACCGAATCGACCACTACAATATCAATAGCACCCGAACGGATTAAGTTATCGGCGATTTCTAAAGCTTGTTCACCATTATCGGGTTGCGATATGATGAGGTTTTCAATATCAACGCCCAATTTTTCAGCATAAAAACGGTCGAAAGCATGCTCGGCATCAATAAATGCAGCAATACCTCCGGCTTTTTGGGCTTCGGCAATGGCGTGCAAGGTTAAGGTGGTTTTACCCGAAGATTCCGGACCGTAAATTTCAATAACACGTCCGCGAGGGTAACCACCAACGCCCAAGGCAATGTCCAGACCTAACGACCCCGACGGAATGGCATCAACATCCTGCACGGCGGCATCGCTCATTTTCATTACGGTGCCTTTTCCGTAGGCTTTGTCTAATTTATCTAAAGTAAGTTTTAGTGCTTTTAGTTTAGCGTCTTTTTCACTGCTCATTTCAATATTTTTTTCTTAAATTCCGAAGGCTAAAGTACTACATCTTTTAGCATATCGCAATAATAGTTTTCAACATAAAAAATCAAAAAGCGAATTTTATTACGCAACCTTTCAAGATATTACGCATCTTTAGGGAAAGAGGAAAAATTTTGCTATCAAATTTACCAAACGAGTTTTGAAAGTAGACTAGCTCAAACTCAATAAAAAAGCACCCAAACAATGGCTTTGAGTGCTTTTTTTGTGCCCTTAAATGGAAACTTCTCTTTAAAATTGTACTTTTGCGCTTTAAAATAATTACAACCTGCACTTGTGCAGCTTTAACCTTAAAAATTAGTATAGCATGCAACTGTACAATAAGTTAAGCGCAAAGGAAAGAGCCGAGTTAATCGAAAAGGCCGGAAAGGACCGATTAACATTGTCTTTCTATCAGTACGCCAAAATTGAAAATCCTCAAGAATTTAGAGACCAATTATTTATTGTCTGGGACAAACTAGATGTTCTGGGCCGTATTTATGTAGCCACCGAAGGTATTAATGGCCAATTGTCGTTACCTGCCGATAGGTTCAACGAGTTTAAAGCCCATTTGGATACCATTGACTTTTTAAAGGACATTCGTTTAAACATAGCCATAGAGCAAGATAACATGTCGTTTTTAAAACTAAAAGTGAAGGTGCGCCATAAAATTGTGGCCGACGGACTTGACGACAATACTTTTGATGTAACCAACAAAGGCGTTCACGTAGGTGCTGAAAAATTCAACGAGTTAATAGAAGACGAAAAAACCGTTTTGGTAGATATGCGAAACCACTACGAAAGTGAGATTGGCCATTTTAAAAATGCCATAACGCCCGATGTAGATACCTTTCGCGAATCGTTGGATATAATTGAAGACGACTTAAAAGAGCACAAAGAAGATAAAAACTTGGTCATGTACTGTACCGGGGGCATCCGTTGCGAAAAGGCCAGTGCTTATTTTAAACATAAAGGTTTTAAGAATGTGTTTCAGTTGGAAGGGGGCATTATTGAATACGCCCGCCAAGTAAACGAAAAACAGCTCGAAAATAAATTCTTAGGTAAAAACTTTGTGTTCGATGAGCGCCGTGCCGAAAAGATTAGCGACGATGTTATTGCCCAGTGCCACCAGTGCGGCGAGCCGTTCGATGTGCATACCAATTGCGCCAACGAAGCTTGCCATTTGCTTTTCATTCAGTGCGATAAGTGTAAGGAAGAAATGAACAATTGCTGTTCTACAAATTGCAAGGAGATTCATGCTCTGCCATACGAAGAGCAAAAAGCCTTAAGAAAGGGCCAAGGTAACAGCAACGATATTTTCAAAAAAGGACGTGCCGATCATTTGCCTTACAAAAAAGACTTGCGCAATATTTTCGAGGTTTTAAAGAAGAAAGAGCAGTAAATCTTCGGCTTAAATACGCAAAGGAAAATTCTTTCGTTCTAGTCTATAGAATAATCTTATATTTACATCGAGAAGGTTCTTTTTTTTAATGAGTTAAAAGAGAGCTTTTTAAACTGTAAACAATGCCCAAAAGCGAACTATTAATTGCTTTTGGAGTATTTCAAAATAAATATAAACCATCATTCGCAATAGCTATTTAGTTGTTGACGAATTCAATATATAAAAACATATGGCTTGTGCTAGTTGCTCAACTAAGGACGGCTCTCCTAAGGGCTGTAAAAATAATGGTACTTGTGGTACAGATAGTTGCAATAAGTTAACCGTTTTCGATTGGTTGGCAAACATGTCGTTGCCCAGCGGCGAAAAACCATTTAACTGGGTAGAGGTGCGTTTTAAAAACGGCCGAAAAGAATATTACCACAACAAAGAAAACCTCACTCTAAGCATTGGCGATATTGTAGCCACACAAGCTAAGGCAGGTCACGATATAGGTATGGTTACCCTTACGGGCGAACTAGTTCGCGTACAAATGAAGCGCAAAAACATATCTGATAACGTCGAGGAAGCATTTAAAATATACAGAAAGGCCAGCCAAAAGGATATCGATATATGGCAACAGGCCAGAGACCGGGAAGAACCTATGAAGGTGAAAGCCCGACAGTTTGCTATCGATTTGCGGTTGCAAATGAAGATTTCCGATATCGAATTTCAAGGCGATGCCAGCAAAGCCACCTTTTATTACACGGCAGAAGAGCGTGTAGATTTTAGGGAACTCATTAAGGTTTTTGCGCGCGAATTCCGTACCCGTATCGAAATGAAACAAGTGGGGTTCCGCCAAGAAGCAGCCCGATTGGGCGGTATTGGTTCTTGTGGTCGCGAATTGTGCTGTTCTACATGGCTAACCGATTTCCGTTCGGTAAGTACTTCGGCGGCACGTTATCAGCAATTATCGCTCAATCCGCAAAAATTGGCAGGACAATGTGGTAAGTTAAAATGCTGTTTGAACTACGAGCTCGATACCTATCTGGATGCGCTTAAAGATTTCCCAAAAACCGATACCAAATTATATACCGAAAAAGGAACCGCTGTTTGCCAAAAAACCGATATTTTTAAAGGGCACATGTGGTATGCCTACGAGGGCGAATGGATGAATTGGCACAAAATAACTGCCGAACAAGCCAATGAAATTATTGAGCTCAATAAACAAAAAAAGAAAATTGCCAGTTTAGAAGAGTATGCTTCCGATGTTGTGGAAGAAGATACTAAAAACGATTTTGGAAACGTTGTAGGTCAAGATAGTTTAACGCGCTTCGATAATCCAAAACGCAATAAAAAACGTAGAAATAAAAGAAAGGGAAGCCCAAAAAATAAAGGCGGACAAAGAAAAGGCAATAGTGGCCAAGGGCAGGGGCAAAAAAGAAGTCAAAATAAACGAAGGAAAAACAATAAAAGAAAACCTCAAAACAGTAAAAATGCTGAAAAATAGCGTCTTAGTATTTCTAGTTTTACTAGTTTCTTTGTTTGTTTCTTGCGACTCCAATCGTGTTTTCGATACCTATAAATCGGTGCCCAATAAGTGGCATAAAGATTCGGTGGTGAGTTTTAAAATCAATCCGCCAGATTCCATCCAACCGTACAATCTGTTTGTTAATTTACGCAATACCAATGCGTATAAATACAGCAATCTATTTTTAATAGTAGAAATGATATTTCCGCATGGTAAAACCATAAAAGATACCCTTGAGTACCGAATGGCCGAGCCAAGTGGAAAGCTTTTGGGAACCGGTTATACCGATGTAAAAGAAAACAAGCTGTGGTACAAAGAAGGCGTGGTGTTTAATGAAGCGGGCGAATATACCGTAAATATTCAACATGCTATGCGTGAGCGAGGAAAGGTAAATGGGGTAAAGGAATTGGAGGGCATTACCGATGTAGGGTTTAGGATTGAAAACCCCGTAAACGAATAACTTTTTGTGAGTACGCTTGTTTGGCACTGCCGAAAATAACGCAAGTAAAAAGAGAAGTATTTTTTATATTCCAAAATAAATGGCAAAAGCAAAAAAAGAAACGAAGCAAACCCAAGACTTTTCAAAATACATCCGTTGGTTTTGGATGCTTTTTGTGGGGGGTATTTTGGCTGTGGCCTTAATATTTTTATTGGCCTCTTGGGGGGCGTTTGGCGAAATGCCAGATCACACCCAGTTGGAAAACCCCAGGACCAACTTGGCTACCGAAATTATTTCTTCAGATGGGCAAACGCTCGGCAAGTTTTATTATAACGATAACCGTACACCTGTAAGTTACGACGAGTTGCCACAACATTTGGTTGAGGCCTTAATTGCTACCGAAGATGCCCGATATCACAGCCATTCAGGAATTGATGCTCGAGGTACATTAAGAGCCATTATTAAGTTGGGTAGTGGCGGAGGAGCCAGTACCATTTCGCAGCAGTTGGCTAAGCAGCTATTTCATGGTGAAGGTTCAAAAAATATTGTGGAGCGTATTCTCCAAAAAGTAAAGGAGTGGATTATTGCTACACGTTTAGAGCGCCAATACACCAAAGAGGAAATCATTGCCCAATACTTCAATATTTATGATTTTTTAAATAACGCCGATGGTATTCGAAGTGCCTCTAGAATCTATTTCGGAAAGGAACCCAAAGAATTAAACCTAAAAGAATCGGCGATGTTGGTTGGGATGTTTAAAAATTCTGCACTTTACAACCCAAGACGAAATCCTGTGGGTGTTAAAAACAGACGCAATGTGGTGCTCGACCAAATGGCAAAGTACGATTACATCACCGAAGCTGTTCGTGATTCTCTTAGGCAAACCGATATCGACTTAAAATATACCCCAGAATCGCACCGCGAAGGTATCGCTACTTATTTTAGGGGGTATTTGGATGGTTTTATGAAAGAATGGATTGCCAATAACCCCAAACCAGATGGCACAAAATGGAATTTGTATAACGACGGATTGAAAATTTACACCACCATCGATTCTCGTATGCAAAAGTACGCCGAAGATGCCGTGCAGCAACACATGCCCCGTTTGCAGGCTGAATTTTTCCATCAAAATACACCTGATAGAAACCCAACTGCCCCGTTTTTGGAATTGGATCAAAGTGAAATTAGGGATTTGATGGACCGTTCCATGAGGCAATCAGAACGTTGGAGGCACATGAAATACGACTTAAAAAAGTCTAACGAAGAAATTATAGAGTCGTTTCAAAAACCCACGCAAATGACGGTGTTTCAATGGAAGGATGGTCAGCCTTCAGAAATCGATACCATCATGAAGCCTATCGACTCCATGCGGTATTACAAATCATTTTTACGCACAGGAATGATGTCTATGAACCCACAAACGGGACACGTAAAAGCTTGGGTGGGCGGTATTAATTATAGGCATTTTCAATACGACATGGTGAAGCAAGGTAGGCGTCAAATTGGTTCTACGTTTAAGCCTTTTGTGTATGCTTCAGCGATAGATCAATTGCATTATTCACCTTGCGATGAGTTTCCAGATGTGCCATTTTGTATCGAAGCCCATAAATATGGTAACCCAGAAGAATGGTGTCCCAAAAACTCTGGTGGAGCAAATGATTACGGCGGAACACGTACTTTAAAAAGCGCACTGGCAAACTCAGTCAATACTATTACAGCCCAATTGATGGATAAAGTAGGACCGCACACCGTGGCCGATTTGGTAAAAAAACTTGGGGTGGAGTCTGATGTACCTGCTGTGCCATCAATCGCTTTAGGAACACCAGATATTAGCGTTTATGAAATGGTAGGAGCTTATGCGGCTTTTGCTAATCAAGGGGTGTATACCAAACCTGTAATGGTGACCAATATCGAAGATAAAAATGGTACTATCCTTTATCAGTTCAAACCTGAAACTCGAGATGTGTTGAGTGAAGAAACAGCCTATGTTACGGTAAAGCTTTTGGAAGGGGTAACTCAAGGTGGGTCTGGAACCCGATTAAGACACAATTGGGCCAGAAACCGAACCGATTATAAAGAAGTTATTACCGGATATCCATATGAATTTACCAATCCTATTGCTGGAAAAACAGGAACTACCCAAAACCAAAGTGACGGGTGGTTTATGGGCATGGTACCTAATTTAGTAACCGGTGTTTGGGTAGGTGCGGAAGACCGCGCAGCACATTTTGCAAGCATTACTTACGGACAAGGAGCTGCAATGGCTTTGCCCATCTGGGGCTTGTATATGAAAAGCTGCTATGCCGATGAAGAGTTGAATATTTCTAAAGATGAATTTCCCGAACCGGAAGAACTCACAATCAATGTAAATTGCTCGGTAGTTACCGAGGAAGATAATGATGCACCAGACACCGTGGAAGAAACTCCCGATGATTTAGATTTTGGGTAGAAAAGGTTTCGTGGATGTTTCAAATTTATTGATGAAATAGAGAAACAGAAAATCTGTTTATATTTTATAAACATTTATGTCCAAAAAGATGGGAAAAAAGGGACCAATGCCAAATTTTGAAACCATTGACGATTACATTGCTAATCAACCGAAAGCGGCTCAAAATGTTTTGAATGAATTAAGACAGATTATAAAAGAGGCCGCTCCAGATGCAGTTGAGGTTTTAAATTATAAGGTGCCAACTTTTACCTTAGTGCCCGGCGGAAAGCGCGACCAGCAAATTATGATGGCTGGTTATGCGAAGTTTGTTGGGTTTTACCCATTTCCAACAACCATGGCAGCGTTTTCTAGTGAATTAAAAGCCTATAAACAGGGTAAAGGTTCTGTACAGTTTCCTTTGGATAAACCGCTACCAAAAGAACTTATTATTAGAATGGTTAAGTTTAGGCGAGAAGAGATTTTAAAATCTTGGAAATAACCTTTTAGGTTATCTTGTCTAAATCCCTTTTGCAAACTCCACAAAGAAGTCAACCGATTCTGGATTTTTCATTGAATCAACATTAATTGATTTTTCCAAAGCCATTTTCAATAAAATCTTTTTTACGGGTGCTTCCATTTTTTTTCCGCTAATGGTATAAGGGATGTCGGGTACTTCAATAATGTCGTCGGGCACGTGCCGTGGCGAACATTCTTTTTTCAATTGCTCGTTGATTTCTGATTTAATGGTTTCTGTGAGTGCGGCATTCGATTTCATTTTTACAAAAAGCGGCATATAGTGCTTACCGCCATCGAGTTCCAAATTCACGATTAAAGAATCTTCAATCGCTTTTATAGTATTGATGTGTCTATAAATTTCGCTAGTGCCAATTCGTATGCCGTGCCGGTTCAATGTCGCGTCCGATCGCCCAAAAATAACAATGCCTTGGGTTTTGGAATTGATTTTTATAAAATCGCCGTGTCGCCATTTTCCAGGAAAATGTTCAAAATAACTGGCCTTGTAGCGTTTGTTGTTAGTGTCATTCCAAAAGTAAATGGGCATAGATGGCATGGGCTTGTCGATTACCATTTCGCCCAATTCGTCTTCAACAGGGTTTCCATCGTCGTTATAAGCAAATAGCGAAACGCCCAAAGCACGGCATTGTATCTCACCGGCATGGACTGAATAAAACGGTGTGCCGCCCACAAAAGCGGTGCAAACATCGGTGCCGCCGGCCATAGAACAGAGCCAAACATCATCTTTTATATTTTTATATACGTAGTCAAACGCTTCAAAAGGAAGCGGTGCACCTGTGGAGCTAATGGATCGGATTGAGTTAAGGTTGCAATCGTTTTTAGGGTTTATGTTTTTCTTCATACTAGCCACTAAAAATGGGGCGCTCGTGCCAAAATGATTGATGTTTACATCATCTGAAAAATCCCAAAGTTTATTGAAATTGGGGTAAGTAGGGCTGCCATCGTAAAGAACTATAGCTGCACCCATTAAAAGCGCTGATTGCAAAAAGTTCCACATCATCCAGCCCGTGGTGGTGTACCAAAAATAGCGTTCGCCCTTGTGTACATCGTTATGAAATGCCATGTACTTTAAATGCTCCAACAAAACGCCGCCGTGCGAATGCACAATAGCTTTTGGCAAACCTGTAGTGCCAGAGGAGTAAAGCACCCAAATAGGATGGCTGAAATCAACGGGTTCAAAAGTGAGTTTGTCAGCTTTGGTTTGAAAAATCGTATTGATATCGATAGCATCATTTGGGAATGCCGAAAGGTCTTCCTTATTTAAATAGGGTAACACAATCACTTGTTGTAAGGAGGGTAGCGCTTTTGAAATATTATTGGCAATTTTAGTTTTATCGTATGGTTTGCCGTTGTAAAAGTAGCCATCAACGGTGATGAATACTTTAGGTTTGATTTGTGCAAACCGGTCTATCACACTTTCTGCCCCAAAATCGGGCGAGGTGCTCGACCATATTGCACCAATGGAATTAGCCGCTAAAAATGAGATGGTAGCCTCGGGAACGTTAGGCAGAAAAGCCACTACGCAATCGCCCTTTTTAATGCCGACTGATTTTAAATAGGTGGCCATGGCGGCTACTTTTTGTTTTAATTCCTTCCAAGATATTTCGGTATGTTCACCTTGCTCATTACTAAAAATAATGGCTGTTTCGGTTGTTAAATTATGCCTAAAAATGTGTTCCGCATAATTAAGCGTTGCTCCGTTAAACCATTTGAAATCGGGCATGGAAGTCATGCTCAATACTGAAGAGTAACCGCTGTGTGAAATCACATTAAAATACTTCCATACACTTTCCCAAAAATCTGCCACATGATCTACCGACCATTGCCATAAATCATCATAAGAATCAAAACCTAATTGGTAATTTTCAGTAAGCCAGTTTTTATATTTAAACAAATGGCTGTTTTGCTTAAAAGCTGCTGTGGGTTCCCATAACTTTTTGTCCGACATACTAGTTTTAGTTTAGTGTGATATAAATATAAGTAATGTTGAACGAGTTTACTATTTTAATACTGGTTATTGATTTAATAAAAACAGATTCTTTTGGTGAGAAAATTCAGTTATTTGTTAAATAAAAGTGTTTTTAATCGAATAATTATGTTTTTTAACTGGTTTATTGGAATAAAGTAAGATATTAGCAGTCCCCAAATTAACCAAACCAAATAATAGATTTGCCCCAAATCTACCATAAATTTAAACTTATGAATATTGCAACAAATCTACCTGAACAACCTACAAATGATGGAAGCAAATTCAAAGAAACGCTAAGAGAGAATTTGCAGTTTTTTAAAAGTTTAATTTATCTAACCAAAAAAATATTCATGCTATAATCCTTTGGGTATAGCATGAATTAATTTTTTGGTATAGTCTTTTTTTGGATTGCTGTAAATCACGTCGGCATCATCTAATTCCTCAATTTTACCTTGATTCATAACCAATAATTGGTCGCTCATATATTTTACTACGGCCAAATCGTGCGAAATAAAAATATAGGTAAAACCGAAATCTTCTTTCAGTTCGTTCAATAAATTCAGTACTTGAGCCTGAACGGAAATATCCAATGCAGAAACCGACTCGTCGCAAACAATCAGTTTGGGTTGTAATGCAATGGTTCGGGCAATGCCAATGCGTTGCCGTTGCCCACCAGAAAATTCATGAGGATAGCGGTTAAAATGCGCTTCGCTTAATCCCACACGATTTAAAATAGCAACGACTTTTTCCTTTCTTTCCTCATCTGAATGGTAGAGGTTGTGGACTTTCATCGGCTCCATGATGGCCGCGCCTACGGGAATTCTCGGATTTAAGGAGGAGTAAGGGTCCTGGAATATAATCTGGATGTCTTTTCTTAGTTTTCGAGTTTCGGTTTTCGATAGTTTTGTAAGATCTACACCGTTGTAAAGTATGGTTCCGGCCGTGGCTTTGTCGAGCTGTAGAATCGCGTTGCCTAGCGTAGATTTTCCGCAGCCCGATTCGCCTACCAAACCCAAAGTTTCGCCTTCGTAAAGTTTAAAGCTAACCTTGTTTACGGCTTTAAATTTACTTGGTTTTGAGAACCATCCCGATTTTGAAATATATTCTTTTTCAACATTAATAACTTCCAAAAGAGGTGGTTGACTGTATAGTTTTTCGTGCTGCTTTTCGCGTTGTTCTTTTGAAACAACCTCTTTTGAAACCTTGCCTTTTAAATAATCTTGAATGGTGGGTAGCGTTTTTAATCGTTTGTTTAACGATGGTCGTGAATTGATTAAGGCTTTGGTATAATTGTGTTGCGGATTTTTAAAAATCTCGGTGACTGAGCCTTGTTCTACAATATGGCCTTGATACATAACCAAAACCCTGTGGGCGATTTCAGAAATAAGCGCCAAATCGTGGGTGATAAAAATAACGCTCATTTTGGTTTCCTTTTGCAGGGTTTTTAATAGTGCAATAATGTCTTTTTGTACAGTAACATCGAGTGCCGTGGTGGGCTCGTCGGCTATTAAAATGTCGGGCTTGCAGGCTATGGCCATGGCAATCATTACCCGTTGCTTCTGGCCGCCTGAAATTTCGTGAGGGTAACTTTTGTAAACCCGTTTGGGCTCAGGCAATCTTACTTTTTCGAACAGTTGCAAGGTTTCTGCCTGTGCTTCTTCCTTTGATAAATTGGTGTGCTTAAAAAGTATTTCTTCCACTTGCGTTCCACAGGTCATAGATGGGTTTAAGGAACTCATGGGTTCCTGGAAAATCATGGCGATTTTGTTTCCGCGGATATTTTGGAACGCTTTGTTGGAAAGGGTAACCAAATTTTCATTTTCAAAAAGGATTTCGCCATGCGTTATTTTTGAAATGTTCTTTGGAAGCAAACCCAACACGGCCAATGAGGATACCGATTTTCCGGAGCCCGATTCGCCTACCATACCCAGGATTTCGTTTTCGTTTAAATGATACGAGATGTTGTGGATTACCTCGTTGCTTCCAAAGGAAATGGAAAGGTTTTTTATGTTTAAAATGTTGGTTTCTGTCATTTAAATATGAATAATTTCATCGTCGGTGAGTAGCTCATCGCCGCGCAAACGTAAAAGAATTTGGGCCACCGCAATGGTATCTTTTTCGCAGTATTTTATAATGCGGTCTATGTCATTTTCTTCATAATAAACTTGGCCCACTTGGCTGCCGTCAATATCGTCTTTTGGCGAAGGAATACCTAAAACGTGAGTTAGCAATTTCAATGAAGTGTAGGTTTTGTAATCGCCAAACTTCCAAAGTTCTAAAGTATCGAGGTGGGGGACTTCCCATGGTTTTTTGCCGAATAAATTAAGCTTGTATGGCAATTCTATGTTGTGAATTATCATGCGACGGGCAATGTACGGAAAATCGAATTCCTTTCCGTTATGGGCGCAAAGCAAATGTTTGGTTTGGCTAAAATGAGAGATGAGCAGGTTTTTAAAGTCTTTTAGAATTTTATCTTCATCACCGAAAAATGACGTAACACGAAAAGTGCGTAAATCATTCAAAATATTGAAATAACCTACCGAGATACAAACTATTTTACCAAACTCCGCCCAAATACCCGCACGATCGTAAAATTCTTCGGCCGTATATTCATCTCGACGTTGGTATTGTGATTTCTGTTCCCAAAGTGTTTGGGTGGTTTCATCTAAATCTGAAAAATGCTCGGCCTCAGGAACCGTTTCAATATCCAGAAATAATATGTTTTCTAAGTTGAGTTTTGAGATCATGCGTTCAATTATTATTTATAAACTTTATAGCTCTTTCTAAAACTTCATCACGTCTTTCTTTTATGCCTTTTATGGTTGGTTTTATTTCAATATCTGGAATTATGCCTACACGCTGTGTTTCGGTGCCGTTGGGGTAATACACTCCAAGTCCTGAAAACCCAGTCAGCAGCCCCCCGGGTAAAGACAAGGATATTACATTACCGTCGGCCCCGGCAGTGGTGCTCCCTATTATGGTTGTATTATTTCCTGCTCTAAAAGCCATTGCCGTATATTCTGATTGGCTTTGGGAATCTTCATTGACCAAAACAACTAATTTTCCTTTGTACGTTTCTTTCGCTTTCAGGATAATATCGCCCTCTCTAAATGAAAACTCGCCGGGATTATTAACTTTCCCAGATGTAAATTTAGCAAAATGTTTATCGTTAGAAACAAAATAAGAACCAAGAATGAAAGGAACGAACGTAGCAGGGTAATTCCTGATGTCAATTATGATGCCTTTAACCGATTTAAACTGTTCTTTAATGATAGGAACATCGCTTTTAGTAATGGTTTTTAGCGTTATGTAGCCAATGTCTTTTTTGATAAACTTGTAACACTTTTCGTCTTTCCAGTCGTGCCATCTGCTTTTCCAGTCATCTTCGGGGGAAAGCTCAATTTCAAGGTGTTTCTTTTGGTTGTTTGAAATGTAATTTATGGCAATTTTCTTTTTGCTAGACCGTAATAAATCTCTGGATATATTCCGTAGTTTTGATGTTTCATTGGATGCCGGATAATAAGAACCAATGCTGTCTATTATGGTCTTGATGGGTTTGTTGTTTATATGGGTGATAATATCGCCAACCTTGATTTTTGAGGTTTCCTGAGCATTTTTGTCATAGAAGTTTGTAACCACCAATTGGTTTTCAATAAACTTAACAATGAACGGCGGATATAAACTCCCTCGGTTATGATGTACATTGGTGAAGCCAACCGATGTTGTGGCATGCGTATCGTTTATTTCTGTAATAAGCCTGATACAAGCCAATTCATAATCCAACCTGTTTTTACAATTTATAAAATCGGGAATATACTTTTTTAAAATTGAACTCCAATTATTATCTGTAAGGTGTTTGTAAGGAAAGAAATAATGAATCATATTCCAATACCGGTATAAAGCCAATAATTGAAAGCCGCCATCAATGGTTGGCATGGTATAATATTCATTTTCATTTAAAAATGTAAGCCTACCGTAAGCTTCGTTGCCAATATAAAAGGATTCGCCCTGATTTCTGTTTTTATAGATAAAATTGAGTTTTTCTTTGAGTTCTTCATTCAAATCAGAATCGTTAAACCAAGCATGATCCGGTTTTAAAAAGGCGTCTTGAGGTGTTTCTTTGCAACTATCGCATATTTTTATCTTGCCATAGCTATCAATCCATTCAAGAAGCAGCTGGTCTCGTTCCGCAAGGTTTTCAACGTTAAGATATTTGGGCAGAAATCGGAAAAGTTCATAATCCCAATTGTAATTGCCCGAACAAATTTCTGGATGATGGTATTTTAAAAAGCCCCAAATTTTGCCCAATAATTCTAAATTGGAAATCATTCGGTCATTCAAATCGGGGAAATTAATCTTGGAGCCATTGTCAAATTCGTGGTCTAAAGTTGCATTTGGTATCGGTTTTTCTATGGTTTTTAAAGTTTGAATATCTTCGCCGTCAATGGTTACCGTAAAATCGTCAAACCAAGCTTCGCCCTTGCCAACCAGAATGCCGCCAACATAGATGTTCTTTGCGTTTTTGAGGAAAGGTAATGTTATGGAATATTTTTGCCAATCTTTTGTGCCTTGAATGTTTTGGTCTTTCATGTTGTTAAAGCCCAAGGGTTGGGTGTTACCATCAATTCTTAAAAGTAATCCGGCATAGCCATCTTCAACATTTTTAATTTTCATAAAACCTTCAAGCGTGATGTTTTCTCCTTTGTAGTCTGCAGGAATTTTGTATGCCAACGACCCAAAAGCATCATGATTGTTTTTGGATTTTATTTTCCCTGAATATTTCCCTGAACGGGCTATGGTTGTATCGGCACTTAGATTGTATTTTCCCCATTCAATCCAATCTTTAGGAAACAAATATCGAGCATTGTAGGTTTCAAAATTTAAATTATACTTTTTATCGACTTGCGAAGAACAAGAATAAAAAGCTAATAGCAGAATAAAGAGAATGTATTTCATGTTTGATTGATGTTAACCCAATCAAAATACAAATTAAACTTTTTTCCTACATAAGTTTTGTTGATAAATAACAAAATATTAAGATTTGCTTTCAAGCATTTTATAAGCCTCTTCAATATAGATTTGAATATCGTCTGTAAATTTACCAACGCCATGGCCTTCATCGGCCGATTTTCGATGCCCCAAACGTACGATGATAACGTTGTCTTCGGGCTGTACCATAACATACTGTCCCAAATGGCCTCGCATCATAAAGAAGTCTTTGTTTACATATTTTCCAAGCCACCAGCCATAACCATAAACAGGGTCTTTTTTAAACCGAGGCGTAATGGATTTTTTAACAAAAGCAGAGTCCAACAGCTGCTTCCCATTCCAGTTGCCGCCGTTTTTGTAAAGCTTTCCAAAACGGGCAAAATCGCGAGCGTTACTTGAAATGCAGCAAAAGGCTTTGGCCAACCTGTTTTCGCTGTCGTCTAGTTGCCATAGAGCATTTTCGTGAGCTCCCATGGGTTTCCAAAATTTTTCCGATAGGTATTCTGCCAAAGGCACACCGGTAGCCTTTTGGATGATCATTCCTAAAAGTTGGGTGTTGCCGCTCAAATATTCAAATTCTACACCCGGTTCTTTTACTACTTTTTGATTTAAAATGGTTTCCGCTAAATCGTCGTCGTAATTGGCGCGGGCGGTAACAGAAAACGGACTCGTGTAATGTTCTACCCAATCCAACCCTGAAGCCATTGAAGCCAAATCGCCCACAGTTGTTTTGGCATAGCTATATTGCGGATAAAAATCGCTAACAGGTTGGTCTAAGCTTTTAATATGCCCCTCCATAATCGCTTTGCCGAGTAACGCTGTTGTAATACTTTTAGCCATGGAAAAAGAGTTGGTTTTTGAAGTGTCGTTAAAGCCATCATAATAATTTTCGAACCAAATGCTGTCGTTTTTTATAATCAAGAAAGCGATGGTGCCTAATTGTTGGTTGGTTTCGGTGAGTTTTTCGGTTTCCTTCACCGAGTTGTAATTGGTGTGCTCAGGCCAAGGGTCAATGTGTTTTCCGTTTGCTATCGTATCATTTTCAAAATAGGGATGGTCGTCAATAAAAGCGGTATTGTGACCTGTAAAGTAAACCACTTTGGCTCCTTTTAAAATGTAGCCATAATCGAAAACGTAAAGCAGAATTAATAGAAGTGCAATAGTTATACTAATCCACTTCAGGAGTTTCTTTAGGAATTTCATTACAGAATAATTAGAGGATTAAATATAGGGATATTTTATTTATTCTGCAGGTTAAAATAGGGTTTGTTGCTTAAACGGACTTTCGTGTTCCAATAGCCATTTTTTGCGTTGTAATCCTCCGGCATAGCCTGTTAAGCTGCCATTGCTCCCAATAACACGGTGGCAGGGCACAATAATCCAAAGTGGATTTTTACCGTTGGCATTGGCTACGGCACGAATGGCTTTAATGTCGCCAATTTGTTTGGATAATTCTAAATAGGATATGGTTTTTCCGTATGGAATGAGTTCCAATTGTTTCCAAACTTTTTTCTGAAAATCGGTGCCCTGCGGATTTACTTTTAAACTGAATTGTTTGCGTGTGCCTTCAAAGTATTCGTTTAATTGCAAAACGCAATCTTCAAGTTCGACAGGAATGATATCGGATATTTTTTCTTCAGAATTTAATACGGAAACAGAAGCAATGCCATTGTGGTCGCCAATAATTTTGGTGAATCCTAAAGGGGACTTAAAAATGCAAGTTTCCATTTGGTTTAAAGTGGGTCGTCTTCTAATATACCCAATTTTTTGGCTCGTATTTCCCAGCTTTTTCTGGCCAACAATTGAAGGTCGGAAACATTATCACTTTCATCCATAATTTCCAATCCCAAAAGGGTTTCAATAACATCTTCCATGGTTACCAATCCACTTACCGAGCCGTATTCATCAACCACCAAAGCCATGTGGTTTCTGCTTTCAATCAGTTTTTCAAAAAGGGTTGGTATAGGAATATTTCGGCCCACAACAATAATGTCTCGTTTTAGTTCCGATAGTTTTTTGGTACCGTTGCCCAAAGCCATTTCTCTAAAAACTTCATCTTTTAAAACCAAGCCTTTAATATTGTCGGGGTCGTCAACATAAACGGGAACCCTCGAAAACCTAAGGTTGAGGTTTTTGTTGAAAAAATCTTCAACGGTAGTACTCTGGTTTTCAATTTTCATTACTGTTCGTGGCGTCATGACGTCTTTTGCAAATACTTCCTTAAAAGTCAGTAAGTTTTTAATCACCTTACTTTCGTTTTCTTGAAATACGCCTTCTTCGTGGGCTATCTCGGTCATGGCCATAAAGCTTTCACGAGTTAAAACGCTGCCGTGCCCAGTACCGCCTATGAGTTTTGTGGTCAATTGAAGCAACCATAAAATACCTGTCCATTTCAACGGAAAAATCATAATGGTTAATGCTTTGGCGGCAAAATTGGCCAGTTGTTTCCAATAAGTGGCACCAATGGTTTTCGGGATAATTTCGGAAGCTACCAGTATTAAAAAAGTCATAATAGCCGATACTATACCTACGGTATTAATTCCAAAAACTTCAATAGTAAAAGGTAGCTTTTCGGCCTCAATACCCACCATCATGGCACCCACCGTATGGGCAATGGTGTTTAATGTAAGGATAGCTATTAAGGGTTTGTCTACATCTTTTTTAAGGTGCTCTAAAGTGTTGGCATAATCTTTCTTTTCGCGCTTTTTTACGGATATAAAAGTAGGCGTAACACTTAGCAGCACAGCTTCTAATACGGAACATAAAAACGAGAAAAATATCGAAAGGGTTGCCCAGAGAATCAGTGCGTTCATTAAATAGGTTTTAGTTATGCTAATTTACGAAATCAAATTCACAACATCGTTAATAATTGTAAGACTTACTTTATAAGGGCTTTAAAGAAAAATTTTTTTCTTTTTGAACCCCTGTGGTAAACAACGAAAGTGCGATGTTCTGTTAGCTATTTAAAATTTTTACAACGTCTTTGGCAAAGTAAGAGGCAATGATGTCTGCGCCGGCGCGTTTTATTGCGGTTATTTGCTCCATCATTACGGCGTCGTGCTCCAGCCAGCCTTTTTCGGCGGCGGCTTTAAGCATAGCGTATTCGCCTGAAACTTGGTAAACAGCCACAGGAACGTCCACTTCATTTTTAATTTCGCGAACAATATCCAAATAACAGAGCCCGGGTTTAACCATAACAATATCGGCGCCTTCGTCGATATCCATTTCGGTTTCGCGGATGGCTTCAAAACGGTTGGCATAATCCATTTGATAGGTTTTTTTGTCTTTTGGAATATCTACCAAATCTACCGGAGCCGAATCGAGTGCATCGCGAAAAGGACCGTAGAATGCCGAAGCATATTTTGCCGAATAGCTCATGATGCCAGTGTTGGTGAATCCTTCGTCTTCTAAAGCTTCACGAATGGTTAAAATGCGGCCGTCCATCATGTCGCTTGGTGCTACGAAATCGGCACCAGCTTCAGCGTGCGATATGCTCATTTCGGCCAAAGCTTCTGCTGTTTCGTCGTTTAGTATTTGTCCGTTTTCAATAATGCCGTCGTGGCCGTAAGCCGAATAGGGATCTAGCGCCACATCGGTCATGATCAACATATCGGGGCAGGCGTTTTTTACGGTTTTTATGGCCCGCTGCATCAGTCCGTTGGGGTTTATGGCTTCCGTGCCTTTGTTGTCTTTTAAGTTATCGGGTACTTTTACGAATAGTAATACCGATTTTAGTCCCAGGTTCCATAGTTCTTTTACTTCATTTTCTAGTAAATCCAAACTGTAACGGAAATAATTGGGCATTGAAGCAATTTCTTCTTTTACGCCTTTGCCTTCAACCACAAAAAGGGGCACTAAAAAATCGTTGGGAGATATAATGGTTTCGCGAACCAATCCACGAATGGCAGCGTTGGCTCTAAGTCTTCGGTTTCGTCTTAATGGATACATCTGTAAATGTTTATTTCGATTTGTTTTAAACCCAGTCTTTCGGGTTTTTTAAAACTTCAAGTAATTTTTCTTCTTCGCTATTAGGTTCTGGGCTATGGTCGTAAACCCATTGCACGTGTGGGGGCAAACTCATTAAAATACTTTCAATGCGGCCGTTGGTTTTCAAGCCAAACAGGGTGCCTTTATCGTGCACTAAATTGAATTCTACATAGCGCCCACGACGGATTTCCTGCCAGTCGCGTTGTTTTTTTGTGTATGGTAAGTCCTTTCGTTTTTCAACAATGGGTACATAGGCTTCTAAGAAGCTATTGCCCACTTCAGTAACAAAATCGTACCAATTTTCCATGCTCATATTGTCGGTAGCCTTGCAATAATCAAAAAACAAGCCGCCAATGCCTCTGGCTTCGTTGCGGTGTGCGTTATAAAAATACTCATCGCAACGGGCTTTGTAATTGGGGTAAAAATCCGGATTGTGCTTATCGCAAGCTGTTTTGCAGGTTTGGTGAAAATGCTGTGCATCTTCTTCAAATAAATAATAGGGCGTTAAATCTTGGCCGCCCCCAAACCATTGGTCAACAATATTATGGTTTTCATCATACATTTCAAAGTAGCGCCAATTGGCATGGACGGTAGGAACCATGGGGTTTTTTGGGTGGAGTACCAAGCTTAATCCGCAGGCAAAAAAATCGACATCACCCACTTTAAAATAATTTTGCATCGATTTGGGCAATTTGCCATGCACGCCAGAAATATTTACCCCACCTTTTTCAAAAACCTTTCCGTTTTCAATCACACGAGTGCGGCCACCGCCACCTTCGGGACGCTCCCAAATATCTTGCTTGAACTGGGCTTTACCATCAATAGCTTCCAGTTTTGAGGTTATGGTATCTTGTAAATCTTGTATGTATTGGTAAAATTTATCTTTCATCCTTATTTTTTAAAACGCAAAATCAAATAACCAATTATTGCCGCTATCACTGAGCCTATTAGGATTCCGATTTTTGCGGAATCGATATATTTTGGACTTTCGGCAAAGGCAAGGCTTGCAATAAAAATGGCCATGGTGAAACCTATCCCAGCCAAAAACGAAACGCCAATAATTTGCTGGTTGCTAATGTCTGAAGGTATTTCAATAAACTTGAGCTTTTTGGCCAGAAATACAATAGCCGATATGCCAATGCTTTTTCCTAAAACCAAACATATCGCAATATTGATAACTAGACTTGTATCGATGTTCATGTTGGTGTTAATGGCTACTCCAGCATTGGCTAAAGCAAATATGGGGATGATAAAATAGGCCACCCAATCGTGCAGATTATGCTCTAAATGTTGTAATGGCGATTGGTATTTGTTGGTCCAATCTTCTAAATTATCGATTTCACGAATTTGTTCTTTTGATAAAATGGGCTTTTTTAAAATACTAGCCGCTTTGATGTTGTTTGTGATATTTACCAGGTTATCGACAAACTGTGGGGTTTTTATGCGTTGCCTAATTGGTACGGAAAATGCCAATAAAATTCCGGCTAAAGTAGGGTGTATGCCCGATTTTAAGAATAACGTCCAGATGATGATACCTAAAAATACCATAACGAACTTTGAAAAGTATCCGCGGTACGACATAATATAAAGAACCGCCAATAATATAAACGCAATAAGTAGCATGCCGGTTTGTATATTGCTACTGTAAAAAATGGCAATAACAAGTACGGCGCCCAAATCATCAACAATGGCAAAGGCGGTTAAAAATATTTTAAGGCTTAGCGGCACTCTGTTTCCTAAGGCTTTTAGTAGTGCCAATGAAAACGCAATGTCTGTAGCCATGGAAATGCCCCACCCTTGTTGGGTTTCTGGATTTTCATTCAAAAGAAAAAAGAATAAAACCGGCATGATGATGCCCCCTAAGGCTCCAAAAAGCGGGAAAGCCAATTTTTTTATGGAATTTAATTCGCCTATAAGAAACTCGCGTTTTATTTCTAAGCCAATTAAGAAGAAGAAAACGGCCATTAGCCCATCGTTTATCCATAAAATAAGGGGTTTGCTCAACTCGAAAGTTTGACTTGTAAAACCAATTTTGAATTCCCAGATGGATTGATAGCTTTCGGCGAATGGCGAATTGGCCCATATCAAGGCCAAAATTGTTGCCAAAAGCAATAAAGTACCACTGAAACTTTCAATGTTTATAAATTTTTGAATAGGTGATAAGATCAGTTTCTTAACCATAAAATCTTTAGTGTTTTTTTGATTGTAAAATTTTAACTGTTTCGCTTGATGCTGCTGTAACCGATAACGGGAGTACTAAAATTACACCAATTACGGGAACTAATAAAAACAATATGAAAATAATACCGTTGCCAATGGCCAATCCTCGATTTTTCCGAACAAATTGAATGCTCTCGCGATAAGTAAAATGTCGCTCTAACGTATAGTCCAGGTTACCGAAACCAGCATAATAGGCCTGTACCAAAAATAACAGCGCTGTTGAAAAAATATTAACGACGGGAATAAATTTTAACAATAAAATAGGAAGGGTTATGAGCAGTTCCAAAGTTAAATTCCTGCCATTTATTTTAATACCGCGCCACAATTGTTGGCCAAACGAGGTATTTCTGTGGGCATGGGTTGAGCTGCCGTTAAAATGGGCTTCGATTTTTTCGGAAACGGGACTCATAAAAGGCGCCGAAAGGGCCATAATAATATGTTTAAAAAGGATGAGGCCAATAACTAAAATGATTAAACCGCCAATAAAGTTGCTGATGGTTGAAAAGGTGTCCTTGCCCCAGTCCCAAACCCAGATTTTAGATATAAAGTTGCCTATGTTGTCTGAAAGCCCGTAGGCCGAACCAATAATGATAATTGCGGTAATGGCGCTAATAGCCATAGGTATGGCAAAATATTTCCAAAGTTTGAGCTTCGATATTAAAGTAAAAGCCCCGAAATACGCCGTAATGCCCGAAATTATGTTTTTGATCATAACAACTATTTACATCATTGCTAAGATATAGTTTTCAGCAAGAGTTTCTTCCCTTTGGGGAGATTAAGAGGGGCTTTCGTACTCTTTCACCGCATCGACAAACGCCTTAGCATTCTCCAAAGGAATATTTGGTAAAATGCCGTGTCCTAAATTTACAACGTATTTGTCTTTTCCAAATTCGTTAATCATTTGGTGTACCATTTTCTTGATTTCGGAAGGAGGAGACAATAATCGGGAGGGGTCGAAATTACCCTGCAGTGTTATGTTTCCGCCAGTTAGGTAACGGGCATTTCTTGCCGAGCAGGTCCAATCGACACCTAATGCGGAAGCATTACTTTGTGCCATGTCATGGAGTGCGAACCAGCAGCCTTTGCCAAAGGCGATAACGGGAGCATCGTCCTTTAAGGCTTCAATAATTTGGTTGATGTACTGCCAAGAGAATTCTTGATAATCGGTTGGCGATAACATACCCCCCCAAGAGTCGAATACTTGCACGGCGTTACATCCTGCTTTTACTTTCTCCTTTAAATAGGCAATAGTAGTATCGGTTATTTTTTGAAGCAGTTTATGCGCTGCCACTGGATTGGTAAAGCAAAATTCTTTGGCTTTATCAAAAGTTTTGCTGCCTTGTCCTTGCACGCAGTAGCACAAAATGGTCCATGGTGAACCAGCAAAACCGATGAGCGGAATATCGTCATTTAACAATTCCTTGGTGGCTTTTATGGCTTGATAAACATAATCCAATTCAATTTTCACATCGGGCACCACTACATTTTCAACATCTTTTGATGTACGTACGGGGTTGGGTAAATACGGGCCAAAATTAGGTTTCATTTGTACCTCAATATTCATCGCCTGTGGGATTACCAAAATATCGCTAAAAAGGATGGCGGCATCCATGCCGTAACGGCGGATGGGCTGCACCGTGATTTCACTCGCCAATTCTGGTGTGCGGCAACGGGTGAAAAAGTCGTATTTCTCACGTATGGCCATGAATTCTGGTAAATAACGCCCAGCTTGGCGCATCATCCATACCGGCGGACGGTTTACGGTTTCTCCTTTTAATGCGCGTAAAAATAAATCGTTCTTCATATTTAGCTTTTGTCTTTTGGCTCTTAGCTGTTAGCTAAAAAGCATTAGCTATTTTTTATTTTGTTTATTAGACTGTTTATCATTTTTGCTTCTTTCTTGATGAAAGCAAAAATGGATTCAAGCTCTTTTTCTTCTAAAAAATTTAATTCTTGTGCAATAATTAATTGAGTTTCAACTTCAAATAATGAGCCCATTGCTATTTCTAAAAATCTTTTGAATTCAGTTTCACTATTCCTGCTACATCCTTCTGCAATGTTTGAAGGGATAGAGATTGATGCTCTTGTGATTTGACTTCTTAAACCAAATTTTTCCTCAGAAGGCAAATGGTCAGATAGTTTATATACTTCCTTTACGAGTTCGATTCCGTTTTTCCAAATATCAAGTTTTCTAAAATCTCGCATTTACTTATGCCTTTAAATATTTAGTTTTCTTTAGTCCTTTCTTTCATGGCAGTGGCACTAGTGGCAAACAGCCAATGGCTAATAGCTGCTACACGAAGTGTAGGTTTACCAACTCAATAACACTTTCTACGGTAGGTACTTTGGATACTCTAACGTCGTTAAAATGTTTTTTGGCCTCTTTTGCTGTGGTGTCTCCAATGCAAAAAGCTATGACCTCTTTGTTGTTTTTTTCAACAAAACTTTCTACCGTTGATGGGCTGTAAAACATGACGCCTTCAACAGAATCATCTACTTTTTGACCGTCGTACTTGGTTTGGTAGGCCTCAATTTCATTCACCTTTATGTGGTTTTCCTCTAAAATTGAAGGAAGTGTGTCGAGCCTTAAATCACTACAAAAATAGGTGACTTCGGTGCCTTCAATAAACTCAATAAGGTACTTGGCTAAATTTTCAGCGTTTTTTTCAACGTGGGTCACTTTGCCAATTTTCTTTTCGATGAGGCGTTTGGTTCTTCGGCCCACGCAATAGATGTTTTTGAATTGCAATTCGGTGGCTGAAAAATTGGTCGTCAACGCTTCCACCGCATTTTTACTGGTAATAATTACGTTTTGAATCTCGTTTTTTAAGAAACGTGGGTGGATGCGGTTTAAGCTAATCTTTATAAAATCGGTGCTTTCGGCAACTACTTTTTCATTGAACAATAAACGTTGGTCTTCGGTAAGTGATTTGGTAGAAACAACGTTGGTTTGTTTTGTGGCATTTTTAATGTTGTCCATTAAACGTTTTCCGCCACGTTCAATCACAAAATCGGCACAGAATTGCGCCATGTTTTCATGCTTGCCCAGTTTTTCAACGCGAGTAACATCTATACGTTTCGAGCCATCTTCACTGAGCAAGACGCCTTTAAAGTGCACTTCTTCATCTTTAATATAGGCTAATGCACCAATAGGCGCGGTGCAGCCACCTTCCAGTTTATTTAAAAACTGGCGTTCTATGGTGGTGCAAATTTCGGTTTCCTCGTGGTTGAGTTCGGCGCAGGCGTTCTTTACAAATTCATCCTCGTCTAAAGCAGTTATCATGATAGCGCCTTGTGCAGGAGCGGGAATCATCCAATCTAGGTTAATTGATTCTTCTGGACGAATGCCAATGCGACCAATTCCGGCAGCGGCAAAAATAGCACCGTTCCATTCATTATCCTTTAACTTTTGAAGGCGTGAATTAACGTTGCCCCGCAAATCGACAATGGTATGCGTTGGGAAGCGGTTAAGCCATTGTGCCCTGCGGCGTAAACTGCCTGTGGCCACTACGGCTTCTTTGGCGCCCAAAAACTCTTCGTTGTGCTTAAAAACCAAGGTGTCGTTTACGTTGCCGCGTTTTAAAACAGCCACTTGTACTATACCTTTTGGGAGCAAAGTAGGTACGTCTTTTAAAGAGTGCACGGCAATATCAATGTCGTGGTTAAGCATGGCAATATCAAGGGTGCGGGTAAAAATACCCGTAATACCCATTTCGTAAAGGGGCTTATCGAGAACAATGTCGCCCGTCGATTTTACCGGAACCAGTTCGGTTTTGTATCCTAAATGCTCAAGTTGCTTTTGTACGGTTTTGGCCTGCCATAGTGCTAATTCACTATCGCGCGTGCCAATTCTAATGGTTTTAGACATTCGCTTTTGGAGATTCTTCTAACTGAAACACTTTTTTAATAAGTTCGAGGCTGTCGTCCGTCGAAATATTGTCATCTTTTAGATGATGTGCAAAGTGGTTGGTTATTTTTTGAATGATGTTATTGCTGATTAACGCCGCTTGAGCTTCGTTGAAATCGGCATTTTTTCGGCGTTGGGTATCTAATTCTGCAGCTGCAAAATCAGAGAGCTTATGTTTTAAGGCTTTAATGGTTGGGGCGAATTTGCGGGTTTCCAACCAACTGTTAAACTCGGCTTTTACTTCTTCAATAATGGCTTCTGCCGAAGGGATATGTTGTTTTCTGGCTTCTAAAGTTTCATCGGTAATTTTAGAAAGATAATCCAAATGTATCAACTGTACGTTGTCCAATTCCTTAACGTTACTGTCCACATTTTTAGGGATGGACAAATCTAAAATCAATAATGGTTTTTTAGACTGAATTAAATGCTTGTCGATAGTTGGGCGCTGTGCACCAGTAGCGACAATCAAGATGTCCGATTGGTTGATTTCTTCCTGCAAATTGGCATAATCCTTAACCACTAAATTGAACTTTCCGCCAATTCTTTCCGCTTTATCCTTGGTGCGGTTAATTAATGTGATATGCTCGTTTTTGGTGTGTTTTACCAAATTTTCGCAAGTGTTTCGCCCAATTTTTCCCGTTCCGAAAAGTAAAATGTTTTTATTGGCAACATCTTCAACCGAGTTTAAAATATATTGCACCGATGCAAATGATACCGACGTGGCGCCGGAAGAAATATCGGTTTCGGTTTTAATGCGTTTGCTGGCTTGTATTACGGCGTTTACCAAGCGTTCGGTAAAGTGATTCAGTAAACCGTGTTTACGCGATAACTTGGCACTGGTTTTTAATTGACTTATGATTTCAAAATCACCCAAAATTTGGCTGTCCAACCCAGAACCTACACGAAACATGTGGGCAATGGCCTCTTTGTTTTTGTAAACGTACGCTACTTTCTGGAATTCGTCAACCGTACCGTTGGTGTTGTTGCAAAGCAATTGTATAAGTTGAAAAGGATGCTGTGCGAAACCATAAATTTCTGTACGGTTACAGGTAGAAGTAACCACCAAGCTTTCAATGTTGTTTTCTTTTGCTTGAGCAAGAAGGGCTTGTTTGGAGTCGTCATCTAAACTGAAACGCCCACGAATATCGGCGTCGGCCTTTTTGTAACTTAAGCCGATGGCGTAAAAGTAATGACTACGTGAAATATTGTACTTCTGCATGCTAACACCTGAAATGTGGAGCAAAAATAGGATGTCGAATTTGAAAAAAATAACGCTAAAAGAACTTTTAATGTCGTTTGTGGTTTTTTCGGGGTGTTTTTTCGTAAAACCTGATAAATATCATATTTTTGTAGTGTATTAGGCAGGTTTTAAGTATTTAGTTTAGAATCAGTCTAAATAAAACAACTATGAATAAAGAAATCAAACCAGGAAAAAGTATCGCCAAAAGTTCCTTTGAAGAAACGAAGATAGAAGATGGCTTTATGGTTTTGGGGTTTAAGAACGAGGCGAGTGAAGTGCAAAACCCTGCAAAAGAAGTAGATAGCGATTATATACAATTTCATTTTTGTGTGAAGGGTTCTGGACAGTTCGTTTTCAATGAAGGGCGTTACCGATTGAATATTCTCGAAGAAAATTCGTTGCTGCTGTACAATCCGCAGCGCGATTTACCTATCGATTTAGAGATTAATCCGCATTCATGGATGGTTTCCATTTTGATTTCTATTAAAAAATTCCATGGGTTGTTTTCGCAAGAGGCTGATTGTATCACTTTTTTAAGTGAAGACAACCGTCACAAAAAATATTATAAAGACGGAGTTATTTCGCCCTCTATGGCTATTGTACTCAATCAGATTATAAACTATAACCTTAATGCATCCATAAAACCGTTGTATTTTAAGGGCAAGGCCTACGAGTTGCTAAGCTTGTATTTTAATAGAAGTGAAGATGCCGATGTGGAGCAGTGTCCGTTTTTGGTAGACGAAACCAACGTTATAAAAATAAGAAAGGCCAAAGATATTATTGTTTCGCGCATGGCCGAGCCGCCAACTTTGCAGGAGTTGGCCGATGAAATAGGTCTCAGCCTTAAAAAACTCAAGGAAGGCTTTAAGCAAATTTATGGCGATTCAGTTTTTAGTTTTTTATTCGACTATAAAATGGAAGTGGCACGAAAACTTTTGGAGTCTGGCGAAAACAATGTGAATGAAGTAGGGCATAAGGTGGGTTACAGTACATCCAGCCATTTTATTTCAGCCTTTAAAAAGAAATACGGCACCACTCCAAAAAAATATATCATGTCTTTAAATTAGAACATTTTATGCTTATGAAATATTTAAGTCCAGAAATAGAAGCTCTATCCAAGCAATATGGCGACCAAAATACCAAGTCGTTGGCGCGTACCAATGTGTCTTGTGGTATATTTCAAGATTGCGATTATAATGAAGAGCGGCCAAAATTGTACCATCAACAAATTCAGGAAAGCAAAACCAGCCAAAAATGAAACATCTTTTAATCATTATATATTTACTTCTGTTGTGTGCATCCTGTAAAGTCCAAGAACAGGTTTTGGTGTTTACAAAAACAGAAGGTTTTAGGCATAAATCCATTGAAACGGGAGTAAGTGCTATTCAAAAATTAGGTAAGGAAAATCATTTTAAAGTGACGCATACCGAAGATTCAAATATATTTTCAACTGAAGGTTTAAAAGATTTCGATGCCATTATTTTTTTGAGTACTACGGGTAATGTGTTTAGCGGCGCTCAAGAACAGGCTTTCAAAACCTATATTAATAACGGCGGAAGTTTTATGGGAGTGCATTCTGCTACCAATACCGAATACCATTGGCCCTGGTATGGTAAGCTGGTTGGGGCTTATTTTCTAGACCACCCCAAGCATTGTGAAGCGCACGTTCATGTTCAGGATGGTACACATCGGTCTACACAACACTTAAAAAGTCCGTGGGTGCTTTATGACGAGTGGTACAATTACAGAGATATGAGTCCCGATTTAAAAGTGCTGTTAACGGTAGATGAGTCGAGTTACGCAGGCGGTAAGCATGGCGATTATCATCCCATTGCTTGGTATCGGGAATATGATGGAGGACGCATGTTTTACACAGGATTGGGCCATACCATTGAGATATATTCCAATCCGGAGTTTAAACAGCATTTGTTGGGTGGTATTTTTTATTGCTTGAAAAGAAAAAAATAAAATAGGCGTGTCTGCAATAACTTATAAATAGTCCGTCAACTTGAATTAGGAAAGATGGGATCAGGGGTTTGCGGTAAAAGGCATGCAATCAAAAAAAAAGAGAGGTTAAATGAAAAAAGGTATTTTACTGGTCAATTTGGGTTCGCCCGATAGCCCTACGCCCAAAGACGTTAAAAAATATTTGGGCGAATTTTTAATGGACGAACGGGTAATTGATATTCCGCTCGTGGCGCGCACGGCCTTGGTTAAAGGTATTATTTTAAAAACCCGCCCGAAACAATCGGCGGCAGCATATCAAAAAATTTGGTGGCCAGAAGGGTCGCCGCTCATCGTGATTTCCGAAAGGCTCCAAAATAAAATACAAAAACAGGTAGAGGTACCTGTGGCTTTGGCCATGCGCTATGGTAGCATGACCATAAAAAAAGGCCTTCAGGAATTGGTCGATAAAGGCGTGGAAGAAGTTTTGTTGTTTCCTTTGTATCCGCAGTTTGCTATGGCGACTACCGAAACCATTTTGGTGCTCACTGAAGAACTCCGTAAAGCACATTTCCCACAGCTAAAAATAGAGTCGGTACGGGCATTCTACAATAAGCCCGATTATATTGAAGTGCTTTCAGATTCCATAAAACGGCATTTGGAAGGCAAAAAGTATGAGCATTTATTGTTTTCATACCATGGTGTTCCAGAGCGGCACATCCGAAAAAGTGATGTGACCAAGTCGCACTGTAAAATGGATGGCAGTTGCTGCGTAACACCAAGCAAGGCGCACGAATTTTGTTATCGCCATCAGTGTTTGGAAGTGACACGTTTGGTGGCCGAAAGGCTTCAGTTGGAGGAAGGGACGTACTCCACCTCATTCCAGTCGCGTTTAGGTTTCGACCCCTGGTTGCTGCCTTATACCGACCGAACCATCGAGCGATTGGGAAAACAAGGCGTGAAAAATATGGCCATTGTAACTCCGGCATTTGTGAGTGATTGTTTGGAAACCTTGGAAGAGATTGCCATGGAAGGCCAGGAAATTTTCCATGAAGTTGGCGGAAAGGAATACACCACCGTACCCTGTTTAAATGACGATAAAGCATTTGTAGATTTACTCTCTAAGTGGATTAACGAATGGGCTACAACCGATATTGAGGTGGGTTAATGGCAAAAATTTCGTCGCAAGATCTAGGAACAGAGCCCATTGGCAAATTGCTTATAAAACAAGCGGTTCCGGCGTCTATCGGTATTTTAGTGATGTCGCTTAATATCTTGGTCGATACTATTTTTGTTGGTAATTGGATTGGTGCTGTGGCCATTGCTGCGATTAACGTCGTCCTCCCGGTGTCGTTTTTTATTGCGGCCTTGGGGATGAGTATAGGTGTGGGCGGGTCGTCCATAATATCTCGGGCACTGGGTGCTGAAAATAAAGGGAAAGCACTTAAAACCTTCGGAAACCAAATAACGCTCACTTTGTTGTTAACCGTAACGATGGTTATTGTAGGGTTATGGTTTGTAGAGGGCATTATTCCGGCTTTTGGCGGTAAAGGAGCTATTTTAGAACCTGCAAAAATCTATTACACCATAGTGCTTTACGGCGTACCGTTTTTGGCGTTAAGCATGATGGGGAACACCGTAATTCGTGCGGAAGGCAAACCCAAATTTGCTATGTATGCCATGGTGATTCCGTCGGTGTCAAACTTGTTGCTCGATTACCTTTTTATAAACGTTTTTGGTTGGGGTATGCACGGTGCTGCGTGGGCTACAACGGGCTCGTATTTGCTCTGCTTTGCATTTATTTTTTGGTTCTTTCTGTCGAAACATTCCGAATTAAAAATCAATTTTTCGCATTTTGGGTTGGACCGACCAATTGTAAAGGAAATAAGTTCGTTGGGTTTTGTGACTTTGGCGCGGCAAGCTGTGGTGAGCATCACTTATCTGTTCATGAACAACATTCTGTTCAATTTGGGCGGAGAGACCTCGGTAACGGCCTATGCTATTGTAGGGCGCATGCTTATGTTTGCGTTGTTTCCGGTTTATGGTATCACCCAGGGGTTTTTGCCTATTGCGGGCTTCAATTATGGTGCTTTAAAATACAACCGGGTAAGGCAAACCATAAATACGGCCATTAAATACGCTGCTGGATTGGCCACCATAATATTTATCTTGCTCATGGTTTTCCCTGAAGCCATTACGAGATTGTTTACCGATGACGCCGAAGTGATTAAAGAAACACCGCCAGCTATGCGTTGGGTGTTTGCCGCAACGCCCATTATTGCTTGGCAGCTTATCGGAGCGGCTTATTTTCAAGCCATAGGAAAGGCCAAACAAGCCTTATTGCTTACCTTGTGCCGGCAAGGATTTTTCTTTATTCCGCTCATTTTAATATTACCTTTGTTTTTTGGAGAGCTTGGGGTGTGGGTGTCTTTTCCCATTTCCGATGTTTTGGCGACTATAGTTACCGGTTACTTTTTAAATCGCGAAATTATCAAGAACTTAAAACCTGAAAATAACGCTTCAGCAATAAACCAATAGTTATGGAATATTACGCTTACATTAAATCCTTTCATCTTATTTTTGTAATCACCTGGTTTGCCGGCTTGTTTTACATTCCGCGTTTATTTGTTTATCAAATTGAAGCCTTCCATAAACCCTCTCCCGATAAGGAAATATTGGGGAAGCAACTAAAATTAATGGCCAAGCGGTTGTGGTATATCATAACTTGGCCATCGGCAATTTTGGCGACTGTTTTTGCTATTTGGTTGCTCATTTTACAGCCGTATTGGTTACAACAAGGTTGGATGCACGTAAAGTTGGCTTTTGTAATCCTGCTCATTGTTTACCATTTAAAAACCCATCAATATTTTAAGCAATTGCAAAACGATGTGGTTAAAAAATCTTCCAGTTTTATGCGCATCTGGAACGAAGGAGCAACCTTCATCCTGTTTGCTGTGGTGTTTCTGGTAGTGTTGAAAAGTGCCATTAACTGGGTTTGGGGTATTATCGGCATCTTTGTTTTGGGGGTTCTCATTATGCTCGGTTTTAAAATCTATAAAAACATTCGGGAAAAAAATCCAGAGGCTTGACGGTAAGAGTCAAAGCTCAAATACTAAATTGCAAATTCCAATACTTAAGCTTTGCAATTTGGGTTTTAGATTTTGTGAATTGCCCTAGGCTGTTTGGTTCGATTATTGCTATATTTAGGCTTTATTGTTCTGAATGAAACTCAAAAAACTCTCCTTACGAACCCGTATTTTCCTGGCCATGATTTTGTTGGTTATTTTGGCATCGGTGCTTATCGCTGCGGTGGCCATATATCAATACAGGGAGCAAAGTAAAGATTACCACGAAGGCCGCTTGGAGCGGAAAGAAGGTAGTGTACAGGCGCATATAAAACGGGTTATTAACGGCAGGCAAAATACTTGGGAGGTAAAAACAGAAAATATTCCGTTTATTTTTAAGGAAGAAATCTATAATATTGCCGACATTCATAAATTGCAGATTAACATTTACGATTTGGAAGGTGGATTGCTGATTACTTCAAAAGCAGGGCTGCAAACCAGTGCTGCCGATAGATGTATTAGTGCCAATATTTTAAATGCCATAAACAACACGGTGGAATTTAATAGCGAAATAGAAGTCGCTAGGCACCGTTACGTCGATAAGCATGAGGAAAATGGCGAGATTTTCCAATCGTCTTACACCTTTATTTTAGATCAAAAATCGAAACCGTTGGCCATTTTAAATATTCCGTATTTAGAAAAAGACGATTTTCTCGATAAAGAACTCGAAGAGTTTTTAACCCGTTTGGGGTATGCGTTTGCGCTAGTATTGCTTATGGCTATTGTCATTGCCTTTTTACTTTCAAAGTACATTACCAAATCGCTAAAAACCATTAGCGATAAAATAAATACCACTAGGTTAGAAAAAAGGAACGAAAAAATTGAGGTGAACGATACCAGTGAAGAAATTACCACTTTGGTGAACTCGTACAATAGTATGATTGATGAGTTGGAAGAAAGTGCTGTGCAGCTGGCGCGTAGTGAGCGCGAACAGGCTTGGCGCGAAATGGCCAAACAAGTGGCGCACGAAATTAAAAACCCGTTAACGCCCATGAGGCTAACGGTGCAAAATTTCCAACGGAAGTTTAATCCCGAAGATGAAAATATCCATCAAAAAGTAGATGAATACAGTAAAACCCTTATTCAGCAAATAGATACCATGAGCGCTATTGCTTCGGCATTTTCAAACTTTGCCAAAATGCCGGCACAGCAAAACGAAACGCTTAACGTGGTAAAAATTGTTAAATTAGCATTAGATATTTTTAATGAAGACCATATAGTTTTCAGTGCTAGTACCGATGAGGTTATCGCCAAGCTCGATAGGTCACAGCTCATTCGTGTGGTAACCAATTTGGTGAAGAATGCCATTCAGGCCATTCCAGACCATAAAACAGGAAAAATAGAAGTTAAGGTATTTGAGGAAGGTAGCCAGGCCGTTATTACCGTAAGCGATAACGGCATGGGGGTTTCCGAGGAAAATATAGATAAGGTTTTCGAGCCTAAGTTTACCACTAAATCTAGCGGAATGGGGCTAGGGCTGGCTATGGTGAAAAACATTGTGGAAACCTATAATGGAAGTATCTCATTCGAGACTGAAAAAGGAAAAGGCACCACGTTTACGGTCACCTTTCCAAAGGCATAAATAAACGTTGAAGTCGTCATCCTAAATTTGGCTGTACTGAATTTGCGCTGCGACTGTGCTCGGCGTGACAGTTAGTATTACGGCGAATTTTCATTTGAATTTTATAAAATAGAAAACCATGAGTTATAATAACATTTTAGTAGAAGAGAAAAATAGTATTGCTACCATAACCATAAACCGACCTAAAAAGCTTAACGCTTTAAATCGGGATACCATCCAGGAATTGCACGAGGCGTTTAAGGCGGCCGAAATCAACAAAAACGTCAAAGTAATTGTTGTAACCGGTAGTGGCGAAAAAGCATTTGTGGCGGGAGCCGACATCAGTGAATTTGCTGATTACAGTGTCGCCGAGGGGACAAAATTGGCGGCTAACGGACAATCCATTTTGTTTGATTTTGTTGAAAACCTGTCTAAACCTGTTATAGCTGCGGTAAACGGTTTTGCTTTAGGTGGCGGTTTGGAATTGGCCATGGCCTGCCACTTTCGTGTGGCTAGCGATAATGCCAAATTAGGCTTGCCCGAAGTGAGTTTGGGACTAATTCCGGGGTATGGCGGTACGCAGCGCTTGCCGCAACTTATTGGTAAAGGCCGCGCTATGGAAATGATCATGACTGCCGGAATGATTGATGCCAATAAGGCGCTAACATATGGTTTGGTAAACCAAGTAACCTCGCAGGAGGAGCTGTTGCCGCTTTGCGAAAAAATAGCGGGTAAAATTTTAAATAACTCTTCTGTGGCCATTGCTTCGGCCATTAAAGCTGTAAATGCCAATTATAAAGATGGTGTAAATGGTTTTGAGGTGGAAATCGAGCAATTTGGAAACAGCTTTGGAACGCCTGATTTTAACGAAGGCACCACCGCTTTTTTAGAAAAACGAAAAGCTGATTTTCCGGGCGAGTAGCGGGGTAAATGGTTTCGTTCAACGGGCTTGTTTAGTGTAGTTAATTGATTTTTTATGTAGTTGAATGCGTTGCAATAATAGGGTTGCAGATACTACAGGATAGATAAAAAATTTCTTTAAGTGATATTTGTTTTACTAGTGTAAAACAAATATATGGCTATATGAAATTATTCAGACTCACTACTTTTATTTTGCTTTTAATAAGTCAATTGCTTTTTAATTGTCAAAAAAACACAGATATCGATGAGGCTCCTGAAGTTGAAATACCGCAGGAAGAAGAAGAGTTAGAAGAGCCGGAAGAAACGCCAGAATCGCCGGAGACTTTTGATATCATATCTGAATCTGATCCAAGAATTACAACGCATCATTTAAAATCTGGTTCGTCAGGTTTTCAAATTGGAATTACCTCAAATGGTGGAGGCGTGATAAACGAGGTGATCATTCCTGGTTTAGGCGATATTATGGGGCCAGCGTCAGATATGTATGGTAGAGCAGGTCAGGTGGCGATTAGAGATGCTTCTCATGGCGGTCGGTACAATCCAACTCAAGCAGGTTTCTATGAAACTTTAGGTTCAAAATGCGCCATTACACAAACGTCAGATAACAAAAAATTAATTGTAGAACCCCGGCCCATGGCGCTTTGGCATGGCGATGGGCGATATGATTTTACGCGTTGGGAAAATATTGGAGAAGACCCGTATAGAAATGACGGAGGAAACTCTGATGAAGATGGGCTTGAAGAAGAAGGCTTAGAAGGCAAACAACTGGATGAGGTTAAAAGCGAATTTGATTATTATGGAACTTATGAAGATATTTCTGGTCAACATGGAATTTCTATAGGTATCATTAAACATTATTACCAAATTTCATTCATTCGTCCTCCGGGACATTGTATTAATCAACATCGTGCGGGCACAAAATTATGGAATGAAAAAGCAGTGCAGTCAGACCTTTCCATAAAGGCCCCAAGTGGTGTGCATCCGGGTTCCGACAAGGATATGAATGTAATGACAGGTGTTTGGTCGCTTAGGCATGACCGAAGTTTGTGGACTACAAGCTATCTGTATTATAGGAAAACGAATGGAGAGTGGGCTATCACCAATAAAGAGAGTGTTGGTAGTGGTTTTCCGGAAGCAGATAATACCGTTTTTATCCTTTCCGATTCTAATGTAGAAACCCAAGGGAAGGCCTTAGGGCTGTATCAGCCTAAAACAGATGTTAATAAGAATGTGATTATCGGCGTTAACGAATCAGATAAAAGTATAGCCTATAAGGACTTTAGGGGTAATCTTGTTAAATTGAATTATGACCTTAAAAGGATACCGACTATGAGCAAATATGGGTTTTCAAATAGAATTAGAGGGATGATTAATAGAACGCAATTAGACGGTAATATTTACGAAGCCTATAGAAATGAAATTTATATAATGTATGGAACTCCAAAAGAAATAAAAGAAGCTGTAGCTCTTTTGGATTTGAGTTTAAACATCTAAACCAAGTTTTAAAAACCATAAAAACACCCTTTTTAAGGGTGTTTTTATATTGTTGTTTATGCTCCGTTTACAACCGTCATGCCTTCATGCATAACCTCTAGCATTTCCATGGCGGGTTCGTTACTGTTAGCGTTTAAGTCGGTCCATTCCATTTTAACCGGAAAAGCATTTTTTAGTTTCCAAGTTACCACTGGCTCGTGGTTTTCATTCAGCAACGAAATGGTTAAATCGCGGCGTTCAACGGTGTTTCCTTTTACCGTTTTAAGCCAGTCATAATATTCGTTGTCGCCCGGCATAATGCCTCTTTTTAAAACAATGGTATTGGTTTTTTGTTTTCCGGGCATAACAACGGGGGCATTGGCTCTAAACGTTCCTTCGCTGTAACTAATGGGTTGCATGTTAATGGAGAGGCCCGAAATTTCACTGGCACCAATACGTTTGCCGCCCCATTCTATTGAAAAGTGGTTGGTGCTTAGTGGGTAAGAATTCATAATATGTAGTTTTTTAAGAAGTTTGATTAGTCGCTTAAACAAAGTATGGATGTTGTGGTGTTAAATAAATGGTTACCACTAAATTAGATTAAAATTTTCACAAAATCAAAATTTTTTAGGTGCTTTCTTCCGGAGGTAGTGCATGGCAGATTTGTTAATAACCCATTTCACTTTTAACAATTTTGCATGCCGATATTGTGTAATTTTAAAGAGCTACACAACGGGCAAAAAACCTTAATTTTACTACAACATGGACCCCAAACCTTATATAAAAGGCCGTGGTGCGCAACGCAATGTGCACAATCGTTTTTTCGAACTAAGCCATGATATGCGCGACGACTTTTTGGAATTCTGCCAAAAGGAAGGCGAGGAGGCCGATAACAACAAAACGCTGTATCTGGAAACCTTCCCGAAAACCATTGTCAATAAAGTGGAGAGTCCCGATGTGGGTATGATGTATTCTATGAACGCTTACCAAGGTTGTGAACATGGTTGTATTTACTGTTATGCCAGAAATTCGCACGAATATTGGGGCTACAGTGCGGGGTTGGATTTTGAGCGGCGTATTTTAGTGAAAAAAGAGGCGCCCAAATTATTGGAAAATCAACTAAAAAAGAAAAGTTGGAAAGCACAGCCCATAGTGATGTCGGGCAACACCGATTGCTACCAACCGGCTGAAAAGCAGTTTGAAATTACCCGAAAGTGTCTGGAAATCTTTTTAAAATACAAACATCCCGTAGGTATTATTACCAAAAACGCTTTGATTTTACGCGATTTAGATTTGTTAAAAGCCTTGGCGAAAGATAATTTGATTGGCGTTAATGTTTCGATAACTTCATTGAGCGAAGATACCCGGCGTATTTTAGAACCGAGAACGGCCACCATTAAACGGCGATTGGAAACCGTGAAAATATTGAGTGATAATGGTATTCCGGTAAACGTGATGTTGGCGCCCATCATTCCGAGTATTAACAGTCATGAAATATTGCCTTTGGCAAAAGCTACTGCCGACCATGGAGCGGTATCTATTGGGCACACCATTGTTCGGTTAAACGGTGCGATTGGCGAAATTTTTACCGATTGGATAAAAACAGCCATGCCCGACCGTGCCGATAAGGTGCTGCACCAAATTGAAAGTTGCCATGGCGGTAGTTTAAACGATTCGCGTTATGGCACACGCATGCGTGGCGAAGGCAAAATAGCTGAGCAAATCAACACTTTGGTTAAATTGGCCAGACATAAATACTTTAAGAGCAAAGGTATGCCCAGACTGAATATTGATTTACATGAGCAATTTAAGGATGGGCAGCTAAAATTATTCTAAAAAAAAGCGGGCCAAATGGCCCGCTCTTCAAGTTAATTTGAGTTAGTAAAATTAACCTTTAATAGTTTCGGTAAATACTCTACCTTCAGTTTTGAATACTATTTTATAATCTACTTTGTTCAACCCACTTAATCTGTACATGCGTTCAATGTTTTCGGTATCCTTAAAAGTTTCAGAATGGATAAGCTCGTAGCTTCCATTGCTTTCAGAATATACTTCAACATCCATCGGCGCTTTGTTAAGGGTTAATCTGGTAATGTAAACCAAATTGCCTTTTACTCTAGTTACAGGCTTGAAAAGTGTTTTTTCAAGTTCTTTTTTAAACGATACTTCACTTGCTTTAACGGTAAACGGCATGGTGGAGATTTCTACTTCTTTATCCAATTCAAAAAGGTATTCTCCGTCAGGAAGCGATGTTAAATCGAATCCTTTAGTATATACGCCCGTTTTTTGAATGGATTCTTTATATAGCACATTGCCATTTCCATCTTTGATAGACAGAAGGTTACCTGCTTTTGCGTCAACAAAAGTAACCGTGGTTCTTCCAGCGTCATTTTTAATGCTTGTAAATGAAGCTTTTTCATTGGCGAAACTTAACAAGGCAGTCATCATGATTGCCATTAAGATTCCTTTTTTGGTGTTTTTGATTACGTTTTTCATAATTTGAGGTTTTAACGTTCAACACTCCAAAGGTACAATAGAAGAGTGGTGTTTAAAACATTGAAATTGATGTATTTATGTGTTATTTTATCCGTTATTTTTACATCAACTTTATGTTAAATTAATATAGAATATTTAAGGGTTAATTAAGTGTATTTTACTTCTGGAAGACATAGTTAGTATTTTAAAGGATATAGAATTTTAAAATCGTTACGAAGTGAAGTATAAAAGTGTATAAAAACTTTGAGCGTTATTTTTTTATGACTGAATGGTTGCTCAGTTTTGTTTTTTTAGGAAAAAAGGTAACTCGCAGATTGTTTTCAAAATAGGTCTATGCCCTCTTGTGTATTTCGAAAAAACCGTCAATTCGAGTGGATTTTTCGATTGTTGAAATGAGAAAAATTTGTATCGAGAATTACAGTTTTGGAATTCAGAAAATCAAAAAAACCGACCAGATAAGTCAGATTAAAAAAGGTAATGTTTTCTGAAAAGGAAAGTTGATGAGGGAAAAAACAGGAAAGTTTATAAAAGAAAAAGCGAGCCACCACAGCCCGCTTTACCAACTAAACTAAACTAAATAAGACATTAAACTAATTATTAATGAATTTCGTGTAAGTCCTGTTATCAGAACTGATTTCTATTTTGTAATCTTTATCTTTTTCAAGTTTGTATGCTTTTTCTATACTTTTTGTGTCTTTAACCACTTCCGAAAAGATTAAAGTGAGCTCACTATTGTAATCGACATAGATTTTAACCTTTAAAGGCTCAAATTTTGGAGCAAGCTTGGTTATTAGTACAGAATTATCTTTGTGCGTAATATAAGGTTTAAATACCGAGCTTTCCTTTTCTTTGTGAAAAATGGTTCTGTTCGATTTTACCGTAAACGGAATCGTTTTAATTTCAAGGAATTTGTTTACTTCAAAGAAATAGTCGCCATCCGGAAGGGCAGAAAGGTCGAATCCTTTTTTGTAAACCCCGGCGGTATTGATTTGTTCTTTGTAAAGAATCAGTCCGTTGTAATCTTTAATAGTTAATAAATCACCGCTTTTTACATTATTAAGTATTAAAGCCGTTTTTTTAATATCATCTTTAAAAGTTAATTTTTCTTTAACGTTTGCGAAACTTGCCAAGGCAGCCATCATGGTTACCATCAAGATTCCTTTTTTTGTGTTTCTGATTACGCTTTTCATAATTGCATGTATTTAATAACGTTCAACACTGCAAATATATGGGCGATTTATGATGAAGAAAACGCTTAAATTGACGTATTTATATGTTATATTAACTGTTATTTTAATGTTAAATTAATGTTAGGGTAAAATAGTATATATTAAAGTTAACTAAGTATACTTGGGAGATAAATAGAAAGACAACACTTACAAAACGTTGATGATTTCAGTAAAATGATCCCTAATCTCTTTGTGGAAGCCATGAGCTGTTAAACTACGGTGTTCCTCTTCTTTTGGAGTGTCCTTCTTCTCTTCAAAGTATAAATGAAGAACTTCTTTGTTGCTATCGTGTTTTACAATATCAAAATGTGAAACTAATAGTTCGGGAAGTAATAACTTAAGTAGGTCTAAAGATAAATGCAAGGTCTTGTCTTTTTTCTGCAAAAATATCATTCCTTATCAAATCCGTACACAACTTTTGAGATTGATCCTAAAATATACTGTAGTTGAAATTTGAATTGACAAAATTGAGCAAAAAAAAAAGCGGGCCACCACAGCCCGCTTTACCAACTAAACTAAACTAAATAAGACATTAAACTAATTATTAATGAATTTCGTTATACTCTTTTAAGAGTGTATTTTTATTATGAAAATTAACTTTTGTTTGTTGAATGATTGAAAAACCGTTGGGAAAATAAACGCAATTCACTAAAATTAAATTATTTAAGATTACGTTTAAAACGACTTGGGGTTTTTTGTATCGTTCTACACTGCAAAGTTAGGGTAGAAATACAGTTAAGAAAACATCAATTTTGACTTATTTGTATGCTATTTTAACTGTTAAATGAATGTTAATTTACTGTTATGTTAAAATAACATATATTTGAGATAATTAAATATACAGTGTATGCATAATATGTAGTAAATTTGCATAAAGTCCCAGATTATGATTAATAAGAAGCCCACATTAAAAAAGATAAGCCCCAGTTTTGGTAGTTCTTTGTTCGTTAAACAGCACGTTGAATCTGTGGATCGTAACAGTGCGTATTGGCATTTTCACCCAGAGTTAGAGTTAATTTATATTAATAAAGGACAAGGAAAAACACATATAGGTAACCACCTGTCTTATTTTAACAATAGTCAATTAATTTTAATAGGCTCTAACTTGCCACACAATGGATTTACCGATCGATTAACGGCAACCGGAACAGAAACTACCATTCAGTTTAAATCAAACTTTTTAGGCGACGATTTTTTGAATGTCCCCGAAATGGCCAATATTGTGGCTTTGTTTGAAAGAGCGAAAAAGGGAATTAGGTTCAAGGTAGAAACCAAAAAGAAAATAGGACCTAAAATTGAAAAGCTTTTAGAACACGACGGATTAAAAAGGGTGTTGAAGTTTTTGGAAATATTAAATTATTTATCAAAAACCGACGATTATACCTTGCTGAATGCCGATGGATTTGCGTTTGAAGCTGAAGCACAGGATAGTTCTAAAATTGATGTGATATTCAAATACGTTAACAAGAATTTCCAAAACCACATTTCGTTGGATGAAATTGCAGATGAGGTAAGTATGACGGTACCTGCGTTTTGTCGTTATTTTAAAAAATCTACCGGAAAAACCTTTACCCAATTGGTGAACGAATACCGAGTGGTGCACGCCACGAAGCTACTTAACGAAAGCCAAATGAGTATTGCCGATATTTGCTACGAATGCGGATTCAATAACTTTTCGCATTTCAACAAGCAGTTCAATGAAATTACAGGGAAAAGTGCTTCGAATTACCGTAAGGAAATCAAGTTGATGATTCAGACCAAATAAATGGGGTTACGAAGGCGATTTAAAAGATTGTTGTAAATACGAAACACCGTTCCATTCCCTGTAAAACTGGTCTAAAAATTCCAGCATGTAGTTGTGCCTTTGGTACGCGATATCTCTGCCCGTTTGCGTGTTCATCCGGTCTTTTAAAAGCAACAGTTTTTCATAAAAATGATTGATGCTGGGCGCGTCTGAGCTTTTGTATTCTTCCTTGCTCATATTCAAATTGGGTTGAATGTCGGGGTTGTAAAGTACCCGATTTTTAAAACCACCATAATTAAAGCAGCGCGCAATACCAATAGCGCCAATGGCATCGAGGCGATCGGCATCTTGAATCACATCCAATTCAGCAGAACGGAACTTTTGTGCTTCATTGCCGCCTTTAAACGATACGTTTTCTATAATGCTAACCACATGCTCGATAACCGAAGGTTCAACGTTTAAACCCTTCAAAAAATTACGAGCTACTTTTGGGCCAACAGATTCGTCTCCATTATGGAATTTACTATCGGCAATATCATGAAGTAAAGCACCAAGCGAAACCACAAAGGGATCCACCTTTTCGTTTTTAGAAATGAGTAAAGCGTTATTGAAAACCCTTTGGGTGTGGAACCAATCGTGGCCGCCCTCGGCATTGGCCAGCGTGTCTTTTACAAAAGCTTTGGTTTTGTTGATGATATCGTTTTGGTTGTTCATGCTATAAAAATAAAAATTCCTTTCAGTTAAGAAAGGAATTGATTTATGTTAGTGTTCTGTTTACTTATTTACCGCAGGCTCTACCCATTTAAACTGGAATGAGTTTTCTGGAATTTTCATGCGATCCGCCAAGCGATACATTCTCGATGGAAGTTTCATTAAATAATCGCGAGCTTTTTCGGCCTCGTCGTTAAGTCCTGTAATCTTATCAATTTCCCAACGGTCAATTAATTTTTGAAGAATATCTACATAGTCGGTAGATGTATAAACCCCAATACGTTGGGCAGTATTCGAAAACTCTTCGAAAGCTGTACCTATTTTACCTCCCGATTCTCTTAAAAAGTGAGCCGGCATGGTAATTTTTTGTTTCATCATGTAATGGAAAGCCATCATCATTTGGCTAGGGTCTACCTTAAAAATACGTTCCACAAAATCGGAATAAGCATGGTGGTGACGCATTTCGTCGCCCGAAATAATCTGGCACATTTTAGCCAAACGCTTATTGCCTTTTTTACGGGCTATTTTTGCTACGCGATTGTGCGAAACATAAGTGGCCAATTCCTGGAAACTGGTATAAACAAAGTTTTTGTACGGGTCGCGGTCAGTACCAATATCAAACCCATCGGCTATTAGGTGCTGCGTGGTTCTTTCAATTTCTTTCATGTTAACCCTTCCCGATAAATACAAGTATTTGTTGAGCACGTCGCCATGTCGGTTTTCTTCGGCCGTCCATTGCTTTACCCATTTAGACCATCCGTTGCCACCGCCATCTACTTGGTTAACGCCTTCAACGTCCATTAACCACGATTCGTAAGTTGGTAAGGCTTCTTCAGTAATCATATCGCCTACTAAAACCACCCAAAAATCATAGGGCAGTTCTTTAGCTAATTCCCGTATTTCTCTAACTTGTTCGAAAAAAGTGTCGTCTGTGCCTTCAGAGTCTGGTAAAAAATCGGTAGGCTGCCAAATGGTATCAACGGGAATTAAATACTTTTCCATTAAAGCATCAACGTCTTTTTCCAAAAACTGCATCACTTCTAACCTCTTATTCTTTAAAGACATTTGTACTTGTTTTAAAATTTTATGTGTTCTGTTATTGAAGATTCAACTTCTTTTATTAAATCTTGCTTATTTACAAAGTTAGCCAATTCTAGGGGTTTATGCACAGTAAATTTCAAGTGATTACCCAATCCCAAGGGGAATTTACCATACCGGAACATTTTCCACGAATTATTGATGGTGACAGGTACCACAACGGCTGAAGGGATTTTCTTGAACAAAATATCGAGTCCGCGCGTTTGGAAGGGTTTTGGTTTGCCAGTTTTGCTACGTGTGCCTTCGGGAAAAATAACCGCCGAACGTTTGTTTTTTTCAATATACTCGCCAAACTTCATTAAAGCGGGTAATGATTGCCGCGGATTTTTTCGGTCGATAAGGGCGGCCCCGCCGTGCCTTAAATTATACGAAACGCTCGGGATGCCCTTGCCCAATTCTATTTTACTAATGAATTTGGGGTGGTACTTACGCATAAACCAGGTAAGCGGGTAAATATCGTGAAAACTCTGATGGTTGGCCACAATAATTAAAGGCCGATTTGTTGGGAGCTTGTATTCATTTTCAAAAGAAAACCTTGTGCCCAAAATATTGCCGCAGCGCATTAAGCACCATTGTAGGGCATCAACACTTTTTTTATGGGCTTGGTAGCCAAACAGATTAAAGCAAGCCCATTGTATGGGATGAAAAATAACCAGTGTTAATAAAAAACACAAATAGTATATTGCTGAAATTGGGTATGACAATAGTTTTTGCATGCCCCAAAAATAAATAAACTAGCCATTAGTACACAGCAACACAGGTGTTATTTTCGCAATTTACGCTTGAGGGTTGTGGAGCGAGTGCACAATCAGACATGATGCCCCATTTGGTGTTGAAGTCGGCTTCTTTTTGGTTGTAATCTTCAACCATTTGTTTCAATTTTTCGGTATCGATAGAGGTAGAATACACTAAATAACCCCAAGGCCCACCGCATGGCTTGCTTCCAAAAGCTATATATTGGCATTCGGTATTGGTATTGCATTCCGATTGGCTGGCGAAACTTTCAATTTCAGCTTTAAGGGTGCGCAATTCGGTTTGCTCTTCTTCCATGGTTGCCGAGTCGTTGTCATCACACTGAAACGCCATAAAACTGAAACAAATTAAGGTTAGTAAAGCTGTAAAAAAGGACGTTTTCATAGTCAATTGATTTTACTAAAAAGATGCTGTAAGGGCAAAAAGGTTGCGTTAATGTATAAAAAAAACCACGAAAAACGTGGTTTAATTTTGTGTCACCCTGAAACAAGTTCAGGGTCTCATACAGAAAAAAATGGTTTGCTGAAGTAATCCCGAAATCTATTCCCTCTTTCCTTTGGAGAGAGGGCTAGGGAGTGAGGCTTAACAATGCTCGTTGTAGGCATCAACCAAATTTTCGGCAATCAGTTCTGCTGGTCGGCCTTCAATATGGTGACGCTCTAACATGTGTACCAATTCACCATCTTTAAACAAGGCCATGCTTGGTGAGCTTGGCGGAAACGGAATCATTTGAGCACGAGCGGCATCAACAGCTTCTTTGTCTACACCAGCAAAAACGGTAACAATATGGTCTGGCTTTTTATCGTTCTGTAAACTTATTTTAGCACCTGGACGGGCATTGGCAGCGGCACAGCCGCAAACCGAGTTCACCACAACAAGTGTAGTTCCCTTTTTGGCTAAAGCGGCATCAACGGCTTCGGCGGTATGTAATTCTTCAAAACCAACACTGGTTAAATCTTCGCGCATTGGTTTTACTAATTCTGCTGGATACATATTCTTAGATTTTATTATTTAATGTTTTCCCAATTATTTTATCGGATTGCAAAGATACCAATTGTGTAACAAATTGTTAAGGCAATCCACAAACAAATATTATATTTACGCTTGTTTTTAAAATAGCAAAAAGTAAAGCGTAAACTTGCTTGATCTTATCTTTTCTAAAGAAGGAATCGTTAGGTTTGACGTTAAACAAAATAGATACTTACATGAGTTTTTCAAAATGGATTGGTGGTGCCTTGGGGTGGTCGTTCGGTGGCCCTATAGGTGCTATTATTGGGTTGGCTATAGGTAGTTTAATCGATTCTGTTGCCAATGGTAGCGGCGAACCCTTAATTGGGCAGGGTAAATGGCAGCGCGGTGGCCGGACCACATACCGAACTCAGCCTAGACAGCGGCCACAAACCCAATCGGGTGATTTTGAGGTTAGCCTGCTTATTCTGGCCTCGGTAATTATTAAGGCTGATGGTAGCCAAGATAAACGCGAATTGGATTTTGTACGCCAGCAGTTTCTAAATATGTACGGAAAGGAACGTGCCAACCATGCGTTTAAACTCTTTAAAAATATTAGCAAGCAGAACGTTTCTGTACGGCCGGTGTGTTTACAGATTAGGCAAATGATGGACCACGCCTCGCGCTTGCAGCTCATCCATTTTTTATTCGGAATTGCCAAAGCCGATGGCATGGTTACCGAATCTGAAGAACGGCAAATCTACACTATGGCTGGTTATTTGGGTATCAATGCCAAAGATTATGAAAGCATAAAAGCCATGTTTTATAACAGTAGCGACAATGCCTATAAAATTTTGGAAATTAATAAAAGTGCCTCGGTTGATGATATAAAGAAGGCCTACCGAAAAATGGCCAAAAAATACCATCCCGATAAAGTGGTGCATTTAGGTAAGGAGCACCAAGAAGGGGCTGAAGAAAAATTCAGGCAGGTTCAGGCCGCTTATGAACAATTGCAGAAGGAGCACGGGTTTTAAGATTCGAAAAATAATCCAGAAAAGGCCACTGCTAAAATCAAAATTATTAGAAATACAATAACGATTAATGCAGTTTTTTTGGTAATGCCGTCTTTTTGGAAAATGTAATTTCTTTTTTCGTCTTCCGATTCTTTTACAAATTCAAAATTTCCTTTTTCTTTTTTTGTCTTATCCATAATCTAAAGTTTTATGGTAAACTTAATAGAAGCGGCTAGACTAGGTTGGTTTAAATGCGTTTCATTTTAACCCAAATAAAAATTTATCACCTATTTTATTTTGTGTTAAAAGGTGTTGGTGAAGCTGGTTTAATAGGTTGGTTTACAGTCTGGATAGTGGGTTTGTAGAAATTCTTTACTAAATTGCAGAAGCCTAACCCCGTTCAATATTAGACTTGTGAAAAATATCTTCGATTTAAAGGAAACTAATGCTGTTATAAATAGAATTAACAAACTAAAGCCCGACACCCAGCCGCTGTGGGGTAAAATGAGTGTTGACCAAATGTTGGCGCACTGCAATGTAACTTACGAAATGGCTTATGAAGACAAGCACCCAAAACCCAACGGTTTTACCAAATTTATGCTAAAGTTGTTCGTGAAAAATACTGTGGTAGGAGATAAACCATATAAAAAAAATAGCAGAACAGCACCACAATTTTTGGTGACAGATACGAAAAACTACGTGCAGGAAAAAGCCCGTTTGACTGATTATTTGGTAAAAACCCAAAAGTTGGGCGCTGATTATTTTGATGGAAAAGAGTCACACTCGTTTGGAAAACTGACCAAAACCGAATGGAACAATATGTTTTATAAACATTTGGACCATCATTTAAGCCAATTTGGAGTATAAAAAAACCAACTAAACGAAAACGAATAGTTGGTTTTTGCTTTTGGATAAACCGTTTTTATTTGGTTTTGTAAATTTTGGTGTTGTTGCCTTTATCGAAAACCATTACAAGTTCTTTTTGGTCATTCAGGTAAACCGATTTCAGTTCCCAACCTTCATTTTTTGAAGCGTCAAGCAAACATTTGCGAACATCAGGATTGTAAAGATTTAAATTAGAGTTGACGATAACGTCGTCGGCTTTCATGTCAATTGTAAATAAAAGCCCAAAGGCGAGTGATAATAGCTGTAATTTTTTCATTTGGAGACTATTTTTAAGTGTCATTAATTAATCAATCACAAGTGTAATGCAGATTTTAATGATTCTTAAAAATAATAGACGACTGTTCAATATTTACGGTTAAATTTATGGTTCTGCCCAAGATCAATGCCCTGTTGTCCTTTTCGTGCCCAGCAGGCATGCCGAATGCGATTGGGAAGTTATAGTCTGTCAAAGCGTCCAAAATAAGTTGTTCGATAGAGGTGCCCCAAAGCGTGGTGTTTTTTCGTAGTTTGGTCATGTCGCCAATTATCACGCCGTTGCAGTTGTCAAAATACCCAGCACGTTTTAGGCTTTGCAGCATCCGGTCGATGTGGTATTTGTATTCGCCAATTTCTTCAATAAACAATATTTTTCCAGAAGTATCAATGCTGGTTTTAGAACCCAACATGGTATGCAGCATGGTAAGATTGCCGCCAACCAATTGTCCTGTAGCAGTGCCGCTTCGGTTGTATTTTGAACCTTTTAAAGTATAGTTTAAAGGCTCTCCAAAAAGTGTGTTTTTGAATGTGGAAATACTGGCATCAATTTCCGAAAGGTCTTTGGTTAAACTTACGCACATTAAAGCATGCAGGCTTTCAACGCCTTCGTTATGGATTTGGTTGTGAATGGCCGTAATGTCGGAATATCCAATAATCCATTTGGGCTGTTTTTTAAATTTTGAAAAGTCTAGTTTATCTAAAATCCTTACCGCGCCATAACCCCCGCGTGCGCACCAAATAGCTTTAATTTTTGGGTCGTCCAAAACTTGTTGGAAATCTTCGCAACGTTCATCGTCGGTGCCAGCAAAATGGTTAGCCTGATTAAAAATATGTTGTCCAACTATCGAGTGTAGTCCCCAACTTTTTAAAAGGGCTTGGGCTTGCTGTACTTCACCAACTCTGTTCTTTAAAATGCCCGAAGGCGCTACAATGGCCACGGTGTCGCCTGCTTTAATGTATGGTGGTTGTTTCAAAGTGTATTGTGGTTTTTCAGTAGCTGTATTTTGTGCGGAACAGGGGTTTATTCCGAAGAAAAAAAAGGCACAAAATAGGCTGGTTATCAGTAGGCTTTTCGTCATGATGTAAATGTACATTTTTTTTCTTAATCCCTTTTAAAATGTGTACTTTTGCGCCGTTAAAAACGTATTGTCATTCCGCTATCGCCATGACAATGTAATACCATTTTGAATTGATGAACAAACCAAAACGATATACCGTAACCACAGCATTGCCATACACCAACGGCCCCATTCATATTGGCCATTTAGCGGGTGTTTACGTGCCTGCCGATATTTATGTGCGCTATTTACGATTAACGGGTAACGATGTGGCCTTTATTGGCGGAAGCGACGAGCACGGCGTGCCTATCACTATCAAAGCGAAAAACGAAGGTGTGTCGCCACAGGATGTGGTGGATAAATACCACGCCATTATTAAAAAATCGTTTGAGGATTTTGGGATAACATACGATAACTATTCGCGTACTTCGGCACCAATTCATCATGAAACGGCTTCAGAATTCTTCAAAACGCTTTACGATAAAGGTGAATTTATTGAAGAAACCACCGAGCAATTGTACGACGAAAAAGCCAATCAATTTTTGGCCGACCGTTTTGTAACGGGAACTTGCCCCAAGTGTGGCAATGAAGAAGCCTACGGTGATCAGTGCGAAAGCTGCGGCACCAGTTTAAATGCCACCGATTTAATCAATCCTAAATCGGCATTAACAGGTAACGTGCCTACTTTAAAGCAAACCAAACACTGGTTTTTGCCTTTGGATAAATACGAGAATTTTTTAAAGGAATGGATTTTAAAAGGCCACAAAAAGGATTGGAAACCCAATGTTTACGGACAAGTAAAATCTTGGATTGACGACGGATTGCGCCCACGGGCCGTAACCCGCGATTTAGATTGGGGTATCCCTGTGCCGGTTGAAGGTGGTGAGGGCAAAGTGCTGTACGTTTGGTTCGATGCACCCATAGGTTATATCTCATCAACCAAAGAATGGGCCGAGCGCGAGGGTAAAGATTGGGAGCCGTACTGGAAAGATAAAGACACCAAATTGGTGCATTTTATCGGGAAAGACAATATTGTGTTCCACTGTATTATTTTCCCGGCCATGCTCAAAGCCGAAGGCAGTTACATTATGCCAGACAATGTGCCGGCCAACGAGTTTTTAAATTTGGAAGGAAACAAATTGTCTACTTCAAAAAACTGGGCGGTTTGGTTGCCCGAGTATATAAAGGAATTTCCCGGTCAGCAAGATGTGTTGCGTTATGTGTTGACCGCCAATGCACCAGAAACCAAGGATAACGATTTCACTTGGAAGGATTTCCAAGCTAGAAACAATAACGAATTGGTGGCTATTTTTGGAAATTTCATTAACCGTGTAGTGGTGCTTACCAATAAATATTATGGCGGTATTGTTCCAGAGCCTTCAGAACTCTCAAAAGTGGATGAGGAAACTTTGGCCGCTGTAAAAGCATACCCCGATGTGATTGCCAGTTCCATTGAGCGCTACCGATTTAGGGAAGCGGGTCAGGAATTAATGAACTTGGCGCGTTTGGGGAATAAATATTTAGCTGATGAAGAGCCTTGGAAAGTCATAAAAACGGATGAAGCCCGTACAAAAACCATTATGTACGTAGCACTTCAAATCGCTTCGGCGTTGGCCACGTTAAGCGAGCCGTTTTTGCCGTTCACTTCAGAAAAACTTAAAAATATACTTAATGTCACGTCGAGCGGAGTCGAGACGTCTTGGAACACCGTCAGTACGGCAGAAGTACTCCTTCCCGCGGGTCACCAAATCAATAAAGCCGAATTGTTGTTTTCCAAAATAGAAGACGAAACCATCCAAAAGCAATTGGATAAATTGGAAGCCAGTAAAAAAGCGAACGAAGCAGCAAACAAAGCGGTTGAACCACAAAAAGATACCATCACTTTTGAAGATTTTACAAAACTGGATATTCGTGTGGGCACTATTTTAGAAGCCGAAAAAATGCCAAAAGCTAAAAAGCTATTGGTGTTAAAGGTCGATACAGGTATTGATGTGCGCACCATTGTTTCGGGCATTGCCGAAAGCTTCACACCCGAAGAAGTGGTCGGTAAACAAGTTACTGTTTTAGTGAACTTAGCACCGAGAAAATTACGCGGTGTTGAAAGTGAGGGCATGATTTTAATGACCGAAAGCGCCGATGGAAAATTGGTTTTTGTTAATCCGAGTGATGCCAAAGTGCCTAATGGTTTACAGGTGAGTTAAGATTAAAGTAATTATGTAATGTTTGAGCAAGACATGAGACTTAAAGTCTATGCAAAAAATATTCACAGAGTTTTCTACCAATGCCATTTTAAAAATCGGGGACGAAGCACTGCTTGAATCTCATGAAACGGCCAAACAGCCAAGCTTATATACGTTTATAAGGAGTACCGATAATCCTCTTGAAATAATTGTAGATAGTATACCCTATTCTATTAAACCAAATAGTGTTTTGGCACTAACAACGGTTCAATATTTCAAGTTGATCTCGGGAAGTGGACTTTTGGTTTACCAATTTAACAGGGAGTTTTATTGCATAAAAGACCATGATCATGAAGTGAGTTGTGCCGGTTTGTTGTTTTTTGGCAATGTGCACATTCCGATTATTCAATTAGAAAACAAAGAGCAAAATAAACTAAATACATTACACGATGTTTTCTTGGAAGAATTAAACACTAAAGATACTATCCAGGCAGAGATGTTGAGAATGCTTATGGCAAGATTCATAATTATAGTCACGCGTCTCTTAAAAGCTGATCAAGATGTTTTGCATGTATCAAAAAACACCAAGATGGATTTATTGCGCGATTTTAATTTACTCGTAGAAGAGAACTATAGAACAGCACATAATGTTTCCTTCTACGCAGAAAGACTATTTAAGTCTCCTAAAACCTTATCAAATACTTTTGCGAAATTAAACACCAGTCCGTTACAAATTATTCACGAGCGCATTATTTTAGAAGCAAAACGTTTGCTGGTTTATACAGATAAAACAGCAAAGGAAATTGCTTATGAAATTGGCTTTGATGATGCCTCTCATTTAAGCCGATTATTTAAAAAGTATACGGCGCTATCACCTTCAGATTTTAAAAAACAGCTAAGAAAAGTCAATTAGGGAAAAATTGACAATACAATGGGTAATCTCTACATTTTATAGCCTTTTCGTTTCATGCATCTTTGTACTGTAAAACAAAAACAACAAAGTCATGAATTTAAAACATACATCTATTTTCAATTTAATTGAAATCTTCAGAGGAAAAGCTACAAGTATTGTTAATACCATTTCGCCAAAAACACATTGCGAGCAGAAACACATTCACGATTTCTATTGTGATGCTGAGATGCCTTACGTGGAAACCAATAAAATGCTTTAAAGCTCAGAAAAGGAAAAATTGACAATTTTAAGGGAAAAGGTTGCATGTTTTAAAGTTTAAATAAGCTGCAACTTTGTACTATCGTTTAATAACAATAATTAAATCTAAAAATAATGAATACGTTTAATGTACCAACAAGAGAAGAAGTTAGCGAAAACGATCAGACTATTTTCGATAATTTAAACAAAGCATTAGGCTTTGTGCCAAATTTATATGCGACATACGCGCACAGCGATACTGCTTTGCAAAACTACTTGAACTTTGCTAACGCAAAAACATCACTATCGGCAAAAGAAAAAGAGGTTGTAAACCTAGCCGTAAGTGAAGTGAACAAATGTATTTACTGTTTATCAGCACATACCGCTATTGCAAAAATGAACGGATTTACCGACGATCAAATTTTAGAGATACGAGCAGGTAAAGCAACTTTTAATAATAAGTTAGATGCTCTGGCAAGGTTAGCTAAAAATATCACAGAAAAAAGAGGGGCCACAGATGCTAAAGTTCTAGAACAATTCTTTAACGCAGGATACAGTAAAGGAGGCTTGGTAGATGTTATTTCATTAGTAGGAGAGAAAACAATTTCAAATTACTTACACAGTACAACACAAGTGCCTGTCGATTTTCCTATGGCACAACCATTAGAAGCTGTAACAGCATAAAATTCAAAAAATAATCAATAACCAGAGCGAAAGCTCACAATAATTTAAAAATGAAAAAAGTAATAGCAATTTTAGTATTGGCATTAAGTTTCACTTTAAACAGTAATGCGCAAAACAACATGATGAAAGACAAAGCAGTTAAAACCATTGCTTTAGAGCAAACTCCTGGTGAGTTTACTGAAAAAGGATTAACAGTAAGTGAAGGGTCTTATGTTTTTAAAATAAGCAACCATGCTGGTGTTGATGTTGGTTTTGTTTTGGTGCCTAAAGGCAAAGATGCCAGTAAACCAGAAAACCACATTCAAACAGCTTATGTAACGAATGTAGTTAAAGACGGAAAGGTAGAAAGCTCTAAGCAAACGAATTTAACAAAAGGCGAGTATATCTATTTTTGCCCTCTAAACAAAACACCTCAATATACACTTACAGTTCATTAAGAGTTTATTTTTGGCAAAAAAAGGTTGTTCTATTAAGGATAACCTTTTTTTTTGTCAATATGCTTATGCTACCATTCTGAAATAGAAATGTGTAAAAGTAATTAGACAATCTCTTCCTGATGTTTAAAAGGTTATTATCCCTTAAAAATGGAATTGCTACCATCAATTTTCCATGCCCAAAACATTTAATGGTGTATTGTCTACGGATTTCCATTAGCCGTTAATTCTTTGTTAAATAATGTTGTGGACTCTTTCTTAATAAATAATTAAAAAAGCTCATAATCAAGGTTTTGTGAGTCTTTTTTGTTTCTGCTTTAAAAATGAACATTATTTTGTGTAGTCTATTTTGATTAATATCAACGTAGTTTATAGTAACAATCAAATAATATTGGCGCGTTTATTTATTACAACAACACTATAGGTTTTTACCAAAAGTATTAACGTAATATGGTATTTAACGGTCAAAAAGTATTAAAACTAACACAATGAAAAAATTACTTTTATTACTCGTTTCAATTAGTGTTTTGTCCTGCGGGGCATCAAAAACGGTTCGTACATCCAAAAAAGTCATTAAGGGCAATTGGGTGTTGAACAATATTAGTTATAGTGAGGCTGGCACGTATAATGTTATGCTTTTGGATGACGCCTCAAAAGCCTGTTTTGAAGGCAGTGCTTGGCAATTTGTTCCTAATAACAACACAGGGGTTTACAATATTGGCGATGTGGGTTGCCAAACCGGCGAAAGGCATTTTGTATTTACCATTGATGAGGTTAATGAAGAAACCGGACTTTACGATCTCTTATTGAAGCCCACCAACGAAAAGCACAAATCGGAAACCAACAAAGGGTTCAGACTAAGCTTAACTTCATTGTCCGAAAACATGATGCAATGGCAACAAGCCCTTATGGTAGAAGGAAGGCCCTTTACCATTACAATGAATTTCACTAAACAATAAAATGATAAAAATAAACGATATGAAAGCATTTATAAACAAAACATCCATTTTCATGTTAGTAGCTGTTTTGGCTATTAGTTTCACTAATTGTAAAGCGGTACAGAATGCCAACAATAAGCAAAAAGGTGCCGTAATCGGAGCGACTGGTGGCGCTATTTTAGGAGCTATTATTGGTAACAATGTTGGTAAAGGCGGTAATGGTGAGCTGGGTGCCGTAATTGGTGGTGTTGTTGGTGGAACTGCGGGCGTACTTATCGGAAACAAAATGGATAAACAAGCACAAAAAATTGAGGAGGAAATCCCCGGAGCCGAAGTAGAACGTGTTGACGATGGTATTGTGGTGACCTTTGATGAAAGTAGTGGGGTGTATTTTGACACGAACAAATACAGTATTAATTCAGCATCACAAGCTACCTTAAACAAGCTTATTGGCGTGTTTAAGGAATATCCAGATACGAATATTTTAGTGGTTGGGCACACCGATAGCCAAGGTGCAGAAGAATATAACATGACATTATCGAAAAACCGAGCTTATGCCGTAACCAATTATTTGTCGAATAACGGCATTAGCAGCGGTAGGTTAACCACTAACTGGTTTGGTGAAACCCAGCCCATGCACGATAATTCTACTGCAGAGGGTAGAGCTAAAAACCGTCGTGTAAATGTGGCGATTTTACCTAATGAAAAAATGATTGAAGAAGCTAAAGATCAAGTAGGAAAATAGGGATTTTTTTGATTGATTTTTAAAAGGGGGCGCTCGGTAAAGAGCGTCCCTTTTATTTTAAATAAACGCGCTAATTCAGTAACTTTACGTAAAAACGAGAATTATGTTATCAAAATCAATAGAAAAAGAGCTCAATAATCAAATCAAGATAGAGGCCGAATCATCTCAGATATATTTGGCCATGGCCTGTTGGGCAGAAGTTAAAGGCCTAGAAGGTGTTGCTGGTTTTATGTATAGCCAGTCGAATGAAGAACGCGATCACATGTTAAAACTCATTAAATATGTTAATGAGCGCGGTGGCCATGCTCATGTTTCTGCACTAGCGGCGCCAAATGTTACGTTCAACTCATTTAAGGAAATGTTTGAAGAACTCTACAAGCACGAAGTGTTTGTTTCCGAAAGTATCAACGAATTGGTGCATATCAGCTTACAGGAAAAAGATTATTCAACACACAACTTTTTACAGTGGTACGTCTCCGAACAAATCGAGGAAGAAGCCATGGCACGTACCATTTTAGACAAAATTAATCTGATTGGTGATGATAAAGGAGGGCTCTATTTGTTCGATAGGGATATTGAAAATCTGACCGTTAGCACGGCCGCTCAACAAAGCCCAGAGTAAATTTTAACATAAAATCTTATTTAGATTAATTAAAAACAAGTTATATTTGCGCAGTTTTTATTTTCTAATAACTGCATGGGAAAAAAGAAAAGAGAGAAAAAGCAGCAAAAAAAAGCCTTAAAAACCTTGCATGAAGCAGGTTTAATTAATGCCAAAAAAGTGAAAAGCAAATGCTGCGAAAAATATAAAAAAGGAGAAAACAAACGTTGTGGCAAATGCCCATGTTTCGATTTGCTTAAGAAAGTAGCCTAAATAAACGGTATATTGCCAAATTTGGCATTTCCGTTTTAAATATAAAATCAGACCTGTTGGGGTTTACTCCTGCAGGTCTTTTTATTTACATTTGTTTTGAATTTTATACGTCCGCACTAGCATGATTACATATATCACCCAACATACCCAATTGCCCAAAATTGCCGTCCAAAACACAATCAACTTATTAAACGATGCATGTACCGTTCCGTTTATTTCGCGTTACAGAAAGGAAGCCACCGGAAATTTAGATGAGGTTCAAATAGGTGAAATAGTAAAATATAAGGAGCTGTTTGAAGCTTTGGAAAAGCGAAAGGCTACCATACTGAAAGCTTTGGAAGAGCAGGAGGTGTTATCCTCAGAACTGAAGCAGAAAATTGAAACAGTCAAAGATTTAACCACGCTCGAAGATTTATATCTGCCGTACAAAAAAAGTAGAAAAACAAAAGCTGAAAAAGCGCGACAAAACGGCTTGGAACCCTTGGCAAAAATCATTATGGCACAAAATGCTAACGATGTGGAGTCGATAGCTATTAAGTATGTAAAAGGAGCCATTAATTCGGTGGATGATGCTTTAGAGGGCGCCCGACATATTATTGCAGAATGGGTAAACGAGCGCACCGATATTCGTAATAATATTCGATATCAGCTTGAACGTTTTGCTACCATTTCCACAAAAGTGGTAAAAACGAAAAGTAGTGATGAAGCCGCACAAAAATTTAAAGATTATTTTGATTGGGAAGAAAATTTAAGTCGAATTCCATCACACCGCTTATTGGCTATTTTACGAGCCGAAAAAGAAGGTTTTATCCGAGTAAAAATTGAAATTGATGACGAACGGGCTTTAAACAAAATTGAAAGTCGGATTATAAAAAGTAACAACGATTGCGCCCAACAAATTGAGCAAGCCATAAAAGATGCTTACAAAAGGTTGTTGCTGCCATCATTAAGCAATGAAGCCTTACAAGTCGCAAAAGAAAAAGCTGATGATGCGGCTATTTCGGTTTTTGCCAAAAACTTAAAACAATTGCTGTTGGGCTCGCCGTTGGGCGAAAAACGGGTATTGGCCATAGATCCCGGTTTCCGTACGGGCTGTAAGGTAGTGTGCCTCGATGCCCAAGGGCAATTAAAATATAACGAAACCATTTATCCGCATGCGCCAAAAAATGACAGTTTAGGTGCGATGAAAAAAATCAGTTCGTTGGCTGATGCCTATAAAATTGAGGCCATTGCTATTGGTAATGGTACGGCATCGCGCGAAACGGAAGCCTTAATTAGAAAAATACGTTTCAAAAACGATATTCAAGTATTTGTAGTGAGCGAGGCGGGAGCCAGTATTTATTCAGCATCAAAAATTGCCCGAGAGGAGTTTCCCAATTACGATGTAACGGTTCGTGGAGCAGTTTCCATTGGCCGCCGATTGCAAGACCCGTTGGCCGAACTCGTAAAAATTGATGCGAAATCCATAGGTGTGGGCCAATACCAACATGATGTCGATCAAAGTAAGCTTCAAAAAGCTCTGGAATCCGTGGTTGAAAACTGCGTAAATGCCGTTGGTGTAAACATTAATACGGCAAGTAAAAGTTTGCTGAGTTATGTGTCTGGAATTGGTCCTAAATTAGCAGAAAACATCTTGAATTACAGAAGCGAAAACGGCGCATTTCCATCGAGAAATGCCATTAAAAAAGTACCACGATTGGGCGATAAAGCTTTCGAACAGGCAGCCGCTTTTTTAAGGATAAAGGATGCAGAGAATCCTTTAGACGATTCGGCAGTACACCCCGAAAGCTATGGTTTGGTTGAAAACATGGCCAAAGATTTAGGAAAGTCTGTTCAAGACTTGATTGGCAATAAAGAATTGCTTCAAAACATCAATTTAAAAAACTATTGCACCGATTCGGTAGGTTTGCCAACACTGCAGGATATTGTAAAAGAATTGGAAAAACCAGGTCTCGATATCCGTGAGCAGGCCAAGGTGTTTACTTTCAATCAAAATGTAAAAACCATAAACGACTTACACGAGGGACAATTGCTTCCCGGAATAGTTAATAATATTACCAATTTTGGATGTTTTGTGGACGTGGGTATCAAGGAAAGTGGTTTAATTCACGTTTCCAACCTGTCGGATGGTTTTGTAAAAGATGTTAACGAGCATGTGCATTTACACCAACAGGTTATTGTAAAAGTGTTGGATGTTGATATTCCGCGAAAGCGCATTCAATTGAAGTTGCATAAATAGGCTTAGTATTTTTCGTTTGTAGTTCAAGCTATGTTAAAAATCGCTTACCATCCCATATACAATCATCCGTTGCCTAAAGGGCATCGCTTTCCCATGGCGAAATATGAATTGCTGCCCGAGCAATTGCTTTACGAGGGGACCTGTACCTGTCAAAACTTTTTTAAGCCGATACGGATGCTTGATGTGGCGCCAATTTTAAAAGTGCACGATCCTGTTTATTTTTACGATTTGCTCAATTTAACCTTAAGTCAGCGAGCAGCTCGAAAAATAGGGTTTCCGTTAAGCGAAATGTTGATTGAGCGTGAAATAATAATTGCCGACGGTACTATTAAAGCCAGTAAATATGCTCTAAAATATGGTGTAGCCATGAATGTGGCTGGCGGAACACACCACGCTTATTCAAACAGAGGAGAAGCTTTTTGCATGTTTAACGATCAGGCTGTTGGTGCCCGATATCTTTTAAATGAAAAGTTGGCAGAAAAGGTGTTGATTGTTGATTTGGATGTGCACCAAGGAAATGGTACTGCCGAGATATTCCAAAATGACCCAGCTGTTTTTACGTTTTCTATGCACGGTAAAGGAAATTATCCGTTTGTGAAAGAGCAAAGTGATTTAGACATTCCTTTGGAAAATGATACCGACGACGACACCTATCTGAAGGTTTTAAAGTCGACCTTACCAAAGCTTATTGAAGAGCAAAAACCAGACTTTATTTATTATTTGAGTGGTGTTGATGTGGTGGCTTCTGATAAGTTAGGGAAACTGGCCATGACTATTGATGGCTGTAAAGAACGCGACCGTTTTGTACTTCAAACCTGTAAAGATAGAGCTATTCCCGTGATGTGCTCGATGGGTGGCGGCTACTCGCCCGATATAAAAACCATTGTTGATGCTCATGCCAATACCTTTCGGCTGGCTCAGGATATTTTCTTTTGAACGGTAAAATGATGAAATGGGCTAACCCCAAAACCTGACGGACCGCCACTGTATGAAACATTACTTCAAGGCTATCCATTACTCAAGAAATTTGCGTTTCAAAACAATTTGTCAGCTTTACTTTTGGTTGGGCTAAGGGGCAGCCCATGTGGAATTTACGCAGTTACGATGCTTTTTTTATAAGCTCTCTTTTTGCTACGGCTTGGTTTATAAGTTCGTGCCACTTTTCAATGCGTTGCATCTCAAAATCTTCGGTGACGTCCAAATCAACATCAAAGAACTGTATAAAAAGCGGTTGTAGTGATGCTTGTTTGTATTTCAACTCTAAGCCTAAACTTTTTAAATGGCTTTTATGGTCTTTGCTTGCAGCATATTCTTTAATAACCTTACAACTCGCTATTTCGTTGAGGTTTGTTTCAAAAATCTGAGGCACATCGTCTTTTATTTGTGCGACCGTTAGCACGTTGTTTTCGGTAATGCCAATGAAGTTTTTACGCCAAAATTCTTGTGCCGTATAATTATGGTTTTCAGATTTTGAAAAGGACTTGACCAGTTGTTTTATTTTAGAAGTATGTTTTGAACTGTTATAAATAAAAAGAAAAAAGGGTACGAATACGCAAAGCACTAAAAGTGCAGAAATAATAATTAATGAAGTTTTCATCTTGTATGTTTTAATTTGATTTTTAGGAATACAAAAAATGTCGTTACAGGTTTTGTAACGATAAATTTGAAGGGCAGTTAAAAAATCAAAGGGTTACAAGAAGGAGTGGAATGGAAAAATTAATGCCTTTAATGAGAGGCCCGGTGCAATAAAACTAGATGTTTTTATATAGTTTTTTAGCGAGCTTAGTAAAATGCCGTTGATTACACTGTGGTACGCAAATGGGTGTTCAACAAGATTCTCTTGGACATCCTTTAGGTTTAAAACATGCTCAAAAGTATTTTCTGGTGCAATACCAAATGCGTTGTGCAGTCTGTAGTTTTGAACCTCGTGTTTTTGCGGAGCGTGTTCGGTTTGACCAAAATCAAGCTGCTCTTCAAAACGATTGAAATGAAGAGAAAGAAAACTGATAACAACAGCTAAAAATATGTGGCTAAACTTCAGCATGATAAATTGTAAGCGCCCACAAAAGTACTAATAAAAGCTGTTAAAAAAATCACAAAAGCTGGTGGCTGTTTTTTTTGAAATAAAAAAAGCGCTCAATAAATTGGGCGCCTTGTTTTATATTTTGCTATAAAATCGAATTACCGATTCATGTTTCTTATTTCTTCGATGAAGGTGTCTAAATCTACCCCATTTTTAATTAAGGTTAAGGCTTTATCTACAATGTACTTTACGTTTTCAGGATGAAATCCTAAACCGATACATATCTTTTTCAATAGAACATGCTCGGGGTCGCCTTTAATATTGTCTACATGAACCATACGTGCCAAATCGTACAAACGCTCTAAGCGTCTATCGTAAGATGCTGGTGGGTTAATTGGGTGCGATTTATAGTTTTTCAAGATTAAATTGAAGTCTTCTTGGCTAATGTCCAAGTTACGGGCTGTTCTTTCTAAAAACGCTTGCTCTTCTGGTGTGATGATGCCATCATCCATAGCTACGCGTACAATAGCAGCAAAATGGCTTTCGTTACGCTTTTTAAATCCACTGTCAAATAAATCTGAAAACGACATAAATCTCATGTTTTAATAATGCTGCAAACGTACATATTTTTTTAACAATATAAATCTAAAAACTTTATTTTTTTGAGGTTTGTAACCGTTGGAAAAGAGTTGTGCAGGCGGATCAAAGCAGGTGATGTTATTCTTATGCCATCATTAAAAGTCGAACTTTAATTGGGCGCTAACCGTTTTTTGTACTTGAGGGCTTTTTGTGTTTTGGGTATTTAAATTGGAGAGACTAATGCCCAACAAGCGCACAGAGTTTTTTAGTTGTTCTTGGTACAATAGGGTTTTGGCGGTTTCTAAAATGATGCTTTTATCGCTTATAAAATAGGGTAAAGTTTTGCTGCGCGTTTGCAGGGTAAAATCGCTGTACTTTATTTTTAGGGTAACTGTTTTTCCTGCCACTTGACTTTTGCTGAGCCTTTTTGATACTTCTTCGGCGATATGCTCTAATTTTTCAATCATAAACACCTCGCTCGACAGGTTTTCAGAAAATGTGCGTTCGGCAGCTAAACTTTTCCTAATCCGGTTGGGCTTCACTGGGCTATGATGAATGCCGCGAACAATATTATAATAGTATTGGCCTGATTTTCCGAAGTGTTGCTCGAGGTATTCTAGGGGCTTCAGCTTTAAATCCAATCCTGTAAAAATGCCTTTTTGGTACATTTTTTCTGCCGTTACTTTTCCAACGCCATAAAACTTTCTAATATCCAAAGCTTCCAAAAATGGAATGACTTCTTCAGGATTCACGGTTTTTTGTCCGTTGGGCTTGTTGTAATCGCTGGCCACTTTAGCAATAAATTTATTTATGGAAATGCCTGCCGAAGCCGTAAGCCCCACCTCATTTAAAATGCGTTCTCTAATTTCTTGTGCAATAAGCGATGCGCTGGGGTTGCCCTTTTTGTTTTCGGAAACATCGAGGTAGGCTTCATCGAGCGATAATGGTTCTACCAAATCGGTATAATCGAAAAAAATGAGTCTTATTTTTTTCGATATTTCGGAGTAACGCTCAAATCGCGGACGCACAAAAATTAATTCTGGGCAAAGTTTGGCGGCCAGCGTTCCGGCCATGGCACTTTTTACGCCAAAGGTTCTCGCTTCGTAGCTTGCAGCGCTTACCACACCACGTTTGCCGCCACCACCAACGGCAATGGGTTTGCCCTTTAGTTCGGGGTTGTCCATTTGTTCCACCGAGGCGTAAAAGGCGTCCATATCCACATGGATGATTTTTCGTGTTGGGAATTCAGGCTGCATGTAGCAAAATTATGGTAATTTTGGGTGAACAAACATCAAATTAAAAATTTCAAAAGACTAAATTCCAAAGCCATCCAACGAAATTTGTTTTTTGGAATTCGAAATTTAGAACTTTCAATAGCAATGATAGAAATAGAACGTAAATTTTTGGTGATATCTGATGATTTTAAATCGGAAGCCTTCAAAAAAACAAGACTAGTTCAAGGGTATTTAAACTCGCATAAAGAACGGGCGGTGCGTGTAAGGCTTAAGGGAGATGCTGGGTTTTTAACGGTAAAAGGGCCTTCGTCAAAAAATGGATTGTCTCGTTTTGAATGGGAAAGGGAAATAAGTGCCCTCGACGCTAAAGAATTGTTAAATCTCTGCGAATCGGGCATCATCGACAAAATACGTTATGAAGTAAAGCTTAAAAACCATATTTTTGAGATAGATGAGTTTTTTGGCGATAATGAAGGATTGATTGTTGCCGAGGTAGAGCTAAAAGACGAAAACGAAGTTTTTGAAAAACCAAAATGGTTGGGCGAAGAAGTTACCGGTAACCCAAAATACTACAATTCGCAATTGAGCAAACAACCATATAAAACGTGGGAATCATGAATAGATTTTTTATCATTTTAATAACGGTGACTTTGTTTTTTAGTTGCAAAGATGAACCGAAAGGGGAGCCTGAAATCACACCTGAAACAGTTGAAGAGGTTAAGGACTCAATCGATTTGTCGGAAGAAAATGCAAACCTCAAACCAGAAAAATCCATCAAACAAATAAAAAAAGAACTCACCGAAAAAGGTTTTAAAACGTTCGATTACGTTGACGAAAGCACCCAAGATACCATTTTAATGCAGCAGTATTTTATGGCGTTTTTAAAGATGGGACCTATTCGAGGACAAAATGAAGAAGAATCGGCACATCTGCAAGAACAACATTTGGAACATCTGCAAAAGATGTATGATTTGGGTTATGCTGATATTTCTGGTCCGTTTGGAGACGACGGCGATATTCGTGGTGTGACCATTTACAACGTACCCACCTTGAAAATGGCCGACAGTTTAGCCAATGCTGACCCCATGGTAAAAGCGGGCCGATTGGAAATTGAAATTCACCCTTGGTGGGCGGCAAAAGGTTATCCGTTGCGGTAAATGGTTATAAAAATTATAAAAGGCATTTATTTGCTTTTCAATATCCTGGCCATCTCGGCCTTACTGGCCATTCATTTTGTGTTTAAGGAAAATAGTTATGGCAGTTCGCTACTTTACTACACATTTCCGTTGCCCGTTATCATTTTCATTGTGGTGGCGCTTTCTGTTTTTTTAGGAAGGTTGAGCAAATATAACCTTGTTTTAGCCGTAGCTTTATTGATGCTTTGGTTGGGCAGAAGTTATAAAATTAATATTCCTAAAGCTATTTCTGAAGACGATGTTGAAATCGTGTTTTGGAACGCTTCCCGAGAGAATGGCTTTAATCAAGCATTCAAATTGAATGAAGGTTTACCTGATATTATGGTTTTAACTGAAACCACGAGTTTGGATGTTGAAACCTTGCAAAAGCAACATCCAGGCGCTTATTTTTATAAGTCGGATACCGATATGGTGGTGTATTCAAAAACACCAATTGAAGTCCAGAGGGAAACGGTTTCAAAATACCATACATACATGCTGTTTTTTAATAGCTCCGGCATCGATTTTTGTGCGGTTGATGTTCAGGGCAGTACCGATGTGCCGAGATCTTGGGAGTTGGGTTTTGTAAACGAAAATGTTAAAATTGAACCCAAAACCGTCATTTTGGGTGATTTCAATATTCCTTACGAATCTAAATATCTCGATAGTTTAAAACGAGATTTCAACCATGCTTTTTCCGAAAAAGGCAATGGATTTAAGGAAACGTGGTTTTGGAATTTGCCATTGCTATCACTCGACCATATTTGGGTTTCAAAAGATTTAAAAATTCTAAAGGCTAAAAAATTCTACACCTTTGAAAGTGATCATAGCATGATTTCGGCTTTTGTGAGGAAGTAGATTACTCCGAAATTGTAAAATGTCGTTTAGCTTCATTGCCGAATTCGTCTACCACAGTAATTACGTGTTTGCCTTGTTTGAGGATAATGGCGAGTTCGTGGATGTCTTTGGTGCTTTCTATATAATTATCATCAACATACCAAAACACAGTGGTTTCAGGTTTTGAATGGGCGATTTGAAGCACTAAATCATTGGTTGAACCATCAAAATCTTTTGGTAAAAAAATGCTGTTGTTTTCCTTCGGATAAATAAATGCCATTGAAATACTGTTTTCACCCAAACAATCACTTCTAAATTTGGGCAATGGTTTGTAAAACGGATTTTTGGTTTTGTAATAATAAGCCATTAAAGGTGGTAGCACAAACCACGATTTATGTGTGATATTGCTCGTGCTTTCGCAAGAAGAATTCACTTGAAACGTTTCAGTCTTATCCAAATGCACCAACACGTGATACGGACAAGGTTTGGTTTTTAATCCGCTAATTTGAATGAATTTGTTTTCAGTATCATCACAATTAGGTGATGCTCTATGACCACTTTTCTTACAGATAGTAACTTCTTGCATTTCATCAAAAGGTTTTGCAAACCAAGGGCTGTTTGGTAACACATCAAACACATCAAATAAAATAGGAGCTGCTGTTTGTACTCCAACCAAACGTGGTCTGCCTTCGCCATCGGCATTTCCTACCCAAACACCAACCACGTAATCTGTTGTTGTGCCAATGGCCCAAGCATCACGAAAGCCAAAACTGGTGCCTGTTTTCCAAGCAATTTGTTTAGAGCCATCAAAAAACTCCCAGTTTTCGTCGCCTTCTGGTCGGTTTACTTCTTTTAAACTTTCGTAAGTGAGATAAATGGAGCCTGCATCAAACAATGTTTTTTCACTGGTTTTTTTTCCGAAGTCAACCGTTTCCGAAGCTAAAAATATAGGTTCACAAAATTCGTTGGAATAATATTCGCTCGACGTTTCAGAAAAATGATTTAAAGTCGAAGACAATGCTGCGTAGCTTTTGCATAAATCCCAGAGGTTGCTTTCGGCACCACCAAGAATAAGCGATAAACCGTAATGATTAGCATTGTATTTTAAATCTTTAAGCTGAAGTGTTTTTAAATAATGATGAAACCTATCCAACCCAAACTCCTGAAGCATCCTAACTGAAGGCACATTCAGCGAACGCGACAAAGCTCTACTTGCTGGTATGGCACCATCGTATGTTTTGTTGTAATTTTCGGGATTGTAACTCCCAAATTGCGTGGGTACATCAGCCACTAAAGTGTTGGGTAAAATATCACCAGCATCGAGCATTGCAGCATATAAAAATGGTTTTAAAATACTACCTGTACTTCTGGGTTTATCAATAATATCCACATCTTTTTGATGGGATTTATCGGTAGGTGTGTTTCCAACGTAAACCAAAACCTGTCTGGTTTTTACATCTAAAACCAAAACTGCAGCATTGTAAATTTCATTCTGGCTTAATTGATTGTAATGTCTTTTCACAATACGATTAACCTGCTGCTGCAATGGTGTATTGATGGTTGTTTTTATATGTTTGCCAGAATAATTTTGAGCTACCTTTTGCAACAAATGAGGTGCAATTTGTGGCAACGGATACGGTTTTTGTGGTAAACTTTCGGCAACGGATAAATTATAGGTTAACGAATCAATAATTTGATTTTGAAGTAGCTTTGCTAAAAGACGGTTGCGTTTTTTAAGTAAACGTTCCTGGTTTTTTCCTGGGTAAATTAAACTTGGCGCATTAGGTAAAACAGCTAATGTAGCACTTTCAGCCCAAGAAAGTTCGTTTGCATTTCTGTTGAAATAGCGCCACGAAGCAGCATCCAAACCAACTACGTTACCGCCAAACGGTGCATTGCTGCTGTAATAAGAGAGAATTTTATCTTTTGAAGTTCGTAACTCCAAACGTGTTGCTAGAATAATTTCAATGGCTTTTTCAAAATAGGTTCGGTTATTACCTTTTCTGGATAAACGAATCACTTGCTGCGTAATGGTGCTTCCACCACGTTTTATACCATCGGATTTTAGATTTTCGCGTAAAGCTTTAAAAATGGAAACCGGATTAAAACCAGGATGCTTGTAGAAATATTCGTCCTCAAACTGAATAATACAAGTTTTGAATTTTTCGGGAATGCTATCGTTATGCGGAAATCGCCATTGTCCGTCTTTTGCTATTTGGGCACCTAATAATTCGTCGTTTTTACTGGTTATAACTGTTGCAGTTGGGTCTTTGAAAAGTTGTTTTGGCAAACAGAAATAGTAGGCCATCAGCAATACAAAAAGTAGTGCTGATTTTATTTTGTTGTTTTTTATGTAGGTTAATATTCTGTTCATTTTACCCTTAACCCTTCCGACTTTAAACCCTTACTTGGGTTTAAAGCCACCTTCCCTTTAAAGAGAAGGAATTTAGCGTGTTTGCTAACTTGGTTTTTTTCGTTCGTTTATTTTATCCGCCATTTTATTCTCCTCCTTTGTAAGGAGGAGTGGATTCAGTTTCAGGATAGAAACTGAAGACGAGGTGGTTCATTCCTTAAAACAACTACTTATCTCTTCCAAAACCTCAGTTAAGTTTTCAAAAACCAATTTATTTTCAAATCGAATAACTTTAAATCCTAATCCTTCTAAAACCTGTGTGCGTTCGTAATCGTAGTTTTGTTGCGCAAAATTCATATGATACGCACCGTCCAGCTCGATGATTAATTTTTCCGAAGCACAGTAAAAATCCACAATGTAATTGGTGATGCTGTGTTGTCTTCTAAATTTTTTGCCTTTTAACTGTTTGCGTTGAAGTGATTTCCATAAAGTCGCTTCGGCAGGTGTTAGGCTTTTGCGTAATTCCTTTCTGCGTTCTTCTAGATGTTTATGGTTGTGTATTTTGTTTTTCATTTTTCATATTGAATTCCTAAACCCTTCCGGTTTTTAGCACTTATTTGTGCTAAAAACCACCTTCCCTTTTAAAGGGAAGGTGTTGGGCTTATTTGTCAGCTTGGTTTTAAATCATTAATTTTTGTTTTTCTCCACTAAACTATCCTCCTTGTAAGGAGGAGTGGCTTTAGTTTCAGCATATAAACTAAAGTCGAGGTGGTTCAAATAGATTCCTGCTTTCACAGGAATTCATACTCACGTTCTACTTTACAAATTTTCACATTGTACCAGTTGTACCAATCTTGTCTGCCTTTTTGTTGCGCTACTAGATGTTCGGTGTCTTGTTTCCAGTTTTTTATAGCTTCAAGACTTTCCCAATAGCTCACTGTAATTCCAACACCTGCACTTAGCGCAGTCGAAGTGTCGTTTCTTACGCTATCTATGCCTAAAAAGCCGTCTTGAGTTTTGGCAAGTGCTTCCATTTGGTTTGCCATTTCAGCATAGCCTTCAATATCTTCTTTTTGAGTTGAAGTGAAAATGACTGCGTAATAGGGTTTAGAGGTTTTATTCATAACATAAGCTTTCTTTTGTCCCAAGTTAAAACTTGAACTCCTTTAGAGTAGTGAATTCTATCAGGTTTGTTATTGATTAAGTGATTGAATTTAGGGTAATCTAGTTCTAGCTTTTTTATTGAAATAGATTCCATTGGCCATTCTACGTGATGCACATCGTACTCAATAATATGGTTTTTATAATCCTGAAAAACCGCATAACGTTCGGTTAGCCAAATATCGGTTTCATCTTTGGTAATGTGCTTGTTGTCAAAACGATATTCAGTGTAAAATGAATTGTTATAATTCTTATTTTCAGAAGTAAAGCTAAAGTCCGTTCGATTCATTTTAGAATAATAATACGGGAATTTACACATTGCCTTTAAGACCTTGCACGATGAACGTTTGCCGCCTTCCATGCTTAAAAAATAAACGCTGGGTTTGCCATTGCAAGTAATATAAACGCGTATGTTTATCTCATGAAAATCTGATATGTGTGGGACTTTAGGTAAACTTCTTACACCAATATTATTCATATTAAAAGCCACCAAACTCACCCAGGTTTTCCCATGAATCGTATCTACCGATATGCCTTTAGGTAGAAAAGGAGTTATTTGCTCTGGAGTAACTTCCCAATGTAAAAAAATGGCTTTGTTCCATTCTTGGTAAAATTTCCAAGAGCGTGAATGAACTTCAAAAGGCCTATGTATGGTATGTTTTAATATTTCATTTGCTTTCATAATATTTTTTCAGAAGCTAAAAATTTGGTTGATTTAACACTTCCAATTAACCCTTTCGTCTTTGATTTCTCTTTTGAAATCAAATCCACCTTCCCTAATAGTGAAGGAGCTGGGTTTGTTTGCTATCTTGTTTTTTATCCTTTAGTTTGTTTTACTCTCAATTTTTACTCTCCTCCTTGCAAGGAGGAGTGGCTTCAGTTTTTCTGAAAAACTGAAGTCGAGGAGGTTCTTTCATTTAATTCTCAACAGTTACCCATTGCCCTTTAGTCCTCACTAAATACTCATTATCATACATCGCTTCGGCTTGAATTCCTGGTAAATAATAGGTTCCTAAATAGGACGCATTCAACATCACGTTAAAGGTTTTGGTACTATGTTTTCCTTTTTTACCTAAATCGAAATAGAAATTCACGCGGTCGTCTCTTATGTCGGTATAACGTGCTTGACTTGTTGTGGTGTCACCAAAATCAGTAAAACGTGTATTGACGATTTCCCAACCAGAAGGGAAAATTTGCGTTAATGCCACATCGTTCACGTTTTCATTTTTAAGATTACTAACGCTAACTGTTGCCACAAAATCCTGACCTTGTTGCAGTTTGTAAACATCAATTTTGTTGCCTTTTAAATCTTTGTATTGCACCGAAACGCTTAATCCGCGTTGTTCTACAATTTCTTCACCTAAAGGTAATTTCCCTGAATTCAGTACACGCACATACACCACATTGTCAATGTTATTGGTGAATGAAAGTGCATTATTGCCGTCAATAACGCTGAGTTCGCGTTGCGCAATGGCGTTTTTGGTGTTTATGGTTTCGGTTTTGCCATTGTTGGTATAGCTTATGTTCAAAGCTTTTCCGCCATTGACTTCTACCATTTTTGCCATAGCCAATAAACTGTATGCTGTGGTTTGGGTACTCATCCAACGATTTCCAGATAGTTCTTTGGCAATGTATTGCGCTAATTCACGCTGTTTTGGATTTTTGGTCAAGACCATAGTTTCTAAAGCCATGGCTCTATTTCTATCTACTGAACCATAAGTGTAATAGTTGTATCGAGGTGGTTGAAAATTAATATTGGCACGTTGTGAAATGCTTTCACTCGCTTCTTTTTGTCCTGCCAAGGCGTATGCTGCTGCCAAACGCCATTTGGCTTCGTTGGAAATTTCGGTAAACTCACGCAAACGGTTCATACTGGCTAAATCGGGTTCGCCAGCCAATGCCAAAGTGTATAATCGGTAGGCTTGCGCTAAATCGGAATTGTAAGTTCTGTAACTTGGTCTCCAATCGCGAGCAGCTTGTTTTTGATAACTTAACCAATTGCTTTTGAAAGTTAGCGGCAACACAAAACCTTTCTTTTCGGCTTCCAGCATAAAATGTCCTGCATAACTCGTGCTCCAATCGTTAGCGGTGTTTTCTCCCATCCAATAACTCATTCCGCCATTTGGCTGCTGAAAATGGGCTAATTTTTTAATGCCATTTTCAATATTGGATTGAATATTTTGCTTTTTATCATAAGTTAAATCGAAAATATCACTCAAGAATAACTGCGGAAATACAGCCGAAGTAGTTTGCTCCAAACAACCGTGAGGATATTGAATTAAATATTGCAGTCTGCGTGAGAAATCCATTGGAGGCAAGGTTGAAAATTCTACCGTTGCACTGTTGGTTCCTGCAACGCCAAAGGTTGAAAAATCCAATGTTTCTGTAGCTTTAGCTTCTAAAGTTTTATCGATAGCTTTTGAAGTAATTGGATTCGGATTCACCACATCCAACTCTACTTTGTAAGTCGATTTTTCACCATTTCCAGTAGCAATGACTTCAACGGTATTGATACCTTTTGCTTTACTGACATCGAGTTCAAAATATGCCATTTGTTCATCGGGTTTTGCAAAACTCAAGTTTTGGGTTTGCGCACCAACTACGGAAATTCCGTCACTTAATTTCAAACTAACATTGACATTTTTTACTTTGTTTTCCATCGCAAAAACAGTCACAGGAAGCGTTACTTTTTCGCCAGGGCTTAATTTCCGCGGAAGCGAAGCCAACACCATCAATGGTTTTTTCACTTGTACGGTTTTGTCGGTGCTTCCGTAAGCTTCTTTGGTATTGTTACCAGCTACAACCATAGTGCGAACCGAACCAATATAATTTGGCAGTTTGATGCTGTGTGTGTTGTTTTTGCCAGCCTTTAAAGTAAAAGGCCCTAAATAGGTAACCACAGGTTTAAAACGGTTGGCTTTTTTGTTTTTTCCAGCCAATGCGCTGCCATCACCACCAATGGCAAATACTTGGTCGATGCTGCCAGAATAAGCGCCAATAACATCGTCGAAAATATCCCAAGTTTTTACGCCCAAAGCTTGACGTTTGTAAAATTCATCCCAAGCATTTGGTGTTTTAAAACGCGTTAAATCTAGCAAGCCTTCTTCCACCATCGCAATAGTGTAAGTCATGGATTTGTTGTTTTTTTCTGAAACCGAAACTTTAAATTCTTGTTCTGGTTTTAACACATCTGGCATTTTTAGTTGAGGTTCCAACTTGGTATTTGGGTCTTCCACCATAATTGGAATGACGCCATACAAACGGATGGGTAAATCGTTTGCCGAAATAGCGTGTGGCTGTAACAACGAAATATTAACGAACACATTTGGCGCCATTATATTGGTTATCGGAACATCCACAACCGTTTCGCCTTGTTGGGTTTTTACCCATCTGTAATCGAGAACTTCAGTACCATTTTCTATACTTACCAAAGCACGTCCTTCGTTACCAGAATTAAAAGTGATTTTTGCCGTTTCGCCAACATTGTACTGTTCTTTATCAGCTGAAAACACTAACATTTTAGCCGCTTCTTTATCGTTTGAAGGTGCTTTTTGCCACCAGTTTTTATAGAAATAAGCAGTTCGTCCTGTGGCATGACCACTTTTTGGGTCAACTACTCTAATGAGGTAACGACCACGTTCATCGTCCGGAATTTTTATGCTGAACGACCCTTTTCCGTTGGCATCGGTATTGACTTTTGTGTCTAAATACGGTCTGTGGTAGGTGCTTGATACGTAACTCGATAGGTTGTCGTAAGAGGAATTCCACCACCAACGCCATTCAATTTTATAGACTTTTACTTCAAGATTGTTACGTTTAATCGGTTTACCTTCTTTATCAACTACAACCACATCAAAGGTTTGGTTTTCATCTGTAAAAAACGAACCGTAGGCATTTCCTTTAGGTGATTTCAATCCAACAAACGACTCATAAGGTGCGTATTGTTTGGCAAACGCGTCCATTGAGAAATTGCCTCCATTTTCAAAAGCGCGCACCAAAAACTGTACATTCAACATGCCTGGAGCATTTTTGCCGACTTCCAATTTTTTGTTGATACTTGCTAAACCTTCGGTATTTACATTGCCTTCAAACACGTTGATTTCTTCGGTGTTGAATTCGCGAGTTGGGTCGTTAAAAACGTAATTGGTATAATTTTTAAATCCTGAATACGATGTACTGAATTTCGCTTTCACTTCGGCTTTTAAGTTTTTTCCAGCAGCTCCGTGAAGCCATTTTACATCTAAAGTTCCGTTAAGCGGTTTGTTGCTGGTTAAAATATCGTTTTCAAAATCGACTTTAAGTTTTAATCGGTTTGGTTTTACGGTTTCAATTTTCAGTCCTTTATGAAATGTTGCACCTCCAACTGAAACTTTGGCGTTGTAATTTCCGGTTTTATCTTCGGTTGATGTTGGTACAGTGAACGTGTAAAAATTGTTGAGGTTATCCGCAGTAATATTTTTGTAAACCAACTTGCCGTTAGGGTCTGTGATTTCCAGTTTTACGGGATGTCCTTTTGGGAGTTTGTTGGCAACATCATTCAACATAAAAGTTAAATGCAGAGTGTCTCCAGGTCGCCACACACCACGTTCGCCATAAATGTAGCCTTTAAGTCCGCGTTGTAACTTATTTCCGGAAACATCAAATTTGCTTAACGACAACGAATTGCCATCAGCCAATTTTATATAGGTTTTGTTGGCACCTTTGGTGACAATGGCAAATGACGCGTGTTTTTCGGCATCAATAGTTACGAGTCCATCTTTGTCGGTAAATAAAGATGCGATTTCCTGTTGTTGAAAGTTGTAGATTTTAACCGACGCATTGGCTTCCGGATTGGTGGTTAAAATATCGGTAACTGCAAAATAGTAGGAGTTGTTGGTGCTTTTTTTGGCAATCACACCCAAGTTTGAACCCAACAGATTTTGAGATACGATACGGTTTTCGTTGTAATACGCTTCGTGACAAGGGTTATCGCGTTCACGCCAATTGTAAGTGTAATTTCTGTATCTGTACGTGAGGTTGTCCCAATATTCTTCTTCCTTTAATTCTTCATCTTCGGTAAAAGTCTCATTGTAATCGCCTTCGTAATAATAGTCTTCTTCGTAGTAATAATCGTCGTATTCATCATCTTCTGCATTGGTAATAGAGGTGCTTGCAGAACAATCATACAACGAATAATTTTTGTTGAAACTCAATTCCACGCGATACATTGCGCCAGCATCAGCCTTAAAATAATGGGATAAATCGATGCTGTAGGCTTTCCATTTTCCGGTGTTTTCGGCAGCAGTTTGTAGTTGAATGGTTTGTTTGGCAATGCGACGACCAACTTTTTTGATATTGTATTCGTTGTTGCTGTTGAGGTTATTATCCTGAAGAAATTGTAGAATATTGTCTTCAAAAATTTTGATGATGCGTACATCAACAGCACTTAAATTTACTGCTTCAAAGTTGAATTTCAATTCTTGTGAATTTGGTAAAATGGTACCATTGCTGATTAATCGAACTTGCGGTTTTAGAGATTCAAAAGCAATACTTTCGGAAAACGGTTTTTTGAGTTTAAAGCCTTCATCGTTGGAAATGCCTTGAAACACATCAACCAGAATATTGCCAACCAGCTTGCTGTCTGGATACACTTTTAGCACATTGCCATCAACAACATATTTTGGATTTTTTACATTTTGGATAGTGACCAATCCGTCAAAGTTTTGCTGTTTTTTTAATGGGTCGGAAAAGTTTATGGAAAGGTATTGTTCAGGCGATTGAATAACATCTACATCAATAATGGTGAAGTTGTTAATCCCAGGAATGGCCACTTTATTTTCGCCTGAATTATCAGCTTTTATAGCTTTTCCGTTCCATTTTACGAGAATTTCGCTGTCCTCAATTTTTCGGTTGATGCTATCAATTCTAAATTCAAAAACTTTTGAACGCGTGTTGTTTTCATTAAAAACAATGGACAGATTTTTTCCGTCTTGAGTGGCTTCAACCAATTTTTTAGCATCTTCTAAATTAATCACATCTGCCGAACGTAAAATAGACTCTAGATACTGCCAGTTTTTGCTGTATGATTGCAGGTTGTTGGTAACGATACTGAAATTTGGCGTGATGGTTTTAAACTGAAAGGTGTAATCTTCAAACCCTTTTGGGATGTTGTCGTAAATCTTGTTCAGCTTTACTGAAACAGTGTATTCTGTTGCAGGTTCTAGAGGTTCATCTGGAGTAAAAATTAGTGTGTGTTTGTTAGCTACTGTTAGTTTTCCTTCGGAATGTGGTGAGATAGATACGATTTTATCAGTAATTTCTTGCCCCATTTCCCAGCCCTCGACATCGTTAGCCAAATTAATTTGAATGGGCTCAACTACCGAAACCAAACCTGATGAGGTGTAACTTATATAATCTCTAAACTTAAAAAGGTTGTCGGTTTCTACTGCTTTTTTTTTGCAGGATGCGACTAGCGTAAGCACAGCTACGATAGCCAAAAATTTTCTTAATGGCATGGTTTGACGAATTAAATTGAAAATGAGCCTCAAGGAAGCGTGAGATGTTTCTTGTTAATAAAGCTACGATTAAATTTTGGCCCTCGGCTTTTTTCAGGTTGTTAAATTGTTCTTAAATTATACCATTTGTTATTAGTCTTTAAACATCCCTACATAAAGTTCGCCGTTATCGTTCATGGTTGCCCTAAACATGCCGGGTGTGTTGAACTCCATAACCATATTGCCGTTTTTGTCAATGGCAATTATGCCGCCAACACCTTGCCCATCGTCGATATTTGGCAGTTTGTTTTGAACGACTTCCTTTGCGGCTTCTTTTAAGGTCAAGTTTTTGTATGCCATCAGTGCCGAAATATCGTAAGCCACCATCCCTCGGATAAAATATTCGCCCCAACCCGTGCTGGACACCGCGCAGGTATTGTTGTTGGCATATGTGCCCGCCCCGATTATGGGCGAATCACCTATGCGTCCCCAGCGTTTGTTGGTCATGCCTCCGGTTGAAGTTCCGGCGGCCAAATTGCCGTTTTTGTCGAGTGCTACACAGCCCACGGTTCCTAATTTTGAAGCTTTTAATTCGTCATCATAAAAAAGTGAAACATCGTTTTTGGTTTTAACGCGTTCCAACGATTTTAGTTTACTTTCGGTGGAAAAATAGCTGGGGTCAACCAGTTCCAAACCTTGTTCTTCGGCAAAAGTTTCGGCGCCTTTGCCCGAAAGCATCACGTGTGGCGATTTTTCCATTACGGCACGTGCTAAATTGATTGGGTTTTTTACGGTTGATGTTCCTGCCGAAGCCCCAGCATTCAAGGTTTTGCCGTCCATAATTGAGGCGTCGTGCTCGTTTGTCCCTTCAAAGGTAAAAACCGCGCCTCGGCCTGCATTAAAGAGTGGTGAATCTTCCAAAATATTGATGGTTTTTTCAACGGCATCGAGACTTGTGCCTCCGTTTTTTAGAATCGTGTGGCCTGTTTTAATGGCTTCTTCCAAAACTTTTCGGTATTCGGTTTCTTTTTCTTCGGACATGTTTTCTCTTAAAATAGTGCCCGCACCACCATGAATGACGATGGAAAAGGATGGTTTTTCGGAAGCTTCCGAAGGCGGTTCGGTTTCCGTTTGTTTTTTGCAGGACATGGCAATCAATAAAAATGAAATCAAATAAAGGTTAAGCTTCATAAAGGAAAGTTTTAAAGGAGATAAAGTTAATGATTTCAATTTTGTTTAAATCCAGTAAAATCGACTTTTAATTGTTATATTCGTAAATAAATCAAATAATAATAAAAAATCAATAATAAATGAAAACGGTTGCCGCTCACTTTGGAATATCTGAAGCACTTGAAGCATTGGGAATTAAGGAAACAAATGAAGGGACTTTAACAGGGTGCGACAGTTTTTCTTCCTCAGGAAGCGTCCTTGAAAGTGTGTCGCCTGTTGATGGGAAACTCATCGGAAGAGTGAAAACAACCACCAACGAAGATTATGAAAAAGTGATGCAAGCGGCTACCTCGGCATTTAAAACTTGGAGAATGGTGCCAGCGCCGCAACGCGGTGAAATGGTGCGGCAATTTGGCGATAAACTTCGTGAAAAAAAGGAAGCGCTGGGAAAATTAGTGTCTTATGAAATGGGAAAAAGCTACCAAGAAGGCTTGGGAGAAGTACAAGAAATGATTGATATCTGCGACTTCGCAGTGGGTTTATCACGTCAGTTACACGGTTTAACCATGCATAGTGAGCGCCCGGGGCATCGTATGTATGAGCAGTATCATCCGCTTGGGGTGGTTGGTATTATTTCTGCATTTAATTTTCCGGTGGCCGTTTGGTCTTGGAACACCGCTTTAGCTTGGGTTTGCGGAGATGTTTGCGTGTGGAAACCAAGTGAAAAAACACCGCTTTGTGGCATAGCTTGTCAAAATATTATTGCCAAGGTACTTAAAGAAAATAATCTTCCGGAGGGCATTTCCTGTTTAATCAATGGCGATTACAAAGTAGGAGAGTTTATGACGAAAGATACTCGAATACCTTTAATATCTGCAACAGGTTCCACTCGAATGGGAAAAATCGTGGCGCAGGAAGTCGCTGGTAGATTAGGAAAAAGTTTATTGGAACTGGGCGGAAATAATGCCATTATAGTAACGCCTGATGCCGATATAAAAATGACGGTTATTGGGGCTGTTTTTGGGGCGGTTGGCACTGCAGGTCAGCGATGCACCTCAACCCGAAGACTGATTATCCACGACAGTATTTATGATAAAGTGAAAAATGCTGTGGTTGATGCTTACAGGCAATTGCGCATTGGAAATCCGTTGGATGAAAACAATCACGTTGGCCCGTTAATTGATACCGATGCTGTAAAAATGTATCAGCAAGCTTTAGAAAAAGTGGTTGAAGAAGGTGGAAAAATTATCGTTGAAGGCGGAGTGCTTTCTGGTGAGGGTTATGAAAGTGGATGCTATGTAAAACCTGCCATTGCCGAGGGTAAGCCTGAATTTAAAATTGTTCAGCACGAAACTTTTGCGCCTATTTTATACTTATTGAAATATTCGGGCGGTGTTGAAAACGCCATTGATATTCAGAACGGTGTGGCGCAAGGATTATCATCTGCCATTATGACCAACAATTTACGTGAAGCCGAGCGTTTTCTTTCTCACGCAGGAAGCGATTGCGGCATTGCGAACGTTAATATTGGCACTTCTGGAGCCGAAATAGGTGGTGCTTTTGGTGGCGAAAAAGAAACGGGCGGTGGTCGCGAAAGTGGCAGCGACGCTTGGAAGGTTTACATGCGCCGCCAAACCAATACTATTAATTATACTACCGAATTGCCATTGGCGCAGGGGATAAAGTTTGATTTGTAAGGTGCTAATTTTTAGCTCGTTTAAACCATTTTAATATCTTCTAGTCTAAAGGGTTATAGAGTCGGTTGTTGGTTTTGTAAAATGTTTAGCCTATGGAAACTTCTCATATTCAGCATTTATATCGTCGGGCGGGTTTCGGTATTTTACCCGAAACATTAAAAGAATTGTCTAAAAATCCCAGAGCGGAAATTGTAGGGAATCTTTTGAGTCAATCTAAATACGTAACACCGCTTGAGGTTGATATTTCGGAACTCAAAACCGCGTTTTCAAGAATGATGGAAGGGCAACCGGATAAGGAAATGCGCCAAAAACTTCAAAAAATAAGTCGCCAAAAGCAAGTAGATCTAAATGTGGCATGGGTAGAACGGCTTAAGCATCCGTCTGAGCTTTTACGAGAAAAAATGACGCTGTTTTGGGCCAATCATTTTGTGTGCGAAGACAATAGTGTGGTGTATATTCAAAAATTCAACAATATACTTCGGATACACGCGCTTGGGAATTTCGGCGATTTTGTAAAGGCTATTTCTAAAGAAGCTGCCATGACCAAATACCTCAATACTAAGCAAAACAAAAAGCAGAGGCCCAACGAGAATTTTGCCCGCGAGCTTATGGAGTTATTTACACTCGGGGTGGGGCATTATTCCGAAAACGATATAAAAGAAAGTGCTCGGGCCTTTACGGGTTACGGCCACAATTTTGTGGGCGATTTTGCTTTTAGAAAGCGTCAGCATGACGAAGGCGTAAAAACCTTTTTAGGTGAAACAGGGCGTTTTACGGGTGATGATATTGTTGACATTATTTTAAGGCAAAAACAGTGTGCCAAGTATGTTTGTCGAAAAATATACCGCTATTTTGTAAACGATGTGATCGATGAAAACCATGTTGCTGAAATGGCTGATGTGTTCTACAAAGATTACAATATTGAGAACCTAATGCGCCATGTTTTTATGGCCGATTGGTTTTATGATGAGGCCAATATTGGCACTAAAATTAAGTCGCCCATCGAATTTTTAGTAGGGTTGAGCAATTTGGTTCCCGTCGAATTTAACAACCACAAGCAGTTGCTTTATCTTCAAAAACTACTCGGACAAATTTTATTGCGCCCGCCCAACGTAGCAGGTTGGAAAGGTGGTAAAAATTGGATTGACAGCAATACCATCGTTTTGCGGTTAAAGTTGCCGTCGTTGTTGTTGAACGGCGCTTACATTTCCAAAACGAAAGCGGGTCGTGAAGATCAGCGAATGGAAATAAAAAAGGAAGCCTTTAAAAACGTTTTTAAAAGAATAAGGGCCGAAAGCGATTGGGAGTATTTCAACACAAATTTCAAGAATGTAAATATTGAAGATTTAGAGCAATATGTCTTGGCCTGCAAGGTGAATCCGGCGGCAAAACAGTATTTAAATAGTTTAGAGAAAGTTTCTAAACAGGAATACTGCGTACAACTTATGTCGTTACCCGAATATCAAATGTGTTAGTTATGGACAGAAGAAAATTTTTAAAACAGTCGTCGTTAGCCAGTAGCCTCTTTTTTGTGCCGAGTTTTGTTCGGGCTTTCGAGGAAGTAGCAAGCAGTAAATTGGGTTATAAGCGTTTGGTAATTGTGCAACTGTCGGGCGGAAACGATGGGTTGAATACCGTCGTGCCTTTCCGGAATGATTTGTATTATAAAGTGCGGCCTACGTTGGGTATTTCTCAAAAAGACATTATAAAATTAAATGATGAAGTAGGCCTGAATAGAAATTTAGCACCGTTGAAACGCTTGTATGATAACGGATATCTCTCCATAATCAACAACGTGGGCTATCCCAACCCGAATCGGTCGCATTTCAGGTCGATGGATATTTGGCAAACGGCAAGTGATTCCGATGAGTATTCTCAAAGTGGATGGATTGGGCGTTACTTGGACGAATATGGAAAACACCCCCATTCGGCAATAGAAATTGATGATAGTTTATCCTTGGCCATGAAAGGCAACCATTTTAATGCTATTGCTACCCAAGACGCCAAAGCCTTGTACAACATGTCTAAAGACCCATTTTTTGATAATATCCACAACAACGATGTGCATTTAAGCGAACATAATCTGGGTTATTTGTACAAATCCATGATTGCGGCCGAATCGTCTGCGAAATATATTTACAAAACGAGCAAAACCGTGCGTTCACGAAAAGAATACCCTAACAACGGTTTTGCCAAACAGTTAAAAATTACGGCACAATTTATTAATTCGCATTTAGATACTAAAGTGTATTATACTTCTTTGGGCGGTTTCGATACGCATGTTAACCAATTGAACAAACAAAACCGATTGCTAAAGACCTACGCCGAAAGTATAGAAGCTTTTGTAGAAGATTTAAAAGCTAATAACACCTTTAAGGACACCTTGATTTTAACGTTTTCAGAGTTTGGCCGTCGTGTAAAACAAAACGCCAGTGTGGGCACAGACCACGGTACCGCAAACAACGTCTTTATAATTGGCAAAAACCTAAAAAAACAAGGCCTGTATAACGCCATGGGCAGTTTAACCGATTTAGATGAAAATGGCGATTTAAAATTCGAAATAGACTTTAGAACAATTTACGCAACGGTTCTAGACAAATGGCTGGAAGTAGATGATGCAAAAGTGCTTAATAAATCATTTAAGCAATTAGGCTTTCTATAATTGAATTGACTTTATTACTTCTGAAGAAATTACATAAATTTAAAAGACACCAACCTTAAAAATATTCCATACAATTAGTAAGTATTATTGTAAACTTATAGTCTTAAAAATTAAAATATAGAGATTAAGATAAAGCACAGAAGAAAACCTTTTTTTAAGAATGTTAATATAGAGAGTATGGAAAGTTTGTTTTTACAGGCAGTATCTCACTAAGTGTGTAAAGTTTAAATATCGAGGGTTGCAACCCTCGATATTTTTTTTTGTTTAATTTTAAATTTTATACACTTATGAAGAAAGAAGATTTTCTGAACGATGATTTTTTAA